>NZ_CALEFV010000149.1 GCF_937877005.1 uncultured Fibrobacter sp. | reverse complement strand
GCATCGTAAATACTACCAGCGCTTAAACTTTCAGATGAACTGCTAGCCTCGCTGAGTTCACTGCTGCAGGATAGCGTCGTTTCACTCGAAGATGAATTCTCATTGCGGGAACTCGAAGAGTTCGTAACAATCACACTGCTGGAGGAGGACTTCGCAGAACTGTTGCTTGACATTGCGTCATTTCCAGACGAATTCGAGTTACTTGATTCGGTCGATGTTCCTGCCGAAGATGGGCAGTCCTTGCTGTCGCTAGACTTGTCGGTCACTTCGGCGGGATCGTTGGACTTGCTATCGCTGGACTTGTCGGTCACTTCGGTGGGATCGTTGGACTTGCTGTCGCTGGACTTGGCGTCGCTACCCTTATCAGTGACCTTGGCACTCGATGAAGAAGACTTTTCCGAACCAGACGATACATAATCTTGCCCTTCGGCGCTGCTCAGGGCACTTGTTTCGTTATTATCACCCCCCGCCGACGACGAATCGTCGCAGGCGGAAAGGGCAAATATTGCCGCCAACAAGAAGATGGCTAGAGATTGCTTCCCCTGAAACAAGTTCAGGGTCGCAATGACACGCTGGAAAGACTTTCTCATAAGAACATCCCTTTGTAAACCTTACCCCCTAAAAATAACAAAGCACCCCCCTGCACCGCAAGCCTTCAGCGCACATAAAAACAACTTTTTTCAAGATTTTCTATCAGAAATTTTCTATATGACTCAACCTGGGACATATAGGAGTTATAACTTGCCAAATGTAGGCATTTTATGGTAGATTTGGGCAAAATAAATTATTCAGCAGAAAAATAATTTTCCTACTAAATAATTTTAAGGATGTCTTCCGGTAAAAAGACAATTCCATCCGTCTTGTCGCGAGGTTTTTCTTTCAAAAAAAGAACCGGGACGATTTTTCTATACTTGTGGACGAACGGCAATTTCTGGACCTGCTCATTCAGATGAGCAAACAGGCGCCCCGCATTTTCGCCATTCGTCCATTTGCATTCCCCGACAAGTAGCGTTTTCTTGTCCATGCTTTCGGCAACGACATCGATTTCGATCCGCTCTGACTTGCCGACATTGCCCCACCACCTGGAAGCCACATTGAACATCTCGCCACCGACAACCTGCCCGCTAACCGCCTGCCGGCAAAGGCGTTCCCAGCAAAAACCTTCAAATTCAGGGAAATGCTGTTGGACGATTTCTTCCACGTAATCAACACGCCCCAGTTCCAACAGCGAACGATACGGGCTGATAAACCGGTAATAGAAATTAATGAACGGGTCGGACAAGTGGTAAATGCCGTGCTTGCTGTTTTTGGGATTTTCACCGAAAGGGATTTCCCGATCAACAAGCTGCATGGTCACGAGCCTTTTTAAAGGGGCGCTCAAAGTCGCCGCATTTTTTTCGGCACGCGCCGCAATCTCCGAAATTCGGTTCGCACCGTTCCCGATGATTCCAAGAAGTGTAGAAGCCTGCACCAGGTCGCGCATGTCGTCGCGCAAAATATGCACAGGCTCGTCATGAAGGACGCCCATGGGAGAAAGGGCCAATTCCCTCAAGGCCGACTTGAAATTCCGATACCGTTCACGCAATTCCCAATAGCGGGGCACCCCGCCCCAAACGGCATATTCAGAAATGGCCTCCTTTGCCGAAATTTTCAACGCAGAAGGCAAGTAAGAAACCGGAATAGGCTTCAACCGGAGAATTTCATGGGCACGCCCATACAATGGCGATTTTTCGTCGAGAGCGACATCGAACATCATCTGTTGCGACGAACCGCAAATCACCAGGTTGAAGTTCAAGGACTTTTCGTCCAGCAGCTTCTGCAGCGTAGAGGGCAACATCTCGCAGGATTTCACAAGATACGGGAACTCGTCCAGGCAGAGCGTAGAACCCTTCGCGCACCTGTAGTTGAAGGCCCTGAAAAGCGACTCCCAGTCGGGGTAAGCAACGGAATCGAAACCCTCATACCGGACTGCAATCGCCATGGCCAGGAAACGCCGCTGGGCGGATTCTTCCGAACTGTCCGCCATAAAATAGATATCGTTTTCCTTCAAGACGCGCTTTAACAAGGTGGACTTACCCAACCTGCGACGGCCATAGACAACGACAAAAGACGCCCCCTTCCGGGAGAGTTCCGCCTTCAGCCTTTTCGATTCTTCTTCACGATCTAGGAATTCCATACCCCTAATATAACAAATTATTTAGCAGAAAAATAATTTTCCTACTAAATAATTTTCGAAATTTAGCCATTTATTGGGCGTTCCCCGGCCACGGGCCGGGGCGGGTGCTGCTCGCCGAGCACCCTCGGCTCATCGAGCCGCTTGCGCGTCTCGCCACAAAGGTGCGACGCCCCCTAACGCAGAAGCAATGTGAAATGTGAAGTGTGGGGTGTGGGATGATTATTCGACGGCAGCCATCATCAGACGAGGTTCA
This sequence comes from uncultured Fibrobacter sp., assembly GCF_937877005.1. Lineage (GTDB taxonomy): Bacteria > Fibrobacterota > Fibrobacteria > Fibrobacterales > Fibrobacteraceae > Fibrobacter. Next base: position 3,967 of record NZ_CALEFV010000149.1, on the reverse strand, counting down.
AGGGGTTCAATATTGAAATTTTTTTGAGAGTTCTTCTTGGAAGATTTCTTAGACTTGTTATTCATCTTGAATGTCTTTGTTGAAATTTATTTTAATTTTACGCAACGGACAGAAAATGCGTCAAATTTAGAGCCTCTTGCAGTTCCAGATCCATCAGTATAACGCGATATAACCTGCCCAAGAGCCAAAACCTTATCTTGGAAAACAGATTCCGAGGGATAAAACATGTAAAACGCTGAATCTAAATCCGCGAAACCTCTTTGATTAAAATAAGCACCTGCCCCAGTAAGAGATAGTCCGCTTTCATTGTTTCCTGTAAAATTATATTCAGAACGCAAGCCACGGACCCCGTATTCCGTACTGCTTCGGGCAACTTCAAAATCATGCCGCGTCATCAAACGCCAGCCTTTTGGGCAAATTCCCTGGTGGTTTGGCTGTATAAGGTCAGCACAACTCTTGGTATTGCAACTATCGTTGAAACCCATCATCTCCGCCCACTGGTAAAGGCCGCCGTAACGGTCGCACTTGGTGGTGTCGTCGTTGTAGCAGTAGCGTTCGATTTTCGTGTCGTCGGTCATGTTTTCGCCAGCCTTCAAGGTGACATCGGCGATATTCAAGTTCTGTGCCATAACGTCTATGGTATCCTTGACACCATCTTCATCTTTGCCCATGATTGTCAGGTAATAATAGACACGGCCATTGCGCGAGTCAGTAAATGTCTTGTAGCGCTCTTCCTCAAACTTTTTCAAAGGCAGAGTTTGGTCGAACGGTTCATAGGACCCAGAACTGGAACTTTCCGTAGGCACGTAGAGCACATATCGTCCATCTACGCACAAATATATTTTTCCCGTATTTCCATCTGAAAGTATGCCTTCACAGGGCAGCCCAACATAGTCGGTTATTTCGCTGGATGAAGAACTCACCGACGAACTAGATTTATCCTTATTACTGCTGGAAGAATCTCCCGACTTTATGGAACTGGAGCTCTTGGAGTCAGATGAGTTCTTTGTTTCTTTCGCGGAACTACTGGACACTTCGGCGGGCTCGGAACCCTTGACACTACTGGAAGACTTGTCTTTTTCCATATTTTCGTCACTAGACCCATTCGACTCCGCTGACGCTCCGCTCAGGGTGACTCTCGAATCAGAAGACTCTACAGATGAACTGGAAACACCGGTTTCGTCGGAACTAGCCGACGAAGAGTCATCGCAAGCGGAAAGGGCGAAGAATGCCGCGAGCACCGCCACCCACAAGAAACCAAGACCCTTGACACACTTCATACCATTATCTCCTGTAAAAATTTTCACCACCCACAAACCAAGCAATGTGAAATATGGAATGTGGAATTTATACCGCAAAAACCATCATTAGGCGGGGTTCAAGTTGTTCAATTTTGAAATTGTTACGGCTAGAGCCTTTTTTACAATTTCGTTTATCCATTTTTTTACCCAATGTAAAGAGATTTCAGTAAAAAGTTAATTTCGAGCGCAACGGATGGAATTGCCTGTCACTTTATCGTTATATCCCAAGTAAAAACCGGTTTCCCGTTTACTACTAGTGCCGGCACCACCTCTTGTGGCACTAAAACGATCTGGATGCTCAGAAGGGTAAAACCAATAAGCAGATTCATTTAATTCTTCAAAATTCCCTTCTTTTGTTCTATATCCAGCCCCAATCAAACTATATCCGCAATAGTTATGTCCGCCGAAACTCATGGCTCGCACTCCTTCCACAAGGGGATTAACGTTTCCATCGGCATGAACAACGATGTAGAATTCGTCATACGTCAGTAAGTGCCAGCCTTTCGGGCAAATTCCCTGGTGGAACCCATCGCCGTCGGGATCTATCTGGGCGGCACAACTCTTGGTATTGCATTCGCTCGACAACTGCAGCGCTTCCGCCCATTGGTAAAGCCCACCATATTTATCGCAATTCGTTGTATCGTCGTTATAACAATAACGTTCAATTTTCGAATCATTCGATTGTTCCTTTGTTCCATCGACCATTTCCCCAATGTTCAGATTTTCTGCCATTACCGTTACAGAAGCGGACTCGCCATCCTGATTTTTCCCGTTAATTGTAAGATAATAATACATACGTCCATTGCGTTCATCTGTAAATTTTTTATAAGCACCGGAAAGAAGACTATCAGAAGAAAAAAACTTTTGATGATTGTAGGGTTTATACTCACTGCTACTCGAAGCAACTGACGAAGAAGATTGTTTCACTGAAGAACTGCTACTTTGGTTTTCACTAGATGAAGAACTAACCGACGAACTGGACACATCCTTGTTACTGCTAGAAGAATCATCCGTCTTTACAGAACTTGAACTCTTGGAGTCAGATGAATTCTTTGTTTCTTTCGCGGAACTACTTGATACTTCGACAGGTTCAGATCCCTTGACACTACTGGAATACTTATCTTTTTCCATATTTTCGTTACTAGACCCATTCGACTCCGCTGACGCTCCGCTCAGGGTGACACTCGAATCAGGCGACTCTACAGACGAACTGGAAACACCTGTTTCGTCGGAACTAGCCGACGACGAATCGTCACAAGCGGTCAGGGCGAAACCGAGCACCCCCGCAAGGGCGCAGACCATAAACTTTTTCGCGAATGTGTTTTTCATAGCGAAACCTTTGGGGATTTAGTCGGAGTCCTTGATACAACGGACGGGCAATCGAAGCCAATGTTTAGAATTTTCCTCAACAAGAACTGCATCCGAATCTCTATCAAATCTCATCGTAAACGCCGAATTTCCATTTCCATATTGAGTAGTACTCCAAAAATAAACTCGACCACCTTCATTGACATATCTCCAAGAAGTTCCATAGATTAATGCGTGACCAGCGGGCAACACGGAAAATCCATAGATATCGGTTGCATTAAGACCATAATGACCATCGGCAGTACTATGTCCCCAACCAGTCAAAGATTTTAGCACTTTACCAGCTGTTGAAAGTCCACCCACCGTATTAAACAAAGTTTTCCATTCCGATGTATCAGGTAAATGCCAATTATTAGGACAAGCACCCTGAATTTTCGACGGTAGTTTGCACATTGTTCCTTTACATGCATTAAAATCAATAGTTTTTGCCAATGTAACAGAATCCGCAGCAGCAGCCCAATCATAAAGACGTCCTCCAACATCGCAATTTTCATCTATATCATTGAAACACGAAGTCATCTCATCCAAGGGCATTGTCGCCCTATCATAATAGTTCAAATTTTCAGCCATCCATATTTGACTACCAATTTTTACAGTTTTATAAACTCTATTGTTACGGTCGTCAGTCATCACTCCATAATCAATTTCTTTATTAAAACGGGCTTCCTTCGTGACATCCCACTCCCACAACATTATATCACGCCATGTTCCCTCATTACAGAAATATGTAAAATAATAAGAAGAGTCTATAACGGTTTCACCCTCATTTTTCACTGTGCAGGCTTTATTTAATAGTGTTTCTACAGTATTCGCTATCCTAAACTTTCCGGATTCGCAAACATAATTTTTATTCGTCCCTTTTGTAAGTTCTCCCTCTATGCAGTCAAGAGCTTCTGTATCTTTTTCCCATTCTGTTGCAGTCCGAAACCTTCCTGATTCACACATATATTTGTTAGTCGAATCTACAACCCCACTGGCAATCCGACCATCAACGCATTTTAATCCATAAGTATCATTGTAAAATTCAACTTCTTTTTCCGATGCAACACGAAAAGTGCCTTCTTCACAAACATACAGGTTGCTATCTGCAACATTTCCTGTTACCACACGTCCATCGTCAAAGCATTCTAATCCATATGTATCATATTCGAGAACCGTAGCCTTGACCCATGAACTAGAGTTACAGATAAAATAAACGGAATCTTTCTCTCCTAAAATCCCCTCTCTACTCGCATTGCATTCTGGCAACGCCTTTACCGTGTCCTTCACGCAACTCTTTATTTTGTTGTCGTTCCCGC
>NZ_CALEFV010000148.1 GCF_937877005.1 uncultured Fibrobacter sp. | reverse complement strand
AATGTGACTTCATTTTTCGCCAATTATCTGCCATCCTTCATCGTCTTTTTCAGGTGGACCCATCAGCCCCTTCATCGCAAAGACAAGGAGCCACTGGGCATCAGTTATGCTTGCAACCGGGCAACCAAAGTACGCACTAGCTTCCAGGCCAAATTCAAGCTTACGAGCTTCAACGGAACCTGGTCCGGCGTTTTTTTTAGCGTCTCGATAAGCGTATCGATACTTTCGTCGGAAAGTTCCTCGATACTCGGGTCGTTAGCCTCGGCAAAAGCGTTGTATTCGTCGCAGAGCTTCTTCAGTTCATCCGGGGTACAGAATGAACGGAGGTGTTCTGCGTCCCGGAAGATACGCTCGCCGGTCGCGGGGTTGTAGAACGCACGCCACATGCCGTGAACCGCTTCCTGTTCGCGGTAGTCGGCCAGGTTGTGCATCGCAATCTCGATACCGTCGTGCTTGAACTCCAGCTGGTTATCGACCTTGGCCTTTCGGGCATCGGAAAGCGATAACAGGCGGATTTCGACCTTGACATCGGGGCAACCCGGCCAGCTCACGGTGCGCTTGATATCGTGCGATGTCTTGATGCGCTCGATGAGTTCGTCGGGTTTTTCGCCCTTCTTCTCTCGAATAGACTTTTCGAACTCAGTCATCAGCTCACCTTGCGGCTAGAGGCGAAGAAGTCGAGCTGGTATTCCTTGGCGGTCTTGCCGTCCATCTCGTTCGGGGTGGACTTGAGCAGGTGAACGCCACCGAACACGACCTTCTTGCCGCCCACATAGTTCACGATGACAGTCCAGCCTGCATCGTTCTTGTCCTCTTCGGACACCCAGTCCATGTCGGCACCGGATTCCGGGAGGTAAGTCAGCGAAAAGCCGTATTTCTTGGGCACCTTGATGGCGTCTTCGCCATTGAAGTGCTCGACAGTCTGCACGGTCTCGATTTCGTTTTCCTTGAACTTGGAAAAGTCGGAAATAGCGGAACCGTCCTTGGTGAGAGTAAGCGAAGAAATTCTCATGATTCACTCCTTACAGGTAAAGGTCGATGGTGGAATAGATCTGGTTCAGGCCAGGCACGACAATCTGGCAAAGCATGCGGCCCGGTTCGTTCGGCGATTCCTGCGTAATGAACTGGTCGGCGTAATCGTCGATGTAGCGCAGAATTGCTTCGGCTTCGAGGGCGTAGGCGATGGCCTTGTTGTCTTCGTTCAGGGCATCGGGCAGAAGCGCATGGATGACCTTGTTCTTGTACTTGGCGCGGTGCATCGCGAGGATGGAGTCGCGGAAGTAGTCAAGCGAGGCGATGACGCCCGTGTCGATGAGCTTGGTGAAGCGGGAACCGCTGTTGTTGCTCTTGGTGGTCACGGCACGCACGATGCAGAGCTGGCTGTCTTCTTCGACGAGAGGAATCACGCCGCCGTAGAGAAGCAGGTCCTGTTCTTCGCCACTCCACTTGTCCTCGACGGCAGGGGTGGCAAGGCCAGGAATGGCCACGCCGTTCATCGGCACGTTCGGCTTGGAGTTGCTTGCAAAAATCGCGCCGAGACCAGCCGCGATTTCCCACACGGTAGCATCGATCTTGGTCTTGACCGCCGCGATATGCAGGCGTTCGTAGTTCTGGGCGGTGGCCGCGCTCTTCGCGTCGGAAGCCGAAGCCGAGACCATCGCGCAGATGGCACGCTGGCCACGCTGTTCGAGCGGCGCGGCGGCAGCTTCAAGATGCGTCTTGAGGTAGCCGAGGTTCGTGGAATCGTTCACCGGGGAAACGATGATGTGGAAACGTTCCGGGAAAGCGGCAGCAAGGGCCGTCGTAAGGTCAACCGTACCGACGCCAGCCGTGGCGCTCACAGCGCCTGCGGTGATGCCGGTTGCTTCGGATGTCACGGACACGTTCAGGCCACCCGCAGCGGCGGACACATACGCACCCTTGCACTTAGCGGTAAGCGTGACCTTGGCGGTAGCGGCTTCGGCGGTGACAGGGGCGTCCGGGGTGTTGTTCACTTCGGCGGCAAGGGCCGTAGCGACAGCGGCGGCGGTGTCGGTCTTGGCAACTCCCACGCTGATCTTCTGGCCGTTAATGACGACAGAGACAATGCCTGCCGCAGTAGCCGTCCCGGAAAGGGTACTTTCCCAGGTGGCGGCAGAACCAGTCACAGCACCATGGCGGAGCATCGTAATCTGGGCATACTTCCAGGCCTTCTTCGCGGCCTTGTACATCTGCATGAGCACGGAACCCGCACCGGCAAAGTCGTAAGCCTCGGTTTCGGTGCCGATTTCGGTGGGCTTGTTTACCGGGGTATCGGACGCCTTGGCGGTGGAAACATCGCCGATAAGCAGCACCTTCTGGATGTTTGCGGGCAACCCGTTCGGGCCAGCGTAGTAGTTGTAGCCCGTGTAGGAACCCGGAATCATGGTTTCGGGGATATTAGGGGACAGGTTCATTGTTTACCTCTTTGAAAATGACATTTCCCTGCATGAGCGTCTCATGTTCGGGGATTTCGCTTTGGCATGTGGTGCCAATCGCTAGCAGTTCCCTGTAGTTC
>NZ_CALEFV010000147.1 GCF_937877005.1 uncultured Fibrobacter sp. | reverse complement strand
GGGATTTTAATAAAAATGCGCAAACTTGTGCGCTTGGTATGAAAAAGTTTATTCTCATAATTCTTGCGTTTAGTTTCGTTACGGCTTTTGCTCAAAAAGACTCCGTTTCGGTAGATTTGAGTAAAACGTCAGAGAAACGTTATAAACGTTATGTGTATAGCACGGACACTATTGCGCCGAGGACAAACTTCTATATAAGCAATTTGACAATAAGTGATATTTTGATATTGCCTGCTTTTGGGGCTTTTTTATTCGATTTTACTCTTGAAAAAGAAAATTCTTACAATGGTTCATTGATATTCAATCTGACTACTTTTATGCGTTTCTCTGACATTGAAGATAATGAAGGGAATAAAGATTGGGAAGGCTTCAGAAGCGTAACAAGTTTAGGAGTGGGTTATCGTTACTATTTAGGACGTTTAGTCATGCCGAATTATTCAGAACCAAGGGTAAAACACAGAAATGTTCCCATAAATAGCTTTTCGCCATATATACAAGCTATTGGGGCTCCTGTCTTTAAATATGCAAACGACAAAAGTTATGGTGGTGACGAAAGTAAAAGTTCAAGTTTTGATGTCGGTTTTTCGACATCAGCTTCATTAGGTTTTGTGTGGAATTTGTTGAATTTCCTGTGGGACAATAATGTTTTATTTGGTTATCAGTATTGGTCTGATAAAGCACGAAATATCTTAATTTTTGATCTTAGGAAAAAGAAAGATTCAATGAATGTTCACTATTTCATCAATGGTATGGATCCTAAGGGCTTTTATTGGGGTTTTGAAAGTCGATTTGGTTTTTAATGGATTCCCTGTTTTTCTAAATTATCCCCCGTACAAGTATAAGGACTCGCTTATGAATATTCTCGTCGTTGGTAGCGGTGGTCGCGAACATGCCATCGCTCTTGCAGTCAAGAAGTCGCCGCTGTGCGACACTCTCGTGTGCGCTCCGGGCAACCCGGGCATGGCTAACCTCGGCAAGTGCGTGCCGGTGGATGTGACCGACCCGAAGGCGATCGCTGACCTCGCGGTTGCCGAAAAGATTGACCTCGCGGTCATCGGCCCCGAAATTCCGCTGGTCGCGGGCGTGGTGGATGAATTCCGCCGTCGCGGGCTGCGCGCTTTCGGCCCGACTGCGGCTGCTGCCGCGCTCGAAGGCTCCAAGGCCTTCAGCAAGGATATCATGAAGAAGTACAACGTGCCGACGGCAGCCTTCGAGACCTTCACCGATCTCGCCTCTGCCAAGAAGTTCCTTGCCGAACATCCGGCTCCGATCGTGGTGAAGGCGTCGGGCCTCGCTGCGGGCAAGGGCGCTATCGTCTGCATGACCGACAAGGAAGCGAACGACGCTGTCGAAGAAATGCTTGGCGACAAGGCTGTCTTTGGTGAATCCGGCAAGACGGTCGTGATTGAAGAATTCATGGACGGCGAAGAAGCCTCCATCTTCGTGGTTTGCGACGGCAAGGACTACGTGATTCTCTCTTCTGCCCAGGACCACAAGCGCGTCTTTGACGACGACAAGGGCCCGAACACGGGCGGCATGGGCGCCTACAGCCCTGCTCCGGTGGTGACGGACGCTCTCCTCGAGGTCGTGAAGAAAACGATTATCGAACCGACCCTCAAGGGCATGGCTGCCGAAGGCAAGCCTTACACGGGCGTGCTCTACGTGGGCATCATGGTGACTGCGAAGGGCCCGAAGGTCGTGGAATACAACTGCCGCCTCGGCGACCCCGAATGCCAGATTGTGCTCCCGCTCTACGACGGCGACGTGCTCGCGTTGTTCGACGCTGCCGAAAAGGGTGAACTCGCAAAGCTCGGTGCACCGAAGGCCCCGAAGGGCAGTTCCGCAATCGTGGTGCTCGCAAGCAAGGGCTATCCGGGTTCCTACGAAAAGGGCAAGGTCGTCACGGGTATCGAAGAAGCCGAAAAGAACGGCGCCCAGGTGCTCCATGCCGGTACCAAGATGGTCGATGGCAAGCTGGTCACGAACGGTGGCCGCGTGTTCGGTGTGGTGGGCCATGGCGAAACGCTCCAGGCCGCTCTCGACATCGCTTACGAAGCCGCCGAAAAGGTTCAGTTCGAAGGCAAGTTCTACCGCAAGGACATCGGCAAGAAGGGTTTGGCCCGTCTCGCCAAGATGGCGAAATAAGAGGTAATAAAATGGATTTGAAAGAAAATGCAAAGGTCGGTATCGTTGCGGGTAGCAAGTCCGACCAGGAAACTGTAGATAAAATCACCGCGGTGCTCGACGCCTTCGGCATCGTGTGGGAATTCAACATTCTCTCCGCACATCGCACCCCGAACGCCACCGCGAAGTATGCTCGCGAAGCCGCCGGGCGAGGCCTCCAGGTCCTCATCGGTGTCGCTGGCCTCGCTGCAGCCCTTCCGGGCGTGCTCGCAGGGCACACGATTCTTCCGGTCATTGGCCTGCCCTGCGCCGGCGGCCCGCTCAACGGCGTCGATGCTCTGCACTCCATCGTGCAGATGCCCCCGGGAATCCCGGTGGCCACGGTCGGCATCGGCAACGGCAAGAATGCCGGTTACCTCGCCGCCCACATCGTCGCCATCGCAGACCCTGCAGTTCGCGAAAAGCTCGTCGCCTACCGCAAGGGCCTCGGCGATATCGAAGGATAATCCGCGCAATGCTTAGGAGGAATG
>NZ_CALEFV010000146.1 GCF_937877005.1 uncultured Fibrobacter sp. | reverse complement strand
CCGGCACCCTGCTTGTCGTCTTCTTTACCGTCGGCAGCCTTAGCGTCCACGCCCTGGGCGATGTCCGGGGACTGCTTGTCCATGGCAACGAGCACGGAACAACCCTTGTAGTCGAAGGCGAGTTCCGGATTCACGTAGCCGATTCCCTTGATGGTCTTGCGGGCGATCTGCTGGTAGTCGATGACAGCCTTGGTGGTGATTTCGCCGGAAATGACGACGAGGCCCGTGTTCACGAGCGTTTCGCAAGCGACGCGGCTGTTCGGGTCTTGGGCGAGGCACGCGTCAAGGATCGCGTCCGAAATCTGGTCGCAGACTTTGTCCGGGTGACCCTTGGATACGGATTCAGAAGTAAAAAGATAATGTGCCATGTAGGCTCCTAAAATAAGGTTGAAACTTTATCTATGCATAAATTTAGAAAAACGCATAAAGCTGGACAACCCAAAAAGGCTGATAAGACGCTATAAATGCATCTTTTCGATTCTTTTTACTACCTTTATCATGGACTTATTTCATTGAAAACTCGCGGGCGACTTATGAAACTTTCCGATTTTTCCGACTGGCTCAATAATCTGCTTGAACCGCAGGCATTCAGGGACTACTGCGTCGATGGTCTCTGTGTCGAGGCGTCTGACAAGGTGACTCGCGTTGTGACAGGAGTTTCCTTTCGCGATAGACTCATTGATGCGGCCATAGAAGAAGGGGCGGACTGTATCGTGGTCCATCATCCGAACGGCTTTTGGAATGGCGAAAACCGCATCCTTGTGGGTAAGTTCGGACAGCGCATGCGTCGCCTGATGCAGAATGGTATTTCGCTTTACGGCTTTCACCTTCCGCTCGACGGACATGTGGAGATCGGCAATAACGCCTTGATTGCCCGCGCTCTTGGACTTTCGGATGTCCAGGGGTTCCTACAGGAAGGAGAGAGGACCATCGGTGTCGTGGGTGAGTTTGCGCCCCCCCTTTCTCGCGAAGCGTTCGTGGAGCGTCTCAATGCGGCCTTCGAGCATGGGGTTCAGCATGAGCTCTTTTACGGTAGCAAAACTATCCGCAAGGTCGGCATCTGTAGCGGTTCAGGCGCAAGCGGTGTCGAGGAGGCGGTCTCGCTTGGTTGCGATGCTTTCGTGACGGGTGAAATCAAGGAAGCCGTCCCCATCACGGTGGAGGAACTCGGGTTCAATCTGGTGTCGGCTGGGCACCATCGCACCGAAATCTTCGGCGTTCGCGCCCTGGCGGAAAAGATTCGGAATGAACTCGGAATACCGGCCAGGTTTGTCGACATAGACAATCCTGTCTAGAAAGAGCCTTGCCGTGTACCTGTGTTGAAACTTACTTTTTTCTTGCATTAAAGGGCTGAAGTGCCCTTTTTTTGTTGGATTGGCCCATTTGCGGGTCTTTGGCATGTTGTTTGGCCTGTGTCACCTTTTTTTTAAGGGCTTTTTGGTGTTCTTTTGCTATCTTTTCGCCCGTGAATTTTTACAAGACCACCATTCACTTCCAGAACTCCTCGAAGTCCGTGACGCTGCACATGCCGGCGTTCCTCTTCAAGGCCTGGCCGGTACTTCGCTTCTTTGTGGCGATAGGGGTCTTGCTGTTCGTTGTCCAGCTTGCTTCGACGACGATTTACGACGGCATCCTGAACCACCAGTTGAAGGAACGTGCCAAGCTGGATCGTGAAATGACCCAGATTCAGGGTACCCTGGATTACTTGTCCAATACGACGAATTCTTTCTTGAACGACGAAAATCGCCTCTATGCCCGTTTCAGTCTACCGACGCAGGACGAATCTTCTAGGGAACTGGGTACAGGAGGCTCTATTCGCGCCGACTCGCTCCTGCTTCGCAAGACATCTCCTGTCTTTGAACGTATGTCGATTCTCGGCGAGACCGCTCAGCGTATTCAGGGAAAGCTTGCGAACAATGACGCCTCTTTCCGCAACTTGAACAAGTTCATGGATCAGAAAATGTCCGCATGGCGATTTGTGCCGTCCATTGCTCCGACTCAGGGACGTTACGCTTCGGCGTTCGGTCCCCGTATCCACCCGGTTACGGGTGAAATTGGCAAGATGCATCAGGGGGTGGATATTGCGAATGAACGCTGGACCCCGATTTATGCCGCAGCCGATGGCGTGGTGGAAGTCGCCCAGATGAGTTCGACCTTCGGTAACTTCGTGACGATTGACCACGGGAACACGATCAAGACTCGCTATGGTCACATGCAACTGTCGATTGTGCATCAGGGACAGTTCGTCCATCGTTATCAGGTGATTGGTTATATGGGTAATACCGGCCGTTCCGTGGGCCCCCACCTCCATTACGAGGTCTGGGTCGGGAATTCTCCGGTGAATCCGCTTGCCTATATGTTGCCCAACGACTATACCGTCGACTGACGGTTCTTGGGTGACGCCGCTGTCCGAGAAAATGGCGCTGGCTTGACTGGCTAAGGATAGCTCTACCCCTCGGGGGTGAACTTGCTTAAATATTTATGGTCGCATTGCAGCGCATTTTTTGTGCTGGGATGCTTTGTTGGTCATGTGTCCGCATGTCCTCGTTTTGCGGAGTTCTTTCCGGATCCGGTTGATGTTTCGGACCAGGAAGGCGAGTTTGTCGAAATCAGGCTGGAGCATGGTGGAGAAAATACAATGGGGACGATGCCCGCAGAAAGTCTCTGGGTACATTTCGAGGAAAAGTCCCCGCTCCGGTTTTCCTATCTGCGGCTGAGGGGAATGAACCGGCTCTTGCTTGTCCATGACAATGCGGGGTGTGCCAAGTCCGCTCCAGGAGAAACTTTGGAAGGAGTGGCTTGCGAAAGCCTCGGTTCACTTTCGCTACCGAATGCGCGCGAGTCGGTTTGGCGCCTTTCGGCGGGAAACTGCCTGGATTCGGTGGTTCTGCCTGCACCGAAGGCGGGCAAGTCGCTGCAACGAGTCAAGGATACGGACCGATGGTCGGTTGCAGATCCTACGCCAGGTCTCGCAAATCCTTATTATGAACTAG
>NZ_CALEFV010000145.1 GCF_937877005.1 uncultured Fibrobacter sp. | reverse complement strand
TTCTCTGATTCACACTAGGAGTGTGCAAGCACACTCAACCACTCTGTGCTGACACGTTCTTCTTTGACTTTAAAGCCGGCTTCTTCGAACCACTTGAGGATGTAATCCTTTTCGGTGAGGAGCTGGCCCGAAATAATGAGTTCACCGCCTGCGGCGAGCAAGTCTTCGATGTCGTCGCGAAGCGGCCAGAGTTCACTACGGATCATGTTGCAGAGAATAACGTCGAACTTGGCGCCGTCCTTGAAAGCATCCAGGAATCCGAGAATGCAGTCGCTTTCCTTGAAGCCGTTGCGTTCGAGGTTTTCAGCAATGCAGGGAATCGTGAGCGGGTCAATTTCGGTGCCGACAGCGAGCTTCGCGCCCAAGCGGCGAGCGTACATGGCCAAAATGCCCGTACCTGTACCGATATCAAGCACAGTCTTGCCATTAAAATCTATCGATTCCATCAAAGTCGCGCAGCTACTTGTGGTATCGTGTTCGCCAGTACCGAAAGCGGTTTTGGCTTCAAGTTCAAGCACCACGGCTTTGGGGTCATCAGGCGTGAATTCAACCCAAGGCGGGCGCACCCACAAATGCGGGGAAACAGACACCGGCTGCGCACGGTCGCGCCACCACTTGTCCCAATCCTTCGCGGGTTCTTCGCTAACAGCAAAATGATACTGCGGAAATTCGTTTACGATACGGTCGCGTTCGGCCTTGTCGCCGGTATAAAAGCAGAAGTCCGTGCGACCATCTTCTTTCGGGTCCAATTCTTCGAGTGTCGCCACGCCGGCTTCGAAAAGCAGGTAGCTTGCGATTTCAAATTCTTCGGCAGGGCAATAGCCCTCGGCCTTGTACCATGTATCGATTTTTTGCATAGGGCAAAAATAAAAAAAAGGAGAGGCTCGGTACGCCAACCTCGTCACCGAGCCTCTCACCAAGCGCAAACACCTCAAACCGCTTGGCCCCTTTCATCCATCTTGTAAACTAATATAAACACAATTTTGAAATTCGACGAAAAAAAGTGATAATTTCTTATTCCAAGATGGAACATTCCTATTTTGGACTTGCAAAAGCGACCATTCTACGTATATTTTGCGTTAAATGATCGTTTCGAAGCCGCTTTTTATACACCAGTACCCCGACTGGACCAAGTTCCGCTATAATGCGCAAAGCGTGATGGACGCCTTGGGACAGACACGACTGCTTGAAGGCGCCCTCGTGGGCGTTGCAGACCTGGTTTGCGATTCGGACACCGAGACGCGCATGCTCGCGAAAGACATCGCGGCCAACTACGCGCTGGACGGCTACACTCTGGATATTCCGATACTTGAAAGCGAAATCAAGAAAAAGAATTCCGCCAGGAACGACATTCGAAATTTTGTAGGCGCGATTCAAAACGCCAAGCTCCCGCTGACCGAAGAACGCCTGTTCGCATGGCATGCGGCCATTGGCCAGAACAAAGTAAAGAGCTTTAGGACAAAAGAAAGCGTTGCAGGAACATTTACCGGCGTAAGCCCGGAACGCATTCCGCTTGAAATCGGGCGTTTTATCGACTGGTTTGAAAACTCGACGCAAGACGGTGCGATTAAAGCGGCGATTGCCCACTTTTGGTTCTTAACGATCCGCACGTTTGAAGA
>NZ_CALEFV010000144.1 GCF_937877005.1 uncultured Fibrobacter sp. | reverse complement strand
CGATGGTGCCGATGTTGCAGTGCGGCTTGCTTCTGTCAAAATGTTCTTTTGCCATTTTTTCCTCTTCTTCAGCAGAAGGTTTATCGCTTCGAATCCTAGGAATGGCGCGGGTTTGACGCACATTCCGATGATTTCGCAAAGCATAGGAAGCGGTACTTTGCGAATTTTGCTTGGCAAATTTAGAAAAGTCAAGGATTTTTTCAAGCATTTTTTTTGCGTTTTTGCGAGAAAAAAGCCAAATTTGCCCCCTCAAGACCCAAAATCCATCTTGAACGGGGCAGATGGGGCGCAAAACTCCGTTTTTCAAAAAATGCCGTTTTTCGCTAAATTTTAAAGGTTCAATGTTTTCTTCAAACATTAAATCCAACTTATCAACAGTTTAAAAACGTTTGTAGGGAAACGGCGGAAGTTCAAAATCTATCAACAGAAATTTTTGTAAAAAGATTTTAACAAAACGAAAATTTACAATTGCGGTGTGGTTGCGCTCACATCTTGTCATATTGTCCATGGCAGCGTGAACATTTATGGAACACTAAATGCTTATTATACATATTTTTACATGCACAATCCGACATATTTAATTACATTGGAACACTACATTTTGGGATCGAAGGTCTACATGAACAAAAAAATCATTTCTTTCGCAATTGCCCTGAGCGCGCTTTCCCTCCTGTATAGTTGCAGCGACGAAATCGCAAGCTCCAGCGACAACAATATCAACGCCATCGTGACGGATGTCCCGGTGTTCTACTATGACGGAGCCGACACGCCTCTCCTGATTACGGGCGAAGGCGTCGTCAAGGACACGGCCGGCAATGTCATCGGCACGGCCGATATCTATGCAGGCGTCATTGTCGATGTGAACGGCAATCCCATAGCAGAGGGCGTCAACTTCGGTGAACTTGACATCATCAGCCCGACCGTCATCACGGATCTCGCCTGGGTGATGAACGCCGACCAGAACTACGTCATTTACCCGAACGGCATCGTGACGGATGCCGCCGGCAACCAGGTCGGAACCATCGTATTCGGCACTGATCCGGAAACGGGCGCACAGATTTCTACAGGAAACATCATCGCCCTCGATGGCGTATCCGTACTCTTCGAAGGCGTCGACGTCAACGAGCTCCCGGTTCATGGAGCAAATGTCGCTCCCCCGCCTCCGACGAGCAGCGCAAGCGAACCGGTTCCGGAATCTTCCTCGGTATACGAACAGCCCCCCGTTTCCTCCGTTACCGTAGAATCCTCGAGCTCCATCGCACGTTCTTCCAGCTCGCGCATGTCCTCCAGTTCTGCAAGATCTTCCAGCTCGGCCAAATCGTCTTCGAGCAGTCAGCAGCAGGTCCTGCTGCCCAAGGTCATTTCGGGCGCACAGACCAAGTCCGGTTATGCAACACGCTACTGGGATAGCTGCAAGCCCCACTGCGCATGGGAAGGCAAGGGCGGTCCCGTGGCCAGAACCTGCAAGGCCGACGGCACCAGCAGGGCCAACTCCGACGAAAACTCCGTCTGTGACGGCGGTAGCGCAGGCACATGCTTCGACCAGACTCCGCAAATCGTGAACGATACGATTGCCTATGCATTCGCCGCAACACCCGGTGGCGGAAACGACTGCGGCAAGTGCTACATGCTCACCTTCAAGGGCACCGGCGCTTCTGCAACGAACACCCCCACCGACAGCCACCACAAGAAAATCAAGGGCAAGCACCTGATCGTCATGTCCAGCAACATCGGCTACGACGTTAGCCACAACCAGTTCGACCTGATGATTCCTGGTGGCGGTCCCGGCGCATTCAACGGTTGCCAGAAGATGGGAATTTCCTGTGCAGGCGCCCAGTACGGCGGATTCCTCACCACCTGCAACTACAAGAAGGACTGCCTTATCAACATGTGCAACCAGGAATACAGCAACAACACCAGCCTCAAGAACGGCTGCCTGTTCCTTGCCAACTGGATGGATGCGGCAAACAACCCCGAAGTCGACTTCGTGGAAGTGGAATGCCCCCAGGCACTTAAGGACAAATATTAATCCTTACCTACGGCCGAAAGGTTTTAAAGACCCCGGGAAATCCCCGGGGTTTTCTAATGTGATATAAATTCCGTAACTGCGTATCTAACAAAATTTTACATGAAAAAGTTCCATAAATAATCTATCTTTAAGTGCGGATGGAATTGGTAGGCTTTCAAAAGAAAGTCCGTGATTTTTTTTATTGAGGACCCCTATGAAAAAACCGATCTTCAAATCCATCATTATCCTCTCCTCCGTACTGGCACTCTGGAGCTGCTCCGACGAAGCCAACGACGCCTTGACGCAGGCCCAGCAGGCCATCGAAGATTCCGCAAGCAGCGAATCCCCCGAGGCACCCGCCAGGCACTTCCAGGCCGACCAGGATTACCTCATTTACACCAACACGGGCATCGTCACCGACGCAAACGGTAATGTCGTCGGAACCTTTGTCCCGAGCGAAGATGGCGTGACCGGTTCTATCGTCACCGCCGACGGAAACGTTATCGCAGGCAACATCAACACCGAAGAACTCCCCATAACGACTCTCAGCGAGCTGAATCCTCCTGCCGCTCCGGTTTCTTCCGATGCCGCCCAGCAGCCGCCCGTTCCGGTTTCTTCCGATGCCGCCCAGCAGCCGCCCATGCCGATTTCTTCTGACGCACAACAGCAGCCGGCAGTGTCTTCGGCAGCTCAGCAGCAGCCTGCCTCGAGCGCCAACGTAAATCCGGTCGCAAGTTCCTCTTCGACCCAGCAGCAACAGCCGAAATCCTCCGCCGCCGTATCGGGCAACTGTGACGGCAAATGCCTCGACAGCGTTTCGGGCAAGTGCGTTGGCAAATATGATCAGCTGAAGGGGTCCAAGGGTGAACAATACGCCTATGACAATGACTGCAAGCTGAACTGCTACTACGATCCTGCCGGCAACAACTGCAAGAACATTTCCGGTGCAGCACCGGCAAGCAGCGCCGCTCAGCAGCCGAAGTCCAGCTCTAGCGTAAAGTCTTCCAGCAGCTCTGCGAAGTCCAGTTCTAGCGTAAAGTCTTCCAGCTCTTCTGCAAGGTCCAGCTCCAGCGCGAAGTCCTCGAGCAGCCAGCAACAGCAACCGCAGGGTGGCTCTTTACTGCCCAAAATTATTTCGGGCGCCCAGACCAAGTCCGGCTACGCAACCCGCTACTGGGATAGCTGCAAGCCCCACTGCGCCTGGGAAGGCAAGGGAGGCCCCGTGGCCAGAACCTGTAACGCAGACGGCACGACAAGGGCCAGCTCTGAC
>NZ_CALEFV010000143.1 GCF_937877005.1 uncultured Fibrobacter sp. | reverse complement strand
CCCGGTGCATGCACCGGGGGAGTAAACTAAACCTTTACGGGATTACTTGACCTGGGAATATTTGCTAAATACTTGTTTTTCAACATTTTTTAAGCCTAACTCATTATTTTTCAAAGGATTGCCTACATTTGCCCTACATTAGATATATCTTTATAATATTACACAATTAGATAATAATATTTCAAATTTTGACTATTTTTTTGAATACTTGTCCCACTTTTTATGGCGTAGAGATCGACGGAGAGAACCGCCATTCTCTCCGTCCATCTCTCCGTCATTGGCGTTCATCTGTTATGATAAGTTCCGTAACATTTCTGCATAACATCGTTACCATCGTCTCCGCAAGCGCGGATTCTAGCAGCGCAGGCGTCGCTGTCGGCTTGACATAGTTCCGGCCCATGCCGACCAGGATACACCCCTGCGAGTCCTTGACGGTATTGCCACGGTGTATGCGGATGCCCCTTAACGACGACACACCCGAGTTCCACAGCAACGGCAGTTCCCTTTTAAACTTCGGGCTCATTGAATTCTGCACCAGGTACACCCCGGTCGGTATCGTCTTGGACGCATTCTCCAGCGTGTAGCAGACTAGGGCCCCGTTAAGATACAGCTTGCCGAGAATTGCCTTGTCGCCCTTGACATCGCGAATCAATGTAAGCTGACCCATACTTTTACCCTTCCCGCTAGAAAAACTTCATGGACGCCATGGTCCTTATGCCCATGTCGTCGTTGCCCCAATGCCTCGAGTTGCCCGCGAACAGACCGACCATGTAATCGGCTGTCGAGGCCCTGAACCTGCCGAGCCCAGCTTCGCGCAGTATGCCACGGAAGATGTCGTCGCACTCGGGCCTTGTAAACGTCTTGTACGCACCGACGGTGGCGTACAGCCAGTCGTGCAGCGCGCCAGCAAGGTTGTAGAGGTCGTTGCCACCGTCCCACGAAGGCAGGAACCACCTAAACACCTTCGGGACGGAGAGCCCGTCGCAGCGGAAGCACAGACCGCCGGGGATGTCGTCGCGGCCTTGGAAGTTCACGCAGCAGTCGTATTCCCTGCCGTCTTTCTCGATCCGGAGAACAAGCGTATTGCTGAACATCAGCGCATGCGACCCGTCCTTGTCCGTGTGCCACTCGAACGGCCTAGCAGCCGTAGCCATCTTTACAGTAACCGCCATATAGCATACCTCCTGATTATCTTGGATTACCCCAGTCATCATCGTCAAAAAAGAACCATCCCGCAGCAATCAGTAGCACCGCCACAACAAAAGCCTCAAGCATCACTTCCTCCCTGCCCTTACTTCGCCTATGAGCTGGTTCAGCAGCTCGTTGTTGCGGTCTATCTTCTGGTCCAGCACCTTGAAGTTGGAGTCGCCGTCGTCGAGACGCTTGTCGTGATGGCGCATGTCGTTCTCGAGGACGGCAATTCGCTCGTCAAGGCCCTTCTTCGCATTGTCCGTCTTCCTGTCCGAATGCAGGCACTTGATGACAGCCCCGATTCCGGTCGCAAGCGCACCTATGTCAATTCCGGTTATGTCCATGCTTACAGAATCCCCTGCTTCACGATGAACCCGGAATAGCTCACCTTCGGAGAGCGAGAACCGACTACGGAATCCATCTTGAGAACCACCTTGAGCGTTGCCGGAGTATCCGGTGAAGGGTCGAGTTCCGAAGGAGTCCACCGCCCGCATACCCGAAGGTAGTGCCACCCGTCGTCATCGTTTTCGGAGAAGTCCGCCTCGGTGATGTCGCGATTACGGTCGTCACGGATCGCTACGACCGGAGTTCCGATATGAGCGTTCGGGACCTGCTTGAATCCGAACGTGATGTCGAAGCACCCGTCGGCATTGACATTGCCGAGCACTCCCACATCTTTGAAGGTGTCGCCGCTGGAAAGCTCGACGTTCTTCACTTCCGTGAAGAACGAGGACCCTACATGGATCTTGCCGCCACCGTTGACATACACGTCATTTTCCGTGACAAGGTTGTCCAGGAGTTCAAGGACGTCATCGACCTGCAGCTTGTGCGTGGTAGTTCCAGTCGCGATTCCGCCCTTCAGCACTTTGAGGCGCAGGTTCTCCAGGTCGCTGTTGCCGTTGAACGCGATGGTCCTCGTTGTCGTTTCGCCGCTCACGGTCTTGGAATAAGTGACCGCGTTCGCAGTGATTGTGACGGTCTGCAGCATGCCTCCGTCCGTAGACTTGACTGTGAAGCTTCCGATATTACCTCCGAAGAGGAAATCAGCGAGCTCGCCCACGGTATGGACCTGGTCTCGGTCGCTTCCGGTTCCGCTGCACATGTAGAGAAGGTCCTGGAGTGTTATGTTCTTCAGTGTCTGTTCGTCGACGAGCTTCTGCCGTCTATCAATTAGCGATGTGGTGTTTTCTGCCATATCTCTATCCTCGTTCAAAAATTTGTGTTACCGACAAAAATACTGGCCGCCCCAGTAGACTATCGTCGTCATCTTGCCTGCGCCAAGCTCGTAAGATGCATTGCCGTAGAAACCAGTAATCCTCATAGTAGCAGTCCTTGCGTTGATAATTACATAACACCTATTTTCTTCAGCCTTGTACTGATTGTACTGGCCGAGTAACTTTGACATAAGTGACTCCACATTGTAAGATGTCGTAGAGTTAGGTATGACATCGCTACTGAAAGGGCATACAATTGGCGAGCCGATCGCACCGACATTAGTGTATGCGCTGCCTACATGCTTTATGCCTATCGCATAGTCGGCACGTTCAGCATATCCGGCCGTCACGGCTGTACCTGCTTCATCGGCATACGAGGCATTTCCTGCATGACCCGCACTCTCCGCATAAGTCACGTCATATTCTTTCGGACCATTCCACCCGGACTGAGTCAACTTGTATTCGTGTATGCGACCGATGTACGACTCGCCGTCCTTGTACGATGCCGAAAAGACGAATGTAGTGATTGTGTCATTGCTGCTATAGACATCAGTAAGAGGAAGTGTATACCGCTTCGCTACGCCTTGTGAAACACCAGACCAGTATGTTGCGAATATCTGCTTCCCGGCGTTGTGCGCCGCCAGGACCTGCGTCCACGCAGTCGTATCGGAAGGGTCTATAGCAATCGCAAACACGCTTGCTGACGT
>NZ_CALEFV010000142.1 GCF_937877005.1 uncultured Fibrobacter sp. | reverse complement strand
TTGTTTCCTTTTTTTGTAGAATACAGCTAGAAGTTCACACGCAGTATAATCAGTCAGACAAAAAACATATTTTTCATATAAGAACGAAGGAGGACTCGAAATCATGACCATCAAACCGTTGGCAGATAGAGTGCTTATATTGCCTGCTCCTGCCGAAGAAAAAACCGCTGAATCCGCTCCTGCCGAAAACACTAACCCGGGCGAAGTCGCTGACGCCGCCGGTAACGCTCTCGGCATGCTCAAGGCCAGCATGAACGAAGGCACGTCTGAAGCCCAAATGGAAGTCAAGTACAATGGCGAAGTGGAATTTGATGCTTACACAGGCAATGTCTGGGCAGAAGATGACCTGAACCATTCCTACGCTTCTACCTTTGACCTGAATTTTGAAGTCAAGTTCAACGAAAAGTGGTCTGCATTCGTGGGCCTCGAAGCCGACGGCGAAACGACTGATCCGGCCGCCATTTACAATGGTGCCTACGTTCAGTACCAGCCGGCTGATTTCTTCGCGGTTAAGCTGGGCGACCTGACCTTCTCGGAAGGCGCGTTCAATGCTTACTACGGCTACGATGATCCTGCCGACAATGCTGCGGGCATGAAGGAACACGATATTCGCGGTCTTGAAATTGACTTGGCAGGCCTTGTGCTCGGCTTTGGCTTCGGTCGTGGTGATAACGACTTTGCCGATGACGATGGCGCGAAGGTCTACGATGTTCACGCAGCTTACGAATTCGACTATGCCGGTCAGCACCTGCGTCCGTTCTTTGACTACAAGAGCTTCCAGACTGCACAGCACAATGAACTCCATGCCGGTGTTGAGGCGGGCCTGAATATCGGTGGCTTTGGTTTCAGGGCTGTGTACGGCTTCCATGCTGATTACCTGGGTGACGACGGCGATGTCGTTGATGGTCAGGACTGGACTTCTACCGCTCACGCTTTCTTGGTCGAGCCGACTTTCGAAGTGGGCATGTTCGATATCAAGACGACCGCTTTCTATGCCATCGTCGATAGGGGCGATGCCGCCGAAGATGCAAGCGACCTTGACAACGGCGAAATTCCGGAATACTTCTTCGTGTATGCCGAACCCGCCTTCAAGCTTGCTGAATTCATCAAGCTCGGCATTCCTGTAGAATACCACACTAATACCATGGATGATGACGATGATTCCGCCGCTACATTCGATGTCGGTGCCCGCGCCTACATTACGCCGGTGGAAAACCTCGAAATCATGGCCTTCGGCATGGTGGACATTCCCGTGCAGGATAACGAGGACGATACTGCGCTGCGCTTCGGTCTCGAAACCGTATTCAGTTTCTAATTACTTCATAGAATGCTCAAAAAGGGGCTGCGGCAATTGCCGTGGCCCTTTTTTGCTTAACAAGCGCCTTAGTACCTAGGCAAGAAAAATCCCTTGATGCATTTCTTGTTGCGAACGTAAACTTCGCAACCATGGAAACCTATGTATAGATTAGGACGATCCAGATAGATATCGTCCATAAAACCTACCCTTTAGGTGTTTGAGCTTCAATGCACTTACGGTAAAAGGCGGTCATTTTACCGGTCTTTGTGACAATGCCAGCTCGGTGAAGACGGGCGATAGTAGCCTCTCTGGAATGGTCCATCGTCTTGATAGCGTGCAAGGTGTCTTGCGTTCATGGCGATAGAGGTATGTGCAAAAAATGCACATACCACTTTTTTCGTTAATCCATAATCATTTTGTCATCCCCGGCTTTGAATTGTCAAGTATTCCTTGACAGTTCAACTACTCGAAAAATTTGATGCGTTGGAAATCTCACTTTTTTGAACTAGTTCTAAAATGGAACTAGTTGATATTATTTCAAAAATCCGTATTGATAGACTTGAGGGCGAAGTTTTTCGGACAGGGTTTTGTAGGCAGATTCGAAGGCGGCAAAGCTAACGGGAACAGAGTTGCCGGATTCGTTTTGTGCTTTCAGGGCTTGGCGGATCTGATACCAGCCGACATCGGGTCGGTTGAGTTTTAATTCTTCGCGAATTTTATGGTTGAATGATTGCTTGAAATAAACTGCCCAAATTTTCTTGCCTTCGTCTAGGACAGCCTGGGCTTCGGCACTGAAAATTTTACCATCCATGTATTGAACCATGAAATCACTTTCGAAACGATCACCTGCGCCGACATCTTCTTCGGTGAAGGGGATAAAGTGATTGACAATGTT
>NZ_CALEFV010000141.1 GCF_937877005.1 uncultured Fibrobacter sp. | reverse complement strand
CACAATCTTCGTTTCGCGGAAGAGCACATAGCCCATCTGGATGCCGACCATATAGCGTTTATATTCTTCGTTGTAAACAGGCGTGAGCGAATTGGTAAGCGTATCGCCGTTACGGATAACGGTAATGTTTACGGGTTCGCCCTTGCTGCCGTCGATAATGCGCACCACTTCTTCGTAGCGGGAAATATGTTCGCCGTTAATTTCAAAGATGGTATCGCCCACGGCAAGGCCCGCCTTTTCGGCTGCAGAGCCCGCTACAGGAGGCAAGCGTACAATCACGCGGTTGCGCGGGTAAATACCGATGTCACCGATACCCATCGCAATTTCGGAGCTAGTAGAATCTTGCGCCGGAATCACGAGTTCTTCGGGCACGACCGTAATCGTTAGCGGTTCGCCGCCACGGTGCACGGTAAGCGGGACGCTTACGCCGAGACTCACGCCAATCTGTTCGCGGAAATCGTCCCAACCCTGAGTGGGCTTGCCGTTGATTTCAGTAATGGTGTCGCCCGGCTGAATGCCAGCGGTTACGGCCGGAGAATCCTTCGCCACAAAACCAACGATCAAATCGTTCGTTGCCGGTTCTTCGACACCGACCATGTAAAGAATCATCAACAAGATGAAGGCAAACACGATATTGATGAACGGGCCCGCAAATGCAATCGACGCGCGAGCGCCAACCGATTTCGCCACAAAATCACGTTCATCGGGAACCTGGCCTTCCTTGAGCGTATCGGGATTTTCACCCGCCATGGCCACATAGCCACCAAATGGAATTGCCGAGATGCAGTATTCCGTTTCGCCGTGGCGGAACTTGATAAGTTTCTTTCCGAAACCGATGCTAAACGTATTGACTTTAACGTTGTTCCACTTGGCCACCATAAAGTGGCCCAGTTCGTGAATAGTCACCAAAAAACTCAAACCGATAAGGCCGAGAACAAACATCAAGACATTACTGAATATCGATTCCATCGTGTAATAATGTAGTAAAATGCACCAAGAGATCCTTCGACTTCGTCACTTCGTGACTACGCTCAGGATGACACAAGACAAAAGAAGATGTACAGTCCGGCATGACAATTTTAGCGTAGTCTTCTCAAGCCGCGGGGCATCGGGACTTCGGTGCCGTTTTCCTGCAACAGGTAAATGTTGTCGAGGCTAATGTAGCCTGTACCGCTGTAACGGGCGCGCCAAGAGAAGTTCTTGATTTGTTTCGGGTCGAGCTGCGGAATGGTCTTGCCCCAGCCTTCTTGCGTCATGTTTTCCCAAATGAGCGTGTCGCGCACCCAGGAGCCGCGAGTATTTTTCAAGCGCACCATGAATTCGTCGTAATCCTTGACCTGTTCGCTTGCGATTTGCACTTCGAAGTAGCCATCGGGATTGCTATGGTTCGTGGCGTAGTCGAATACGATGCCCACCGAGTTGTGAACTTCTTCAGGAATCACGTAGTAGGCGCCGGCAAAGTTCGGCCAGCCCTGCGTAGGCGGCTGCTCGATCATGAAGTCGTGGCGAATAAAGCCGCCGTGCGGAGGCGCCCCGTTAAAGACCTTCGCGCCGATAGTCGTCGCGTTGTCACCGTTAGCGACCGGATACCAGTCGACCGCATCGAGGCCGTTATCGTAATTCTGCATCACGTGCGTGGTGCGGTAGGCACCGCGTATACGGAACGGAATCTTGAACACCGTCGACTTTTTGCCAAGACCGGAAATTTTCAGCACAGCCGTCGCCGAGCCCAGCTTAACATTGGCCGGGAAGGGCACCTTGACATGGAAACTTTCAATAGAAGCGTTCCACTTGCCGTCATCGGGAGCAATAGCCTTTGAAATTCCAAGTTCAGGAATCGTGAGCGTACATCCAATTAGCTGACCGTTTTCTTGAACTACCGTTCCAAACAGGTCGAGCGTGTCACCTGCAAGGAGCACCTTCTTTTCGAGAGCCGCAGCCAACACCTTGGGTTCCGCGGCAGCCTCGCCCGAAGTCACTTGCGGGTTAATTTGTACAACAGCGAGTCCAAACGGCGGCACCGTAATGTCCTTGCTCTTGCTCGGGTTAATGCGGCGGCCGCTCGGGCCCATTTTCGGGTACGGGTACGCCTTCTGCGAAGTGCCCACCCACTTGAACTGGTCTTCGCCAAAGATTTCGACCTGAGTGCGAACCAGATCACCCTTGCCGACTTCGGTCGCGCCACCTGCAGCAGAAACGCTTGCGCGGTCAATCTGTACCACCTGCGGGGTTTCCGACAAGTTCACAATCATCACGCGGGCAGAATCACCCTTGCCGATAGCGTAAGCTTCGATGTCTGCGCTCGTCGATTTTACGGGCAGCACCGCATAACCATTTTCAAGGAAATCCATGTAGGTCATGTAAATGCCGTAGTATTCCGCCGTCGGCTCCAGAGACTTCCAATAATTCCAGGAGCCTTCCTTTACAAGAGCCGTCATGCTGATGGTGCCCCAAGTGTCATCGGGGCCTTTGAACAAGTTACCGAAAGCATCCCACGGAAGCACCTGCAAGCGATTTCCAAAGCGCATGGCATGCTGCGCAAAAATACTTGCCACGGCAGATGCCTGCGGGTAATCCATCAGCAGGCTATACCCTTGCACGCAGGTGCTGAATTCCGAAAGGAACACGCCGCGTTCGCCTTCAAGGTGACGTTTCATCCATACATTCAGCGTATCCATATTCGGGCCCACGTCGAGCATGGCCTTGAGCATATCGGCAGGCTTCGGTTCGTTGGGCGTCCAGTACGGGTAATTGTGCAAGTCCACTACATCGAGGTAACGCTTGCCGTCTTTCTTTTCGGCCTCACCCACAATGCGCAAGAATTCTTCCATCCAGTACTTGCCATCGAGCAAGCCGGAACCCTTCTGCTGCATTTTATGCGTGCTGAACAGCGGGCCGTGCAGAACGATTGTAGAATCCACCGCCTTCATGGCGCGGGCGTATTCCAGGTAGCGCGCAGCATAATGCCTTGCCGAAATCGGGCCGGATTCTTCCCATTCGCCGTCAAGTTCGTTGCCGATTTGCCACTGCTTAATGTTGTAGCCCTTTACTTTATTTGCATAACGCACCCAGGCGGCAGCTTCTTTCGAAGTTCCGGTACCCGCATTCACGCAAATGACCGCACGGGCATTCGGGAGCGTCTTGATGTACTTCATGAATTCTTCAAAATCCCACTTGATGTCGGTCCAGTCGGTGCGGGCCTTGTCGCCATTGCGGGTAGACATCGCGTAGAACTTGTAGTTGTTACCGCCAAGCAGGTCGGTTTCGCCGCTATAAAGTTTCATTTCGCGAATCTGCACGCCCTTACTAGGCAAATCCGTCGTCTTGAAGCGAATCGCCACATAGCGGCTGCGGAACTTAGACTTGTACTTGGTGGTCGCACCATTCACCTTGACCACTTTTTCAAGTTTCAGCTTGTTTTCGAGCGCCTGGTGCACGCCCGGATATTCGGCATAGTCTTCGGTCCAGTAGGCAATTTCAAAAGCCTTCGGGCGAAGCGTTCCCCAATCGATTTGCAAGGAATCGACATCGACCTTTTCGGGGAATTCCACCACGACCCAAGGCGGGTCCACCGGGTCCAGGATTTCGCCCCACCACATGGTTTCCATATTGCCGTCGGCCAGGTGACTGCGACGCACAAAGCCGTAGTTGTCCTTGGTGGTGCCGCGGTAAATCGTTTCGCCCAAGAAACCGCGTGCCCACTTGTTCTCGTCGGCGGTCCAGAGGCCCGTGCTATCGTAGCTACCGATACCGTTCCAGTGGTAATCATTGGAAAGGCTGCCATTCGGGAAACGGAACAGCGTGTAACCGCCATCGACCAAAGCAGAGGTCATGTCGTAATAACGGCTCGGCGGATTCCAAATCGCCAAGTCCGCAGACATCATGTTGTCTTTATTGATGACGACACCCGGATGCAAGTCATCGACCTTGATGACATTCTGGGCGGCAATGGCTGCCACGGCTAATAAGGGGATGCAATATCTTGTTTTCATAGACGCCTCTCCTGCAAATATACTATAAAAAGAGCGCCTTGCACCCAAGTAGATGCAAGGCGAGTGGATGGAGTTCGTAGTTTCGTTTCATTACTTCAGGCGATGACCGTTCAGGTTGTAGCGCTTGCCATT
The DNA here is from genome assembly GCF_937877005.1 of uncultured Fibrobacter sp. Taxonomy (GTDB): domain Bacteria; phylum Fibrobacterota; class Fibrobacteria; order Fibrobacterales; family Fibrobacteraceae; genus Fibrobacter. Next base: position 3,429 of record NZ_CALEFV010000141.1, on the reverse strand, counting down.
CTTTTCGACGTAAAGCATCTGGTCTGCAAAGCGCAGGCGCGGAGCCTTTTCGACATTGGCCTTGCGAGAAACAACCGGACGAGCATCGATTCCGGCAACACCTTCGACAGCAAAGCTCGGAGCATAGCCGGCATTGATCGCTTCGATTGCTCCTGCAAGGTAGGCAATCGGGGCATTCCAGTTGATGGCCACTTCGTTAGTCGCGTAGCTACAACGATTATCCGTATAGGAAGTCGCAGGCTTGCCGGTCCTATAGTCCTTGCATTCCCAATCCTTAGTACCAATATCTTCGCCACCGGGCTGCGGGCCACCTACGAGCATTCCAGGAACCGGATCGGTCACGCCATCGGCCGTACTCGGACGGTGATGCGGCATCTTGGGAGACTTGGTGCCGAAACCAGTCAGGAACGACATGTCGAGCGGATTCTTGCCAAGAAGGTAATCAAGCACCTTGGTTGCCGCGACATAATACTTCTTGTCGCCAGTCAGGTAATAGGCATGCAGCAGCCATACGCCCTGGTTTCCGGCCACGGAGTTGGATCCCCAGTAGAAGTCGTTTTCGCCCATCACGACACCAAAACCCGTGTTTGAACGCTTCACGAAATCGTCGGCCACGCTAAGCAAGGTGTCCTTCGCCTGCTGAGCAACATCACCAAATTCGGTGGCATGGGTAGCCTTTCCATAGGTGGCAAGGCCTGCAACATCCGCCCAGCCCGGCAAGTTGTGAGAAGCTCCCGAAGTCTTATACGTCGCATCTCCGGTCGTTGCATAAAGTTCCGTTCCTGCAAAGTCCTTCTCGTCACCGAGCGAACCATCGGCATAAGAGCCCGTACCGACATCAGAAGGATTGTTGAACTTTACATTCGGATTCTGGGCACCCCAGGCATAAGCCTTCTTGGCAGCCTCAAGACAAGTGCTTGCATAGGACGCATCGAACGGTTTATAAACGCGGGCCGCCACAGCCATCACGGCAGCAAAATCGAATGTAGCTGCGGTGCCCTTGCCAATGACATAAAGCTTTTCCGTATCCTTTGCAGGCATCACGTCGCCAGGGAACTGGAGCGTGGTCAGCTTGTGGTAAACTGCGCCATCGCTTGCCTGCATGGTAAGCATCCAGTCAAGATTATACTTGATTTCGGCAAGCAGATCCGGAAGAGAGCCTTCAGCAGGGATATTCCACTTGAGAGTCTTAAAATAATCCGGGAAGTGCTCATAGAGCGAAAGGAGCGTGTAGGTGGTGATACCCGAATTCACAATGTAGCGGCCATAGTCGCCGGCATCGTACCAGCCCTTGCTAGAATTAATCGTTCCCGAAGCACCGGTAGAGCTATGGAGAGTCGCCGTCGCATTAGTATGTCCCGCGGGACGCTTCCACTGCCCAGCATAAGCTTCATCGAGGGCCATGGAAGCGCGCTGATAATAGTACCACTTAAGCGAGGCCTTAACAACCTCTTCGAAGGGCTTGTCGGCAATAACCAGGTCCGAGCGCAGCACCTGTCCACCAACCTTAATGGAGTACGTTCCCGGAGTCTTCAGATCAGAAAAATCGACCAGCTGCACATTCTGGCCACTCGGAGCCCAGGTGGAGGCCTCGGACGGAGTCGCTGTCAAGACTGTCGCCCCGCTCGCATCCACAATTTCAACGTTACCGGAACCATCTGCCAGCGTAAATTCCTTTGCATCGCCGGTGCGGTAGCCAATCTGGTTGATATAAGCCGTAGCGGCAAAAGCAGTCGATGCCATGGAAAGCAACGAAATTGCCAGGGGAACATACTGTTTCAGACCGAATTTGACCTGCATGTGCACTCCTTGAGGTTTGTTTCGGTCTAAAATCTATCCCCAAAAAAAGAAAGATTGCCTAAAATTGTTAGGCAATCTGGTTACAACTGTACCCAACCCCGATTTTTCGGGAAAAAAGGCTAATTACTTGATCAAAGCCTCGGTCAGGCGACGAGCTTCGGCATCGGCTTCGAGCACCTGGTCGAGCGTGAGATGCCCCGTGACTGTCGGGGCACCGGCCATAATCGTTTCCACATGCTTCGGGATGTCGGTGAACTTAAGTTTTCCCTTGAGGAAGGAATCCACCAGCACCTCGTTCGCGGCATTCATCATGGCCGGAACGATACCGCCACGGCGGCCCGCCTCGAACGCGAGGGCGAGGCAGCGGAACTTATTGAAATCCGGCTCGAAGAAGGTAAGTTTCGCGAGCGTCGGCAGATCGAGGCGCTTGGTCTCGAGCGGCAGACGGTCGGGCCACGTGAGCGCCACCTGGATAGGAATACGCATGTCGGGCGCTCCAAGCTGAGCCATCAGGGATCCATCGCGGAACTGCACCAGCGAATGCACCATGGACTGCGGATGAACCACCACCTTGATCTGTTCATACGGAATGTGGAACAGGAAGTGCGCTTCCAGGACTTCAAGCCCCTTGTTCATCATGGAGGCAGAATCGATGGTAATCTTCTTGCCCATGCTCCACACAGGATGATTAAGCGCGTCGGCCACGGTAATCTGATCAAACTTCTCGATAGGCCATTCGCGGAACGGACCGCCGGACGCCGTAATTTCGAGGAACTCCACTTCCTTTTCGGGGCGGCCGGAGAGGCACTGGAAAATGGCGCTGTGTTCGGAGTCGATCGGTGTAATGAAGGACTTCGGGTTTTCGGCGAGTTTGTCCCAGATGACGGGACCGGCCATGACCATCGTCTCCTTGTTGGCGAGCGCCACATGCTTGCCATGTTCGATGGCGGTAATGGTCGGGAGGCACCCCACGGCACCCATCAGGGCGTTGATGATGATATCGGCCTTCGGGTCGGCGGCAAGCTCACACAAGCCTTCCATGCCGGCGAGCACGGGCATGCCGAGTTCCTTTTCAAGTTCCTTCGCGGCAGCCTCGTTGAACATGCAGACGCGTTCCACCTTGAACTTGCGCACAATTTCGGCAACTTTCGCCACGCTACTATTTGCAGCGACGGCATAAAGATTAAAGATATCGGAATGTTGCAAGATGACATCGACGCTGGACGTTCCGATTGAACCCGTAGCACCGAGAAGGACGACATTTTTCATTTTAGGACCTCTATTTGGACTAAATCCATTCTTCTCCATAAAAAATAGCATATTTTTCGGAAGAACAAAAAAAAGATTCTCCCCGCCGGAAGAATCTTTTCTTAGAGAGAGGTTTTTGTTTTTACAGTTTCACTTTCCAGGTCTTGTTGCCGACCTTCACGATATACACGCCTTTCGCACCGGTGTAAACCTTCTGTTCTGCACCGAGACCGCGAGTGCTGCGCACCTTATGACCGAGGCTATTGAACACGGTAATACTTTGGCCCTGCGCACCACCGACCACAATATAGTTGTCAGAAGACCTGTAGACCGCCAGATGGAAGTTGTTCTGGATCGAGGGATCAATTCCCATGCCGGGAC
>NZ_CALEFV010000140.1 GCF_937877005.1 uncultured Fibrobacter sp. | reverse complement strand
TCAAAGAGGTCGCGCACGCGGCTAGCACCCACGCCCACGAACATTTCCACAAAGTCCGAACCGGACATGCTAAAGAACGGTACTCCTGCTTCGCCTGCAACGGCGCGGGCGAGGAGCGTTTTTCCGGTACCCGGAGGACCGACGAGCAATGCACCCTTCGGAATGCGTCCGCCGAGGGCGTCAAACTTTTTCGGGTCCTTCAGGAATTCCACGAGTTCCTGCAAGTCCTGCTTGGCTTCGTCGCAGCCGGCCACGTCGTTAAAGGTGGTCTTCTGCTTGCCGTTAAGCTGGCGGGCCTGGCTCTTGCCAAAACTGAAGGGGCTCTTGCCGCCGCCGCCCATCTGACGGTTCATCATGAAGTAGAAGAATACGATTAGGATAATGGCCGGAAGGAAAGCTACTAGCGTATCAAGCCATGTCGAGGATTCGTGAATGACCTTGACTTTGACTCCCTTGAACATTTCCCAGGCGGTAATTTGGTCGTTGCTCACTTCGAGCATGTGGCTACGGAAAGATTTCGTGTTGCCGTTGTCGTTTGACTTGGTAAAGCGGGCGAGAGCACTCTGGTTCTTTTTCGCTTCGGCCTTTTCTTCGGCACTCATTTCGCGCTTGCCTTCAATAATCACGCCATCGGGGGTCTTTTGCAAGGTGAGTTCGGTAATCACCTTGGTGGAGTCACCCATCATGGCCAAAAATTCGGTGCGCGTGATATCCGATTCGCCATCTTTCCCGGCGAGCGGGAACATGACGAACAACAAAAGAATCATCACCAACAAAATGATAAAATTCTTGCTACGGTAGGGGGGAGTAGGTTTTCCTTGACTCATAAAATCCTTTTATATGTTCACTTGCAAGATACAAATTTTAGGGCAGCCTCAACGCTTTCAAATTCGCAAATCCTGACAGTAGAGCCGTTTTTGGCGATAGCTCGCTTGCGGTAAGCGGCTCGTACGGGAATTTTAACATGGGCGGGCTCCGTTTGGCTGTAAAAGAAGCCGATCGGAAAGCGGAATCCCTGTTCCGAAAGCCACAAACGGAACAACTCGGAAAGGTCTGCGTCCGCGTGGGAGAGCAGAATCTTGCGAAGCGCCTTTTTGTTCAACGAGATGAGAGATGAGGGACGAGTTGTGAGAGAAGTGTCATCCTGAGCGGAGCATCGCGGAGTCGATATACGAAACTTGGCAATTTGTTGCCTTAGTTGAGTTAGGTTCGAAGGAGCAGGATCTAGTGATTTGTCATGCCCGACTAGTTCGGGCATCTCCTTTTCAAGAGACACAATAGGATTGAACAACTCGTTGCATTTTTCCATCACTTTCGCATACGCCTTATCGGCAAGCCCAGCAACCTTGCAAAGCTGCATTGTTGCCCCTGGGTTGGTTTCTTCCAGGTGGGGGAGGTATTCGTACCGCGTCTTGTTCCGTGCAAATTTTACGTCGGTGTTGCTTTCGTCTTCGCACCAAGTGAGATTGTTCTCGCGGGCGTAAGCGAGGAGTTCTGCGCGGGTGACGGAAAGGAAGGGACGGTAGATGAAATTTGATGGATGATGGATGATTGATAATTGATGATTGATGGAGTGGGGGGTGGGGGCGGTTGCTTCGCTCCCTTTGAGGTATGGGGTCGCAACCTTCGGTTGCTTTGGGGTATGGGAGACTTCGTCTAGAACGCGAATTTCCTGAATCCCGCGTAGTCCCGCAAGGGTCGTGCCGCGGCGGAGTCGCATATACATTGTTTCGGCCTGGTCGCCTGCATGGTGCGCCGTGACGATGATTGATGATGGATGATTGATAATTGATGATTGGTAATTGATGATGGATGATGTAATTTCCACCAGTGCCTTGTACCGTGCATCCCTTGCGTTTTCTTCGAGCGAACCTTCGGCACTTTTTAGAGCGTCACCATCCAGTTTTTTCAAGAAAAACGGGACGTTATACTTGCGCGCGAAAGCCTCCACAAATGCGGCATCGCGGTCGGCTGTTCCGACCCGCAGTCCGTGATGCACGTGTGCGATTCCCAACCATTCGATGTCCAACGCCGCTTTATTGCAAATAAAATAATGCGCTAGGCAAATCGAATCTAGACCGCCCGAAACTGCAAGCAGCAGGCGCTTGAAACCATGACGGCGAATATTTTGCGTTAGATCAAAACTCAATCAAATAGGCTCTCTAGGCAGGCGTCGAATTCTTCATCATTGCTCAGTCGATAGGCGTAGACATAACCATCGTAGGAATCAATTTTTAGGTAGGGAAGATATTCTTCAGAGCAGTACTTTACGGGATTTTGATTATATGATGCTGTGTAAGAACATTTCTTTTCTCCGGACGAAACAGAAATTTGTGCAGAAACATCTTCTCTGTTGACAATGGACATTTTCATTTCATCGATGGAGAAGGAGCCTTTATCTTTTATTGTTATTAAGATTTTTGCGTTGGATGAATCAATGGAAACTCCATTTTCGGCATACTTTGCGGAAATTTCCGCAACGCTCATTTCGTCATAGTTTCCTAATGCTATATGCGTGATTTGTTCAATAAGGTGAAAAATCTCGTAGTCATAATCAATGGGGTAGCTTAGGACGATATAAATGGTATCCCTTGATATGAGGTAGGAATATTTTTGAGCGCAGTCTGTATAGTCATCGCTTAGGCTGTAATAGCAAAGACGTTCCCACTCGCTTTCGAGTGCTGTATTCTTTCCGTAATAAGTCTCCTTTGCGCTGGGTTCTTCATAAGCACCTGCAAGGACCTTGTCTAAATCTACATGGTTAAGTGTGAGCGTGTCGTTGGCAATCGTATAGAAGTATGCGTTGTCTGATGTGTCTGGCTTTAAGGTGAATATGCCATTTTTATATATGCATCTTGGCTGCGTCGTATAAAAATAAGGTTTGCCGTCTAGCTCGCCGAATGTAGGAATCTGCTTTATGGTGAATTTGTTGTCGCCGAGATCAGCAATGATTTGATTGTTTGAAGAAGACGAAGACTTTGTTTCTTCTGTACCGGAGGAGTTGGCTTCTTGGTTGCTTGAAGAGGATTCTGCCTTCTCGCTAGAGGAGCCTGCCTCTTGAACACTTGAAGAAGACTCTTGATCGTTTTTTTTCTCCGAAGATGAGCTGACGCTTGTTTCGTTCGAAGATGATTCAATAGAAGCTTCTTCGGATGAAGAAGAAAAGTCATTATCCGAAGCAGATGAAGAATTGTCATCACCGCAGGCGACCATCAGTAGGGCGGAAAATAGAATGCAATATGCTTTTTTCATATCAATCCTTTGTATGTCCTAAAAATAATTTATATTTACCCCTCAAGGAGGCCGTTATGGCTAAAAACGACGCAAAAGAAAGCGCAAGAATGCGAACGCTGCGCATAGACGGCTCCCAGAACGGAGCCACTCTGCGGACTAGAATCGTCCGCGACAAGACAAAGTACTCGAGAACTCTTAAACACAAGAAATCCCTCGCCGATGCGGGGGATTTCCCTTTTATACAGGCCGTCGCAGGTTATTTGCCCGTTGCAATCTTGCCGTAAAATTCCTTGACGTCTTCCCAGCGGTAATACGGGACGGCGGGGCAGTTCTTTACTGTTGCTGTATCGCATGTCACGGGCAGCTTTTGCTCGATTTCGTTGAGCATCACTTTCACCAAAATCGGGGCGTCCTTCTTGCTGGACTTGTAGAATACGAGCTGTACGTTGGCGGCCATCGGGCTGATTTCGTAGTCGCGCCAGATCTTGTGCAGGTTTTCCATGTCGGCAGTTTCGATGCCGGTGTTCTGCGTGCCGTTTTCTAACTGTAAAAGAACCGCAAACGGGAAAATGACGGTGTCGTGACCAAAGCGGAGTGTCGCGGTGGTCTTTTTCGCGGGCTTCTTACCTGTGGTTTTGTCTGTTTTGGCTGTGTCGGCGGCAATCACCTTGTCTGCTTCGTCAAGAACATTTTTCACAACTTCCATACCGGGCATACTGAAGTCTTCTTCCTTGGCGATGTTATAGCAACGGGAGAGATAA
>NZ_CALEFV010000139.1 GCF_937877005.1 uncultured Fibrobacter sp. | reverse complement strand
GCTGACAATAGTATTCGTAGCATTTGCTTTTGCTGAAAACCCCATAAAGGCAGACCCAGCTATTGTTTCTACAGCCAAAAAAGACTCTACCCTTGCAAAAAACGCCCCCAAAGACACCATTGTCGATACGGTTTACATCGTTCCCGACGACGGCATTCCCTGGAACCGCGAACATTTCAACCCCGAGCGCCTGGTGCGGCATGAAACATTTGACCCCGCGCTCAAAGTCGCCTACACCTACTCCGTGAGTTTCATGGGAGGATCTTTCGGTTCCTTTGCCCAGCAAAGCTACATGGCGCATTTTGCCTACGAATTTTCACCGGAGCTTCACTTGTACGCAAACATGGGCCTCTGGATGCCGCTATATTCCAATTTCCGTTTCGGCACGCCAATTGCCCGCGAGGATGTGCGACAGGGAAACATAGACATCATCCTCCCCGACATTGCCCTGGAATATAAGCCCAACGACAACATGACCTTCAAGGTAATGTTCATCAACGAAAACGACGCCTTCAAGGCTTACGGCCCCTACCGCCACTTCTACGGCGGATGCCCATGGAGAACGAGTTATTACTGTAGGTAAGCTGAATGACAAGCAAGGCGCATTTTTTCTAAATTTCAATAGGAAAATGTCCTTGATGTACGCCAAAACATTTCGCTCTTCTTTCGTCGCAATAGCCTTGATGGCCACATTGCTTTTTACGGGTTGCGAAGAGGAACAGAAGAAGGTTCCAGTAGAAAAGGTAGTACGCACCTACAAGGGGGATGTCGAGGTACTGAACAGCTGCGGGATGCAGGGAGCGGCTACCAAGATGCGCTCCTACCTGCGCGAAAATGGATTTGATGTCGTGAGTTCCAGAAATGACCGTCTGCAGAATTACGACGAGACGGTGCTTGTGCTTAGAAACCCCGAGTGGGAAGGCGCGAAGGCGCTAGCCAGCGCACTCAAGACGAAAAATGTACTTGTAGTCCACAGTAGCCGCGCCGTCGTAGATGCTGCCGTGTACATCGGCAAAGACTTTGAACAAATAATAGAACCCGAACAGGGAGAAACAGATGACAACGAATAAGCAAGAACTTCCCCAGTCCGTCCAAATGGGCGCAAGCATTCTGTTTGAGCTGCGCGCCCAGAACGTGCAGCTGATTGACCTACGCGGAATCAAGGATGTCACGGATTATTTCCTCGTGGCAACCTGCGAAAGCGAAGCCCAGATGCAGGCTATTCTGAACGAACTCCGCAAGGAATTCAAGGCGAACAAACTCCCCTCCGTGGGCGTGGAATACAAGGAAGGCGTTCGCTGGGCCGTGTTCGACGCTGGCCTCGACCTGATGGTCCACCTGTTCGAAGAAGAAAAGCGTAACGAGATTTCGCTCGACCGTCTCTATGCTGACGGCAAGATTGTGGAACTCGACGAAAATGACTTTGTAAAGACCACCGACAAGAAGGCCGACGACAATGAACTCGTTTGAGCAAGAAATCGCAGAGGCGCTCGCCGCCACCGGTTCCTTCGAGAAGGAAGCCGCTTTAAAGCTTATCTCCGTGCCGCCTGACACCACCCACGGCAACTTCACCATTCCGTGTTTTTCGCTCGCGAAGGTAATGCGCAAGGCCCCGAAGATGATTGCCGAAGATTTGGCCGCCCAGGTGAAGCTCCCGGCAGGACTTTCGAAGGTGGAAGCCGTAAACGGCTACCTGAACTTCTTCATTGACCGCGGATTCCTCGCGAAGTCCACTCTTGAAGAAATCGCTGCGAAGGGCCTGGAATACGGTCACGCCGCACCCAACGGGAAGGTCGTCTGCATCGACTTCAGTTCCCCGAACATCGGTAAGGAACTTGCCTTCCACCATCTGCGCTCCACGATGATCGGAAACTCGCTTTCCCGCATCTACAAGGCCGCAGGCTACAAGGTGGAACGCATCAACCACCTGGGCGACTGGGGTACCGCATTCGGCAAGCTCATCGTGATGTACCTGCGCGAAAAGCGCCCCACGGACGATGCCACGCTGGATAGCCTGACCGTGAAGGAACTAAACATCCTTTATGCAGCCTTCTCCAAGGCCAGCAAAGAAGAACCCGGCCTCGAAGACGAAGCCCGCGCCGCATTCACTAAGCTGGAACAGGGCGACGAATTCTACCGCAAGCTCTGGACCGCCTTCCGCGCCGCAACGCTCAAGGAACTCATGCGCATCTACGACATGATGGGCGTTGGCTTTGACCACTACACCGGCGAATCCTTCTTTGAAGACAAGATTCCCGCCATTCTCGACGAACTCCGCGAAAAGAACCTGATGGTGAAGAGCCAGGATCTGGACGTGGTGATGCTCGATGAATTCGACCTGAACCCCTGCCTTATCCGCAAGAGCGACGGATCTACGCTGTACGCGACCCGCGACTTGGCCGCCGCCTGCTACCGCAAGAAGGAATACAACTTCGACAAGTGCCTCTACGTGGTGGATTTGGGACAGGCACTCCACTTCAAGCAAGTGTTCCACGTGCTCAAGAAGATGGGCCGCGAATGGTACAAGGACATGTACCACATTCCGTTCGGCGTGATTCTGCAGTTGGTCGACGGCAAGTGGGAAAAGGGCAAGACACGCACAGGTACCGCAAGCCTGCTCCGCGACGTGATCGAAGCCGCCCAGAAGAAGATTCTCGAATTCATCGATGAGAAGAATCCAAACCTCGAGAACAAGGAACTCATCGCCCGCCAGATTGGCATTTCGGCACTCACCTTCAACGACCTCAAGAACAGCCGCCTGAAGGACGTGCGCTTTGACTGGGATGCCGTGATGAGCTTCGAAGGCGATACCGGCCCGTATGTACAGAACGCCCACGTGCGCCTCTGCAGTATCATGCGCAAGGCCGGCATCGATCGCGCTGACCTCGCCGCCGCAATCAAGGACGTGAACTTCGCCGAACTCAGCGACGATGCTGCCTACAGCCTCATCAACATCCTGTCGAAGAAAGGCAAGAAGATTCTGGATGCCGTGGCCGGTGACGAACCGAGCGTGCTCGCCCAGTATGCCCTGGAAATCGCCGAAGCCGCGCACAAGTTCATCCACGAAGACCGCGTGCTCGGGAGCGCCGAAGAGAAGTCCCGTCTGTTCCTGGTTCAGGCGACACAGATTGTGCTAGAAAACGTGCTCGATTTGCTCGGACTCTTCCCGATTCGCCAGATGTAAAAAAACACAAGCCCTATGGGCTTGCGTTTTTTCAATTGACAATTGATGATTGATAATTATCAATTATACATTATCAATCATCAATCAATTTCCGTTGATGCAGCGAACGGAGTAGGCGTTGGTCTTGCTCGGTACCAGCTGACGAACCATTTGGTCACTCATGCGGCCCATGGCCCAAATCCAGATAGTTTCGTTGCGGCCGTTCTGTGCAGACCAGAAGCCGGCATATTCGCCCATGTCTTCGTAGCGGACAATTGACTTACCCACCATCTTGCGGTAACCCGAAGAAAATACGGAAAAACCATATTCGTCCGTACCACCGCCACCCTGCCAGCCGGTAGTTGCCTTCAGCTTGCTTGCGAATTTTTCGCACTTATCCACGCCATCATAGCAGCCCGTTAAACCCTTGAGCATATCATCCCATTCGCGGTCACGCGGCAAGTGCCAGCCTTCGGGGCAAGCCTTGCGGGCTCCTTCCAAATCGTAAAGACGGCCACCACGGATGCAGTAGTTTTCCTTGTCTTCGTAGCACCAGGAATGTCCAGGCACTTCATAGTTCACATTCTGGGCGAACCATTCACGGCCTTCCACCTTGATGGTGCGGTACACCTGGCCGTCACGCGGATCCTTGAACATGCCGGACTTGTCACGAATGTCGGAACGATGTTCCTGTTCTGCACGGCGGAATTCCACGACACGCTCGCGTCGATACTTTTCACGACCTTCAAATTCATGAGCCCAAACTTCCTGCGCCTTGGGATTCGCAAATTTAATTCTCAAGTCTCCAACAGCATACAGTTCATTACCGCAAGCGAGATCGACACCGGCAATGTTCACGATCAACTGATCGCTACCGAAAGCGCGGGGCTTGTTGAAATAGGAAATCCACGCTTCTTTCGATTCGTTACAGGTCGCATAGAAATTTTCCTTTTCAATCTTGTTGGCAGGAACCGTCATCGTTCCAGCAACGGAGAATGCAAACAGGCTGTCATTAACTTTGAACGAGACCGGCTGCACTTCCTTGTAGTGCGTGTACTTACCAAAGCGAATATTGCCTTCGATTTTAGCAGAGGAATAGTCGCCTTCACCTTCAGCATTATAGATAGCATCCCAGCTCTTGGGAGGCGTTGCAAAAGACTGAACCACAGCAAAGCCACTCACAAGACCGAGCATGATCATCAAAGAGAATTTACCGTTCATTTTTCCCTTCTTGAAAAAAATACCATTCCAATAGTAGAAATTTTCGAACAAAATTCACAAGACTCGGCCATAAATTAAAGTCCATTTATTGCATACGAAATAGAGATTACCCAAAAAGCCTCTTTTTTGTAAACGATTCTAAAAAAAACTCCGCCGTTTTTATAATTTTGGGCTATGGCTATTAACCGTTATATTTTACAGATTCATTGCCCCGACCAAAAGGGACTTATTGCCGGAACCACCCAAGTTCTAGCAAAGGCCGGAGCAAACATAATTGACCTACAACAGCACACTGCCAAAGATATCGAGACCTTTTTTCTGCGAGCCGTTTTCGAAGCCGAATCCGAAAACATCGAGGAAGTCCGGAAGCACCTGGAAACCCTGGAAGGGCATCTCCAGCTGAACTGGAAACTCTTTGACACGTCCAAGACGGAACGCGTGGCTATCTTCGTATCCAAGACCGACCACTGCCTTTACGACCTTTTGCTCAAGCACCGCGACGGAGACCTCCCCTGCGAATTCAGTTGCATCGTCGGAAACCACCCCGACCTCGGTCCTGTCGGCGGAACCTTCGGCGTGCCCTTCTACTATGTACCGTCGAACCCAGACAAAAGTATTCCTGAAAACCGCTTCAGGGAAATCATCGCCGAAACAAAAACCGACACGGTCGTCCTCGCTCGCTACATGCAGATTCTGAGCGAAGCGTTTACCGAAGAGTTCAAGTACCGAATCATCAACATCCACCACGGATTCTTACCGGCATTCAAAGGCGCGAAGCCCTATCATCAGGCTTGGCACAAAGGGGTTAAAATCATCGGTGCCACGGCCCATTTTGCCACAGAAGACCTAGACCAGGGCCCCATCATCTGTCAGGATATCCAACGCGTACCTGAAACCGCAAGCATCGACGAGCTTGTTGAACTCGGTAAGGATATCGAAAAACGCACCTTGTCCGCCGCACTCAAGCTGTGGCTAGAGCATCGTGTATTCGTTTTTGCCGGCAGAACATTTATCCTTTAGAATTTCACAGGAGACATCATGTCCGAAGAACTCAAAAACGAAAATATAGCCGAAAACACTGCTCCGGTAACCGAACCTGTACAGGACGCCTCTGCTCCCGCAGCCCCTGTTCAAGAAGCACCTGCTGAAGCGCCGGTAGAACAGCCGACCGCACCAGCAATGACCCAACCGCAGGTGATTGTCCAGCGCGAACGCGGATTTTCCCACTATGTGGGATTCGCACTGCTGAGTATTCTCTGCATCTGCTTCTATTTCATGCCAGGAATTGCACTCACCTATGCCATCAGCCTCATTCCGGGCATTTCGCTCGGTGCCATCGCTGCATGGACTTTCAGCGCCATCCTGAGCGTCATCGCCTGGCTCATTTTCAAGTTGAAAATCAAGGGCTTCAAGAAGTCGTTCTATTTCTACATCAGTCTCTGCATCGTGACCTTGATTCTGCTTGTCGTCATCGAAGTCCTTACAGAAGAATCCAATGTCTTCGCGAACATTTTTAGTCTCCTCTGCGGAGCAGGTGCATAACCATGAATATCAAAGATCAATTTGTCCATTTTCTCGTTGAAGCCGGCGCACTGAAATTCGGCAGCTTCGTGACCAAGAGCGGTCGCGAGACTCCGTACTTCATCAATACCGGAGAGTTCCGCACCGGAGCGACACTTTCGAAGCTTGCCGAGTACTACGCGAGCACCTACATGGTCCACTTCGACGGCAAGGCCCAGAACCTCTACGGTCCGGCCTACAAGGGCATTCCGCTCTGCGCCGCAACAGCGATGAAACTCAGTGACGTGTACGCCCAAAATCTCACCTTTACCTACAACCGCAAAGAGGCGAAGGACCATGGTGAAGGCGGCATGCTCGTCGGCTACAAGTACACCGAGAAGACGAATGTCGTAATTATCGAGGACGTGATTACCGCAGGTACCAGCGTGAACGAGACGATGCAGGCGCTCTCTAAAATCGAGAACGCGAATGTCATCGGTCTCCTCATTTCCGTCGACCGCAAGGAAAAACTTGACAACGGCAAGTCCGCGCTTCAGACGGTGCAGGACGAATACGGCATCGAGGCACACTCCATCATCGACATAAACGACATCATTGCATTCCTCGAAAGCGAAGAGAACCGCAAGGCGATTAACGCCCCCGAAGGAATCCTTGACAAGGTGTATGCTTACCGCGAAAAGTGGGGTGTCCAGTAGATTATCATGGGCTACCGTCTTTTGACATGCCTTTTAGTCTTGGCGCTGTCGCTTGTCGGCTGCGCCAATTCTTACCATTGGTCCAAAAGACATCCTGCCTACACTCAGCCGCCCTATGGCGAACTTGCAATCACCGGACTAGAAAAAGCATTCGTCCTGACACGAACCAAGTGGTTTGCCAATAGGCTCGGTTACGGCGACAGCACGCAGGTGAAAGCAACCGCATTCTGCGCCAACGCCATGAAGGCCGAATTTCAAAGTCTCTATAGCAAGCTTACGGTCCTCCCCGACTCGAGTCTAGCCAAGTCTCCCGAAGAAAGTCTCAAACTGGACGAACGAATATTTATCAAAGGAATCTTGCCGGAACAGGGCATTTCCATTACGGCTCCCGACGGAAAAATTCCACCGCAGATTCTACTCGTTCATGAAGTCATCATCGGAACGGACCTAAAACGCGAAAATTTCTTTGACTACGCCCTCATCCATAACGAAAGCGAAGAAAAGAGAGAAGTCCAGAACATTAGCGCCATCGTATCGTACACCTTGTGGGACAACATTAGACAGAGGCCGCTGTTCAGCGCTGTCGATGAAATCCAGCACCCGGTCAGGACGCTTACCGAGCAGGACATGCAACAGCTGATGCACCTTACCGTGCAGCAAATCCGCAAGAACCTTTATCAGGGAGCCGGGAGATGAGGCGGGTCATATTTGCATTGCTAAGTCTGTTCCTATGCACCGTCTCGGTTGCAGCAAAGGACATCTACTTCGATTCCAAGTGGACCCTCTGGCAAGATGCGGACATCCTCATTTGGACCACCGAGAAAGAATCGCCAATCGATCCCAAGGAATTCTGTCTTTCGCTTAAGCGCAACAACTCGGGTATCGGAAGCCCCAAATGCAGGCTTCTGGGCGAATGGGAACGAGATTCCGTCGCCATGCGTTACGCAAGTTGGCTCAAGAACAACATGGATCCTTCGCTAGACGCGTCCTACCTAAAATCCCGTCATCCTGCCATGGCAGCCCATTTCCAAGAACTCGAAGACAAAATTGTCCTATTTATCGCAGACCAGGGAGACTATCTACAGATAGCAATCTTTGACGAGACTGCTCACGAACCAAAGACTGCGGGCTCCATTCTGAAAAAACCGGACAAGATTGCCTTGGGCGACGAAATCGCATCGGCGTTCTTTAACCGTTATACAAAGCGTCGCCTGAGCAAGGAAGAACGTCTAAAAAGGGACACCGAACCGGACGACCTCTACAAGGAAACTCCAAGTTTCAGAACATGGATCGGGATTTCTGCGGGATTAGCACAGGCCCAGATTCCGTTCACACCGGATAACTGGTACAAGCGTAAAGTCAATAGCAGGGTCCGCAACTATCGAATCACCAGGGACTCCGTAAGCCTATGGAACTTCATTGACGATTCAACGCCCCTCTTCACTTTATATGCTGGAGGAATCTGGTTCGGCTTTATCGGCGGCGAAATTTTCTACCGTTATTCAAAGCACGATGTCAAGACCGACGACAAAGATCCCATTTACAAGGAACTGGACCATTGGTATTTTTCGCAGCACGAAGTCGGCCTCAATGTATTGATTTCACACACCTATTCGCCCCTAAAATGGATGGACTTACACCTATTCACCTTTCTCGGATTCCAGTACAGTTTTTACTCCGAGGACATAGAACTGAAAAGCAACATAAAGAAGCCTTCCAAGGAATACGAAACGCGCGTTGAATTCGAAGACGCCTACAAAGGCGCCCTGCTTGGAATCGGCACGCAATGCGTGTTTCTGCAGCACTACGGCATCAGTATCCGCACTGGGGTTTCGAGCCGAGGCAGGGATGTTTATACCGAGCCATCGCCCGATGCTGCAGCCGAGCCAACGACAATTGGCGCAAGCACGATCGACTGGTTTATCAGCTTCGGCTTAGAATATCACTGGAGCCTCGGCAATTAATTTTTCTATCTTTGCGTTCACTATGAGCGAAGAAGTAAAAGAAGAAAAGAAAGAAGAAAAAGTCAATCCGTTTTTGACTCCCGTAAAAATCATCGAACCTGAACACAAGCTCCCTGACTATACCTTTGACATGCTGCCCGAAGAACAGAAGAATATTCTTCGCGGACACGGCTGGACCGACCTGATGCCGGTGCAGCGCAAGACGATTCCTTACATGCTCGCCGCACGCGATATGCTGGTGCAGTCCAAGACCGGTTCGGGAAAGACCGGCGCCTATGTACTCCCGCTTTTGCAGGTGATTGTACGCGACCATATTTTCCCGCAGGCTCTGATCTTGGTGCCGACTCGCGAACTCTGCTTGCAGGTTCAAGACGAAATTGAAAAGCTCTCTGCTGGTACGGGCATCCGTTCCGTCGCGATTTTCGGTGGTGTGAGTTACGAACCGCAGCTGAAGGCACTCAAGAACGGCGTACATATCATTGTCGCAACGCCGGGCCGACTGATGGACCACGTGCAGCGCGGCAATGTGGACTTCCTCGACATCCGTGACCTGATTCTGGACGAAGCCGACGAAATGCTCTCGATGGGATTCTACCCCGATATGCAGAAGATTCGCCGCTACCTGCCCAAGCAGATTGCCTGTACCATGTTCAGCGCCACGATTCCGCAGACGGTGAAGAGCCTCGCCCGCGAATTCCAGCGTCCGAGCGCCGAATTCCTTTCGCTCAGCTACGACAAAGTAATCGCCAACAATCTGGAACACCGCTGGTACCCCTGCGACGTGATGGACAAGGATTCCATGACCATCAAGGTGCTGGAATACTACAACCCCGAAAGCTGCATGATTTTCTGCAACAAGAAGAGCGACGTGAGCTACCTGGAACAGGTACTTTCGGGCTACGGATTCAATGTAGGGGCACTTAGCGGCGACGTGGCGCAGAACATGCGCGAAAAGACCTTGAACGCCTTCCGCGAAAAGAAGCTCCGCATTCTCATTTGTACCGACGTGGCCGCCCGCGGTATTGACGTGGACCACGTGACCCACGTGATTGTGTACGACCACCCCGACGACCACGAAGTGTACGTGCACCGTAGCGGACGTACCGCCCGTGCGGGCCGCAGCGGACTTTGCATTTCGCTGATTACGCCGGTCGAAGAAATCGACATGAAGCAGACCGCCGCCGACTTCGGCATCAACTTCATCAAGATGGATGTTCCGACAAACGAAGAAATTGCGAAAAAAGTAAGCGAACGCGTCCGCATGAAGCTCGAACAGGAAAAGAACCACTTCGGTGGTCAGAAAGCCCGCGAACGCATCAGCCGCGTGATTCCGCTGGTGAAGGAACTCGCAGGCGGCACCGAAGAAGATCAGATGCTGCTCGCCTACCTTGTTGACCGCTACGCATGGAAAAAATAGGACAACATAATAATGGCTAAGATTAAGATTAAATCCGCAAAAGAAATTGAACTGATCCGCGATGCCGGCGCTCTTGCCGCCGAAACGCTTATCCTTGCCGGCGAAATGTGCAAACCGGGTGTTTCCACCCTCGAGATTGACGAATTCATCGGAGACTACACCCGCAAGCACAAAGGCATTTCCGCCTGCATGGGCTATCACGGCTATCCGCGCTATGCCTGCATCAGCATCAACGAAGTCGTATGTCACGGCATACCGAACGCCCAGACGATCCTGAAGGACGGCGACATCGTGAACATTGATATCACCACCATCCTTTCGGGTTACCACGGCGACACTTCCGCCATGTTCTGCGTGGGTAAAGTTTCGAGCATCGCACAGGAACTGGTCGACACCGCCAAGTTCTGCATGGAAGAGGGCATCCGCGCCGCCGGCGAACAGGGCGCACGCTTCAGCGATATCGGCTGCGCAATCCAGGACATTGCCGACGAACACGGTTTCAGCGTCGTAGAGGACTATTGCGGTCACGGTATTGGACGCGGATTCCACGAAGAACCGACTGTGCTCCATTTTCGCAATTCCGAACGCACGCCCTACATCGAAATCGGCAATGTATTTACCGTAGAACCCATGATCAATGTGGGTCGCCCGGGCACCAAGACTCTCAGCGACGGCTGGACAGCCGTCACCCGCGACGGATCTCTTTCCGCCCAGTGGGAACACACCATCGTGCGCACCAAAGACGGAATCGAAATCTTGACGCTTCCGCGCTAATCGAGATAGGGATGTCGCTATTAGGCAATCTCCGCAATAAGGCGGTCGAAAAATTCGTCAAGAACCACGAACTGGTCAAGCGCTTTGGCGATGTCCAGTCCGTGTCCATTGATTCGGACAATGGTACCGCCGACGTGAGCGTACTTCTGCACGGCGAAATTTTCCCAATCAAGTTCCGCGGATACTACTATTTCGATGACACCGAAACAGGTACCGACATCGTAATCCGCAAAATCACGAGTGAACGCGAGTGGATTGACCAGGCTCTTTCGTACTGGCTCGAAGGCAAGACGCTCCGCTACAACCTTCCCGGAATCACCGGCGGCCTCGCGAAGATTATATTCTGATGTGAGGCGTGTTAAACGATACTTGATGCTTTAGCACCCTAGTCGAGTTTTCCTCTATGAGGAAATGTGAAATGAGAAACTATTCATCACACACTTCACACTTCACACTTCACACTTCACATTTCACATTTCATATTTAATAATGTATATTAGTCCCGTAAGGAGACTTTTATGAGCGATAGCGAAGAAGAGAAATTTGACAAGATTAAGGAAAAGATCAGTTCGTTACTCGTGGAACTGGTGACCGATATTCCCGAATCCCTCTATACCCCCACTCAGGATCCTGACGAAAAAATAAAGAAACTCATCCGCCAGGCAGCCCTCAAGGCATCCGTAGTAAGCGCAACCCTTTCTGTTCCGGCAGGCGTTACGGGAGTTCTGACCTCCATACCGGATATCGCCGCCATTTGGCGTATCCAGGCACAGCTCGTATCCGATATTGCCGCAACTTACGGCAAGTTTGCACAGCTCAGCCGCGAAGCGATGATCTGGTGTCTGTTCCGGCACAGTGCAGCACAGTTGGTCCGCGACATAGCGGTGCGTACCGGCAGCCGAGTCGTCGTGCAAAAGCTTTCCATGGCAGCCCTCGAAGCTCTATTAACAAAAATCGGCATCAAGGTTTCGACCAAGTTCCTAGGAAAAGTCGCTCTTCGCGCCATTCCGGCCATCGGAGCCATCGGTAACGGAGCCTACTCCTTCTACGACACGACCGAAGTCGGAAAGACCGCCGCGACCTATTTCAAGGCTCTCGCAGACAAATCTAGCGAGCCGACGGTCGAAGACGCCGAGATTTCCTCCTAGATTCCTTTTTCTAACGAAAAGAGACGGTTGCCGATAGGCAACCGTCCTTTTTAGGGGTCTCCTAAACCCAAATTGATTACTCGCCCGTCACGACGACAGTGTACTTGGCGTAGATACCGATGATGCTCGTAGCCTTGACATCGACGGTCTTCACCTTGGTGATACCGCCATTCTTGGCAGCTTCGGCAACACTGGCGTTACCGGTAGCGATAATGCCGAGGATAGAAGTTGCAGAGGCTTCACCCGTCTTGGAGCCCTGTTCGGTTGCGGTAGCCGTAATCGGATAGTCCATATCGGTGTAGATAACGCCTGTCAACGGTGCAGCGGCAACGGCGCAACCGGAAAGGGCTGCAGCAGAAGCGATTGCAGAGGCAAGAAGAATTGCTTTTTTCATTTTTTGATTCCTTTCTGTTGTATGTAATGCATTGAAAATGTAACAAAAAAAACATCAAAAAAGGGATTTTCTTTATTTTTTTTCAATTTTTATTCAAAAAGGCATGAGTGTGCCCCTTTCAAACGGGCTGGACTTGAATGATCCCCCCTTTTTTTCTATCTTTGGGCGCAACTCAAACAAACATCAACTCCATTTGTGGAATAAAAAATGAAAAACATCGAAAAACACAGAAACATCGGTATTTCTGCCCACATCGACTCGGGTAAGACAACCCTTACCGAACGCATCCTCTACTTCACAAAGCGTATTCACGCTATCCACGAAGTTCGTGGTAAAGACGGCGTCGGCGCCACGATGGACTCCATGGAACTTGAACGCGAACGCGGCATCACGATTCAGTCCGCCGCTACGTTTGCAAACTGGACCCACACCAAGACCGGCGAAGCCGACTCCATCAACATCATCGATACCCCGGGGCACGTGGACTTCACGATCGAAGTGGAACGTTCTCTCCGCGTGCTTGACGGTGCTATCCTCGTTCTTACCGGCGTGGAAGGCGTGCAGTCCCAGTCCATTACCGTTGACCGCCAGATGAAGCGCTACCATGTACCGCGCGTCGTGTTCGTGAACAAGTGCGACCGCTCCGGTGCTAACCCGCTCCGCGTGGCTGTCATGCTCAAGGAAAAGCTCAACCACAAGCCCTGCGTCATGCAGATTCCTATCGGTCTCGAAGACCAACTGAAGGGCGTGGTCGACCTCGTCGAAATGAAGGCCTACTACTTCGAAGGCGCTAACGGCGACGACATGATCGAAAAGGAAATCCCGGCCGAACTCGTCGACCAGGCAAACGAATACCGTGAAAAGCTCGTTGACTGCTGCGCAGACTACAGCGACGAAATCATGGAAAAGGCCATGGAAGGCCAGTATGGCGTCGATGAAATCGACAAGGACCTCATCAAGGCCACCATCCGCAAGGCTACCATCAGCCTCGAAATCACCCCGGTTTTCATGGGTTCTGCCCACAAGAACATCGGCGTGCAGAAGCTCCTTGACGGCGTTATCGACTACCTGCCGAACCCGACTCAGGTTGAAAACAAGGCCCTCGACATCGACAACAACGAAGCCGAAGTCATTCTCGAAAGCGCCGACGACAAGCCGCTCGTCTGCTACGCATTCAAGCTCGTGAACGACCGCTATGGTCAGCTCACCTACATCCGTATTTACCAGGGCACCCTCAAGAAGGGCGACATGATTACCAACATGGCCACCGGCAAGAAGGTGTCCGTGGGCCGTCTCGTGCGTATGCACGCCGACGAAATGGTGGATATCACAGAAGCCGGAGCAGGAGACATCGTCGCTCTGTTCGGTATCGACTGCGCCTCCGGTACGACCTTTACCGATGGCAAGAACCACTACAACATGACTTCCATGCACGTGCCGAATCCGGTGATCGAGCTCGTGATCGAAGCCAAGAACCGTGACGACCTGGACAACATGTCCAAGGCTCTGAACCGCTTCACCAAGGAAGACCCGACGTTCCAGGTGGAAGTCGACAAGGAATCCGGCCAGACCATCATCAAGGGTATGGGCGAACTTCACCTCGACGTTTACATCGAACGTATGCGCCGCGAATACAAGTGCGACGTGACGACCGGTGCTCCGCAGGTGGCTTACCGCGAAACCATTACCCGTCCGGCCAAGTTCGACTACACTCACAAGAAGCAGACCGGTGGTTCCGGTCAGTACGCTAAGGTTGTCGGCGAAATGCGTCCGATGGCTGTCGAAGGCGACCAGGAAAAGGTTTACAACTTCGTGAACTCCGTCGTGGGTGGCCGTATTCCGAAGGAATACATCCCGTCTTGCGACAAGGGTTTCCAGAGCTGCATGGAAGCTGGTTCCTTGATCGGCTTCCCGGTTGTGGGTATCGAAATGGAAGTTCAGGATGGTGCATACCACCCGGTCGACTCCTCTGATATGGCGTTCCAGGTTGCTGCCCGTATGGCCTTCCGCGAAGCTTTCGAAAAGGCTGGCGCTCAGATCCTCGAACCGATCATGAAGGTCGAAATCCAGACTCCGACTGAATTCCAGGGTTCCGTCGTGGGTAACGTTTCTCAGCGTCGTGGTACCATCACCGGTACGAGCGAAGAACTCGGCATGACCACCATCACCGCCGAAGTCCCGCTTTCCGAAATGTTCGGTTACGCCACTGACCTTCGTTCCATGACCCAGGGTAAGGCAGAATTCACCATGGAATTCTGCAAGTACCTCCCGGTTCCGAAGAACATTCAGGACGAACTCATCAAGAAGTACGGCGACAAGGCCAAGGCTCGCGCCTAACACGACCGAACTGGCTAAACTCAACAGAGTCCTTACTCTGGAGCCAGTTCTCTCGCCACCACGACTCGTTAATACGAGTCGCTTGAGGCTCACAAAAAGCTAAAAAAGAAGCTAAGCCAAGCTTCTTAGAAGTTTAAAGAACTCGGAGCAACCGCTCCGGGTTCTTTTTTTTGTGAACTGCAGCACATGCTATTCCGCATCGAGAAAAAAAGCCGGCATAAGGATTCGTTTTTTTTTACATTTATAAAAAAATCTACCAAGGAGCAATATGATGAAGCACCTTTCAAGAGCAGCACTACTGGGCACAACGATGGCCGCCGCATTCGGTTTTTACGCCTGCGGAGACGACAGCAGCTCGGGACCGTCGAATCCAGGTAACGAAGTCATGTCCTCTTCTTTCCAGATGATCATCGACGACAAGTCGCAAACCATCTCCCTTTCTGGAGACGGCTTCAAGGAAAACATGTGCATCGTGAACGGCGAGACGGTCCAGTGGAAACCGGTTCAGACATCGCCCGGCGACATGCTCGCCAAGTACATGTTCGTCGGCGACACGCTCGTCCTGTTCTGGCAGGACGAAGACGGCGATTTCGAAAACTATGGCGAGATGTTCATTGGCGGTTCTGCAGGCAGCGTTTACGGAACCTGGAATATGGTTCCCTGCGAATACAAGGAATCTCGAGGCAGCAGCCGTTGCGACGATGAATTGGATTACGATCTTTCGCTCACGATCGCAAGCAACTCCATCAAGATTACGCAGGTCAAAAACGCTGGAGAAGGTCCCGCATTGGATTATTCCACCAGCGAATATAGATGGAGCCTCTACGTAGCGCTTTATACGGGAGTCGCCAGTAATCTCGACCCGACAGACCTTTCATATAATAGCCTCTCGGAGGCAGGACCATTCGCATCAAAACCAGAAGTCCAGGCAGCCCTAGGAATCGTATCTTCTGACTTATCCACAACAGGAGAAACCATCTCCATCGCCGGAAAGACATTCACCGTAAAAGTCAAGGATTTCCAGACCTTCATCGATAACGACAATAACGGCGCATCCGTAGACATCTCCGCGGATGGAGTCACCTGCAACAGCACCGTCGAAAGGATATATGATCTGACGAGCGACTATTGCAAGGCAGAAAACATGGACTACTTTGACACCGACTATGACTTCGACGCCAACGGCAACAAGTATTACTATGTTGACCGCTACTACAAGAGCAACATGGATGAATTCTACGCCTGCATGCAGGGAATCATGCCCCCGCCCAGCGGAACCGAAGAAGA
This sequence comes from uncultured Fibrobacter sp., assembly GCF_937877005.1. Taxonomy (GTDB): domain Bacteria; phylum Fibrobacterota; class Fibrobacteria; order Fibrobacterales; family Fibrobacteraceae; genus Fibrobacter. The sequence continues at coordinate 7,204 of NZ_CALEFV010000139.1, read as the reverse complement.
CCTGTTGAGCAAAGTAGTAACACCGCTTTACAAGAAGACTGCTGAACAGGACGACATCCAGGCAATCCTGAAAAAATCCCAGAAGCGTCTGAGCCGCCTCGCCAAGTAAACCGACAAAACAAGAACTTCAAATCCCCAGTGCACTTGTTGCTCCAGGGGTTTTTTGTATAAAAAAATCCCGCAGGGGCCTTTGGGAACCCCTGCGGGAAAGTGGAATTAGAAGAAAACAAGCGTGCTTCCGGTCTGTTCTACCCCGCGGTTCGATCCGGCATCCCTTCTCTAGAACCAGAATGGACTGGAAGCACATTAACTAATATAGCACGGATTTTTTCATTACGGGAAAAAATTTGCCGAAGGCATAATCCACATTAGAATGATTCTACTTGGAACCTGACGACTTGACTTCGGCTTTAGCTTCTTTCCAAATCTGCTGCAGGCCTTCGAGACCAACATCCTTCATGTCCTTTCCCTGTTCGCGGACCTTCTGTTCAACGATACGGAACCGCCTTTCAAACTTGGAATTCGCGCGTTCTAGCGCAAGCGCCGCATTGAAGCCACAGTGACGCGCCACGTTCACCAGGCTGAACATGATGTCGCCAAATTCGTCTTCCATTCGCTCTACATTGTCATTTTCGCCGGAAGCCGCTTGCATTTCAGCGCGAAATTCACTAAATTCCTCAACAGCCTTGTCAAAGACAGGTTCAGCCTCGATCCAGTCAAACCCTACCTTGGCGGCGCGGCGCTGAATCTCCTGGGCTCGTGCGAGCGTCGGCATGCTCCTGCTTACTTTGTCCATAGCGGACATGCCCGCCATTTTTACATTATTCTTTTCTTGCGCCTTGATGTGTTCCCACTGGCGACGAACGCCATTCGAATCATCGACCTTCGCATCGCCAAAGACATGCGGATGGCGCCGAATCATCTTTTCGCAGATTCCCTGCACCACGTCGTCGATTGAGAAATCACCGTTTTCCTTCGCGACCTGAGAATGGAATACCACCTGGAACAGCACGTCGCCGAGTTCCTCGGCCATGTGCGGTTTATCGTCCGCCTGGGCGGCATCGATGTATTCATGGGATTCTTCGACAAGATAGGGCAACAGGGACTGATGCGTCTGCTTGCGGTCCCACGGGCAGCCTTCCGGAGAGCGGAGGGTCGCCATAATTTTCACCAAGTCTTCAAAGGAGTATTTCATGTTGAACAAAGATAGAAACTATGTAGAGCTTAGCGCAGAAGTTTTTCCGCTCGCACTCGCGCAATCAAAATTCAAGCCATCGACATTGTACTGCCGAGGGACACTCCCCCCAGCAGACGGAATCGGTATCGCCATGGTTGGAACGAGGCGGCCATCCAGTTCAGCCCGCGAACTTTGCCTTAGGCTTGTCAAGTCGCTCCAGGGTTCGCAGGCGGTCGTCGTCTCGGGTCTTGCTCAGGGAATCGACAGTTACTGCCACGAGGCCGCCCTGGAATACGGAATCCCGACAGTCGCCGTCATCGCACAGGGCCTGAACATTCCCATTCCCGGAGACCGAGCCGCCCTCGCAGAAAGGATTATCGAAGCAGGAGGCTGCATTCTCTCGGAATACGAAGCGGATTTTCCAGCATACAAGGGAAACTTCCCCGCCCGAAACCGCATCATCAGCGGGCTTTCGCGAGCAACCGTCCTGGTTCAGAGCAAGGTCAAGGGTGGCGCCCTAATAACTGCCGACTACTGCCTAAAGGAAAATAAGACCCTCATCGCCATCCCCGGAAACTTCGACAGCGAACATGCGAGCGGGCCCAACATGTACCTGGATCAGGGAAAGGCGAAACCCGTCTTTTTGCCCGAAAACCTGCATCTCGTCGCCGGACTTCCAAAAAACGCCACAACCGGCAAACAGGCCAAGACCGCAAGCCTCGTCCAGATTGACGCCACCGGATGCAAGCTTTCTCCCGCGGCTATCAACATTTTTAGAAATTTCAATGGGTTCCGGAAGACAATTTCGGAGATTCAGGAGGAATGTAACTTAAAGACAGGCAACATTTTAGCTATATTAACAGAGCTGGAACTTGCGGGACTTGTCACCACCAGCGACAACTTTCAGTTCTACTTTAACGGGACCACCTGAATTGAACAAGCGACTTCTGATTTTCCTGCTGATGCTGATCCTATCCGCCATAGTGGTGGTGTTTCACATCATGTTCGGCAAGAACAGCCTCAAGGAGCAACGCAAGGTCACGCACGAAATCGAGAAGTTCCAGGCCCAAATAGACTCGCTACAGCAGGTTCTCGATTCCTGCAATCTTGAGATCGAACGCCTCAAGAACGATTCGCTCTACAAGGAGGAACTGCTGCGGACCCGCTACGGAATGAGTCACAAGGGCGAAAAGGTATTCCAGCTGACAAAATAGCCAGCAGAACCTTCAGCGGAAATGAAACAGATCGTTGCAAGATTCATCATACTCTTTTTCGACATCCTGCATGTCGTCATGATTGCCTTTGCGATCGGTTTCGTCCGACATTTCCATTTTGACTTCAATCTTAGCGACCTGCTCGTCGCAACAGCTCTATACTCCGGATTCCGAATCTATCATTACAGGAAAAATCTAGACCAGGCTAGACAACCTGTCGTCGCAAGGAAGGCCATTCTCATATGGCTCTACCTGTTCCTTCTGATTGCTCTGCCGACGGCACTCGTGTGGGTAAAGAAGACCTTTCCCATCCAGAATCCCGACCTCACGATCATGACATTGCAAATGCCTGTCGACGGATTCGTCCTCGTATTTGTGCAGGACCTCCTCGAAAAGGTCGGATTCTACGCATTGCTTCTCTCGCTTGCGCTGCTATGGCCTATCTATGATTTCTTTCATGATCTGCGATTCCGCAAGTCCATCTTCGCAGCAGCCTTTGTCGCCATTCTTGTCGCAGGCTCTGCACCATTTTGGAGCGCCATTTCGTCAAGAGCCCTCGATCAATACGTCAACTACTTCCTTAACGAACCCGAAGAACTACACCCTTCCAAATTCTACCAGGAAAATTTCGTTCACTACAAGCCGGATATGGTTTCGGCAGACGACACGACACGCAACCTCATCTTCATTTACGTAGAATCGCTCGAGAACTCCTTTATCCAGCATATTCCCGAAATCCGAGACCTCTACAATAGCGGGCTCGTATTCACAGACAAGAAAGGATACGGTGGCGGGACAAACATCATTGGGGCTTCCACGACCATTTCTTCGATGGTTTCCAAGACGACAGGCATGCCGCTCCTTTGCGGATCGTCGTTCATGAACAACTTCGGGGAAACTCAGATGTCCTTCTTCGACAGTCTCCCCGGCATATACGACATACTGCATCAATTCAACTACAGGAATTTCTATGTGCAGGGAACACCTGCAAAATTCGGTGCAACAGGGCCATTCTTCCTTGCTCACGGAATAGACGAACTTTACGACAAGGACGACATAGAAAAGATGGTTAAAGACAGGGGCGAGACATACCGCCGCAAGGGGCCGGGACTTGCCGACGCCGATGTTCTGGATTACGCCAAAATGATTCTAGACACCTTGTCAAACCGCCCCTTCTCCATGACCATCACCACTATCGACACGCATTTTCCCAATGGGTTTCTCGACAAGCGTTGCGGCGATGTGCCGAAAAATCTATCGGGCAAGGAACACTATGCAGCCGTCCTGAGATGCACCTCGAAGAGAATAGGGCAATTTGTACAATGGGTGCAAAGCCAACCTTTCGGAAACAACACCGAAATCGTCATCGCCGGAGATCACCTCTTCATGGCCAAGTCTCCCGTTTCCAAAATGTTGCAACGCGACCGTCGTTTCCTGAACATTTACATCAATCCTAAAAATTCCTCCGAGCAGACCAAACGACGCTACACCTCGCTCGATTCCGGACCGACCGTTCTCGAGACGATGGGTTTCCATATCGAAGGGCACCGCCTGGGCTTCGGCACAAGCCTGCTATCGCAAGAGAAGACTCTTATCGAAGCTGCCCCTCGCGGATTACTGGTAAGACATCTTCGCGAGCTTTCGGGATCAATCGAATACAACAACTTGTTCAAGAATAAAGCTCCATAAAAAATCCCCGGAAAAACATCCGGGGATTCTTCAAATGTCTAGCAGAGTTCTATTACTTAAAGCGCTTCAGCATACGCTTAATTTCACGATTGTATTCGCGCCAGAATTCTGCCCTAGACTCTGATGCAGCAGACTTCTTGTACATCGGAGTGAAGTATCCGTCGGAATCATAGACATCATCGTCATAATAACCATCCGCATAGGGATCCTTTTTCTCTGCCATATCGTAAACGCAATCTTCAAATTCGTCATCATTTTCCATCCGGAACATATACCCATAAGTAATCTTTTTCCCGGTATAATCATGGACATAGTCGGTACGATAGTGATCAAAGTATTCCGAACTACAAGCATCACGGTCAATATCGTCTCCTTCCAAGTCACCTTCCGCATATTGATAGGAACAAGATTTTCCGTCCGATGTCAAAGTCACGTCAATCGACAGGTTTTGGTACTTGTCCAGTTTGAACTTCTTTGCAGACAATTCGTAAGTCTTGTCATTGACGGTAAACTTCACGGAGCTCTTCGACTTGGAATTTTCCTGTATATTATATTCCTGGGCGATCTCTGCGACATCTTCCTCATTGTTTTCCACAGCACTATATCCAGACCTTATATAAATGCTAGAGTATGCATCTCCCAGAGATTTATACAGAGAATAGAGCAAGCCCGATTTCGATATGTCATCGGTGTATTAGTCATCATCGTCATAATCGTAATCATAGTCATAGCCGTAGTCATCGTCTTCCAGCTCTATCCATTCATAGGATGCATGAATCGAGCCCGACGAGATATCCAGGGTAATCTTTCCCCAGCCATCATCAGACGAGTAGCACAAGACATCGCCCTCTTCGTATACTCGACAAGGAACGGAAACCCATGTTCCCTTGATAGACGAGTTATCCCCACCCACAAAGATTCCACCAATAATGCCACTGTAATCATAGTCATAGCCCGACTTGAAGACGACAGCATTATTTCCCTTGATAGAAACTTTCAGTTCGTTCTTTATAAAGTCGACCTGTTCCTGGTGCAGCGTTATAAAATCATATTTGATGCTAGACGTATCATTGCCTTCGTCAATAGTCTTCCAGGAGGCACTTTTATTCGCAGAATCGAGAACGCAGAGTTCTTCCTCATTTTCCTGGTAATAGACAATGGTTCTAGTGGATTCATCTAAACTGATGACCGATACATCGATGCTTTCGCCCGAAGTGGAACTAGAATCATCGCTACAGGCGACAAAACCGAACGCAGAACACAACCCAACGAAGGCTAGCTTCTGGTAAAACCTCATAACATTTCTCCTTTAATAAGATTTTCGTTTGAAACATAATTATTTTTTTCAATATAAAGGACATCTTTTTTTTACATTTCACGCATAATTGCATTTCCAATGATGTTGTCGCGATCCATACTCACCGGACTTTTCCTGGCACAACTCAGCCTAGGGCTGATGTGTTGCAGTTTTCCGGTGCGGACCGGCTACGATAGGAACATCGGCGACTACAAGCCTGTCGCAGCAAGCGAAACGGCAGCGACTGTTACTGAAAAAAAGCCCCAGGCAACAACCAGCGCGCCACAAAATGCTGCAAGGCAGGATTCCTCCAAGCACATGAACTCCGTCGACAAGGCACGAGCCGCCATCAACAAGAAAGAAAAGGAAAAGGCTGCTCAAAAAACGGCCCCACGAGGCAACCTCGAAAATTACGCCAGAGGATGGATGGGCGCCAAGTATGTTTACGGAGCTGCTTCCAGAACCAAGACCGACTGTTCCGGTTTCGTGATGCAGGTTTACAAGGGGTACTACAACATTTCCCTGGACCACAGCGCATCGAGAATGTACAAGGACGGTCGCGGAAAATCCGTGAGCCGAGGGAGCCTCAAGGAAGGGGATCTCGTATTTTTCGGCAGCCTCTGGAAGATAGACCATGTCGGAATCTACCTATCGGGCGATCGATTCATCCACGCAAGTTCAAGCAAAGGAGTCATGATTTCTCCGATGCAAGACAAGTACTGGGAGCCTAAATATCAAGGCGCCAGAAGGTTTAATTAATTTTTATTTTATATTTCTACCCATGAAAAAAATTGCATTCCAGGGACGCAAGGGTGCCTATAGCGACTGCGCCGCGCATTACCTTTTCGGCGAAGACATCGAGACTTTGCCGATGGACACTTTCGAAGAAATATATCAGGCCATCGAAACCGGAGAAGCCGATGGTGGAGCAGTTCCTATCGAGAACTCGACTGCTGGTTCCATCGAAGCCAACTACGACTTGCTCTACAAGTGGCGACATCGCATAGTAGGCGAAGTCATGCTACGCATCGAGCACACACTGTGCGTAATGCCGGGAGTCAAGCTGGGTGACCTCAAGCGCGTCTACAGTCACCCGCAGGCACTCGCCCAATGCTCCAAATTCTTTGCAGAAAATCCGCAAATCAAGGCAGTTCCCGCCTTCGATACAGCGGGTTCCGCCGAAGAGCTCGCCGCGCGAAAAGCGTTGGACGAAGGAGCGATAGCGAGCGCCTATGCTGCAAAAATTTACAACCTCGACATTTTGAAGGCTGGGCTTGAAAACCTGAAGGGAACCAACTTCACGCGCTTCTATGGTATTCAGAAAGTGCCAACCGCATTCAAAGACACCGCAAGTGCCAAGACAACCATGCTGTTCGAACTGGCAGACGACCATGCGGTGGGCGCTCTCTACAATGCACTCGGTTGCTTTGCGAAACGCGGCATCAACCTGACTCGCTGCGAAAGCAGACCACATCCGGACAAGCCGTGGGAATACATTTTCCATGTTTCCTTCGAGGCGAACGTGAACGAAGAACGGGCTCAGTCAGCACTGGCAGAACTCAAAAACTACACGAGCCAGATGTATATTCTGGGAACATTTAAGAAGGGCGTCGTCGAGACGCTGAAGTACTAAAGGGATTGAAAATGGCATACGAACGTACCGACCGAAAGTTTGACGAATACCGCAACCTCAAGATGACCGTAGGTTTTATTTCCAGTGCAGATGGTTCCGTCCTTATCGAGATGGGCCGCACCCGCGTCATCTGTAACGCGACACTTCTCCCGAAGGTTCCCGACTGGCTTGCCGGCAAAGGCACCGGCTGGATT
>NZ_CALEFV010000138.1 GCF_937877005.1 uncultured Fibrobacter sp. | reverse complement strand
CTCGCCTGAGGTCTGACCGCCCATGCCGTAGCTGTTGTTCCAGATGTTGAAGATAAGGGGCAGACCGCCTTTATGTTCGTCATCCCAAAGTGTTTTGAACTGGTCCATGGAAGCAAAGGCAGGAACCTTGGTTGCCATTGTAGGGCCTACCGGTGCCGGCAAGACGACAATTTTCGATGCGATTACGTATGCCCTGTTCGGGCGGGCGAGCGGCGACAGCCGCGACGATTCCAAACTGTTCCGCTGCCTGAACGCAAAGCCCGAAACGAAGACCGAAGTGGATTTGACATTCGTGTATGCGGGAAAGGAATACCGCATTGTGCGCAATCCCGAATACTTTCGGCCGAAAGCCCGCGGCGAAGGTTTTACGAAAGAAGCGGCTTCTGTCACGTTCTATTATCCTGAATCTAGTGGCAAGCAGGGGCCCGCGAGCCGTTCTGTGAGTAAAGAAAAGGATGTTGCCGCCGCAGTGCAAGAAATCATCGGGATTGATCGCGACCAGTTTACCAAAATCGCGATGATCGCCCAGGGCGATTTCATGAAGGTGTTGCTTTCGTCGACTGATGAACGCAAAAAGATTTTCCGCAAGATTTTCAAGACGGACAAGTTTAACGCCCTTCAAGACGAACTCAAGAAGCGCGCAAACGAAATGGATCGGCAGTGCAGCGACAGCGAATCGACTGCATGCACGATGATTGCACAAATCCAGTGTGGCGAAAATTCGGCCCAGGCAGAGACCTTGGAGCATGAAAAAAATTTGGCGGCCCAGAGGCAGATTGCGGACTGGCAAGGCGTTTGCGATATGACGCAGGCTATTCTTGACGAAGACAATCTGTCGCTCAAAAAAGTCCAGGCCGAACTTGAAGAAAGCGCCAAAAAACTTGCCGACATGGACAAGGAACTTGGCCGCGCACAGAATGTTCAAAAGACGCGCGATGCGCTCAAGAAGGCAAGTGACGAACTGGAAAGGATTCTGCCTTCGCTTGCTCCGCTGAAAGAAGCGAAGGCGACTGCCGAAAGCAAGCAACCCGAACGTGACAGCTTGCAAGAAAGCATTACGATGCTCAGGAATTCGCTTCCGGAATACGACAAGCTGGAATTGTTCCGCGGCGATGCATTGAAAAAGGAAGGTGCCGTCAAGGAGACGGAATTAAGACTGCAGAAGAATCGTCAATCAGTCGAAGATATCAAAGCGGTCATTGTCAATTTCGACAAGGAGTTGTCGGAACTTGGCGATGTGGGCGCCAGGAAGCAGGAATTGGTTGCCCAGCTCGATAAGCTTTCGGGTAGGCAAGATGACTTGGTGAAGGTGGGCAAAAACGTCAAGGAATTGTCTACGCTGAACGATGCGTTCGAGAGAGCGAAAAAAGCGTACCTTGCTGCCGATGCTGACTACCAGAAAATCAGTGACGATTACGAGGCGAAAAACCGGGCCTTCTTGAACGAACAGGCCGGAATCATAGCAGAGACTTTGGTGGATGACAAACCCTGCCCTGTGTGCGGTTCTACGCATCACCCGCATAAGGCCTGCAAGTCGCTGGAGGCTCCGAGCCAGGCGGAATTGGAAAGGCTCAAGAAGGCCGTTTCGACGGCTGAAGCGGATCGCAACGAAAAGAGTGCGGCAGCTTCGCAGGCAAAGGGAAAGTTCGAGGAAAAACGGTCGGCCGTGCAATCGCTGGTACAGGAACTTTTTGGAGAATGTACTCTGGAAGAAGCCCGCGAGCGCGGCAATACGGAGTATGCCGAGAATCGCGACAAGATGGCTGCGCTGACTTTAGCGGTTGCCAAGGAAGAAGAGCGCGAAAAGCGGAAGGCTTTCCTGGAGAAGAATATTCCCGAAAAGCGCGCGGAATTGGAAAAGTTACAGTCGGCTGTAACGGATCAGGAAAAAGAAATATTGAAGCAGGCGGTTGATAGTTCGAAGAATTGGGAAGAATTGATCACGATGGCGTTATTA
>NZ_CALEFV010000137.1 GCF_937877005.1 uncultured Fibrobacter sp. | reverse complement strand
AATTCCATCGCCTTTGCAATACTTGCAATCTCAACCGCACCAATGTAAAGCGAAGAACTCTTCAACATCTGCACCATCAAACGGTAACTTTCGAAGTCTTCGTCCTTGAACAACTTGTTCAAGACCACATCGTACTGTTTATCGACATAAACCATCATCTTCTTGCGATAAAGGGCTTCATTCCTTTCGCAACAGAATAGGCCAACCGAGATATCCAACACATCGCTAGGTAGGTTCTCGTTCGTCTTTTTCGGTTCCTGAATCAGCATCGGTTTCTTTACAGGCTTTTCTTCTGCAGGCGAAGGCTCTTCCACTTCTTCTTTCTTGGGCAATTCATCGTAACGCTTAATCAACTCCTTCGGCAAGAACTTCAGGAGAATCGTAAACAGGGCATCTTCGTGAACTGGCTTCGTCAAGAAATCGGCAAATCCCGTCGTCTCGCAAATCGTCTTTGCAGAAGCGCTATCTTCGGCAGTAAGCATCACAATCGGCGTATGCTGATTCGGGTGATCGTCCAGCGTCTTCATGATTGTCAGAATATCCAAGCCATCGACAATCGGCATCGTATGGTCAAGGAATATCATGTCGTAATGGTTACGCCTGAACTTTTCAATCGCCTCCATACCGTTCGAAACCGAATCAAAGCGGGCCAATGTTTCTTTTATAAGTCCGCTCATCACGCGCAAATTCATGGGCACATCGTCAATGGCCAGAATCGATGCATTCGGTGCAAAGAAATGAATGGACTTGTTTTCGGACACATGCACGAATTCGTTGTACCGCGTCTTAAAATCACCCATCAGCTCGGTTTTGACGACTTTCTGCGGGATTGCAATTTCGACAACCGGAAGCCCATCCGCAATATGGCTACTCCTGATTGTACCGCCGAGAGCGCCCACCAGCATCTTGACAAGCGTCAGCGAAGCCCCCGTCCAGCTGACGCCCGCATCCGGTACATCAATCACCAAGTCAATCTTCTGAGTACTTTCTTCACCGTTTTCGTCTTCGGCCCAGCGGTAACCAATTTGAACAATGTTTGCACTGTTGACGACCAGGCGTTCTGCGTTGAACAAGATATTACTTACAATCTGCCACAAGCGCGATTCATCGCCTTCAAGCTGAGTCGGAATCGAAGAATCGACCAACAGTTCGAACTCCACCGGCTTTTTGCGGTTACGGGCCGCACTGTAGCAATCACAGAGGACAGCAAACAGGAGGTATTCCTTGATCGAAATTTCAAGGCTGTTCGTGCGGATTTTGTTCATGTCCAAAATATCGTTCGAAAGCAAAAGCAGTTCCTGGCCCGAAGCGCGCATTTCCGAAACGTATTCCTTGAGCGAAGAATTAGCCGATTCCCTCAAGACAATCGCACCCATATTCAAGACATTCATCGCCGGATTGCGAATATCCTGGCCCACGGAATCCATCATGCGCAAGCGATCCAGTTCGTCGCTTACCAAATGTCCCTTCAAGTGAGATTCCCGATTCCTGCGAACCAAGAAGAATCGAATTCCAAGGCCCGTCAAGAACAGCAGCATCAAGAATCCGACAACCCAGAACACCAAGAAAGATAACTGGTTCAAACCATCCGATACATCTTCGCCGGCAACCATTCCCGCAAGCATGAAATCGTCTTGCGAAGACTTCGCCATATAGAAGTAATAGGTCTCGTTTCCTACTTGGACATTTCTTGCCGAGGCAAGTCCGCCATGGTCCATATCCTGACGGAGCCAGCCATAAATCTTGCCAACATCGACTTCACTCCACACAGAATCCTGACGCCACTTTCCGGTATTATTCTGGATCAGGACCCGGCCATCGTTATCGATTATCTGAGTGAAGCATTTCTTCTCAAAGCAATCCGCATCGAAGAAATCGTTTATCGGGATTTCGTCGTACTGCAAGTACAGCACAAATCGGACGTTATGGCCATGGAACACCGGAACGCCAAGCAAAATCCCCATCCTTTCGCTGTAGCAAACCGATTGTCTGCCGCGGAACGATCCCATGATACACCGGTAAGTTTCGTCTGGCAGCATGAACCGCGAAGAATCCACGTACACCGTTCCATCAAGCGCAATCAAGCCATAGCTAGAATTTTCGTCCTTCACGTCCGACAGGGCTAAGAAATCTTCCACGCGCGCGCCGTCAGTTTCTATTTTACGCGCAACCATCGAAAGGGCATCCAGCTGTGCATGCAATTTCTCGTCCACAAGATGGGCGGTCAATACGGCTTGCTGCGACACATGCTTTGTTACATAGGCATCCAAAAGTGTATCGAGCTTTACTCGAAGCAATACGCAAACAAGACACAGGACAAACACGACGGTGGCAAGCCAAACCACCATCTTGATGTTGATCTTCGCGCTTCTAGGGGTTAGTTCCATCGACTACCCCCTTGACGAACCAATCGAACCGATTCAGCATCTCATCGTCGGTCATGCTTTCGCCTTCTCCTACACGGATTTCACCTTGGTTATCTTCGATTGGACCGTAAAACACATCGAACTTGCCTTGCGTCAAGTGAATTTTTTCTTCTTCAACAACCTGACGTATCGACGCTTCGACATTGCGAGTCATCTCGGCCAAGTCCATCATGCCGCTTTCTAGCCCAAGCCAATAAGAACGCCCTTCAAATTTATCCTGGAGGACCTCGCGAATCTTGGGAACATAGAAATTTTCCCAATGCCAAACCGGCGCCGTCAAGAACCTATCCGGGAACCTTTTGGAATTGTCCCTATTGTAACCGATAATCCAGACGTTTCTTTCGTCTGCAATGTTGTACGGAGACAACGCATCCAGATGTGTCGTCAGGACATCGATATTGTGATTATCAAGCAACGAGCGGGTCGAATCGGCAGCCCTGTTTTCATCGTTCCACGATCCGGTCCAGCTGACAAACACCTTCGCTTCGGGATTAACCTT
>NZ_CALEFV010000136.1 GCF_937877005.1 uncultured Fibrobacter sp. | reverse complement strand
GCTATCCTGCGCCAAAAGCAACTGATAGAAAGCCTTGGTTACTTGATTCACCATGTCCAGACGAGAAGCACGTGATTTTTCTTCAGCCAACTTCACATCAGTCTTAGTCAATTTGATGCTCTTGTACAAAGCTGGTGCAAAAATCGGGAGGCTAACAGAAATACCACCACTCATGTTATTGGTAGTACCCACCTGCATAATGGTGTCCATCATCGCGAAAGTCTGCTTCTTGATGGTATGCGTATAGCTACCTACCAAATTCGCTTCCGGGAGTAAACCATAAAGCATTTCACGGTTCGCTTCTTTCTTCAACTGAATTTCCTGATCGGCTACCTTAATAGTCGGATTTTCGCTCAACGCAATCTGTATCGCTTCTTTCAGCGAAATCTTCAGCGTGTCCTGAGCCTTTACGCTCGTTGCCGCCATTACCAGCAAAGCAAGAGCCAACACGGGTTTCAATAAGAATTTCATTAATGTATACCTAATTTTAATGTTATATTGTTTCTAGTTTTGGTTGTTTCTAATCCTATCATTATTTTGACGTGCAAAATTATTCTTTTTTTCGCACATAATAAAGTATAGGAGGTATCCATTAAGCAATAATAACACCTCTTTACTACAAAATCAGAAATTTAGAAGGTTCTAAACAAATTCAGGGTCATTTTTATTAAAGAAGATGGCAACATTCTTAAATTAATCGTTTCGACATTTTTCTTTGTCAACAAACGACATTTTATAATTTTATTTGTACATTTGCGACCAATTTTACAAGAATAGGAATTTTTAAGGAAAAAGATTATGGCTAAAATTACAAAAGAAGCCGCCTTGCTCTACCACTCACAGGGCAAGCCGGGCAAGATTGAGGTTGTCCCAACCAAGCCTTATAGAACGCAGACAGACTTGTCACTCGCCTATTCTCCAGGCGTAGCCGAACCTTGTCTCGAAATCGAAAAGAATCCGCAAGATGCTTACAAATATACTGCCAAAGGTAACTTGGTGGCAGTCATTTCCAACGGTACTGCCGTATTGGGCCTTGGAGATATCGGTGCCATGGCAGGAAAACCGGTCATGGAAGGGAAAAGCCTTTTGTTCAAAATATACGGTGGAATCGATGTTTTTGACATCGAAGTGAACGAGAAGGACCCTGAAAAGTTCATCGAAGCAGTCAAGGCGATTGCTCCGACTTTCGGGGGGATCAACCTGGAAGACATCAAGGCTCCGGAATGCTTTGAAATCGAACGCCGATTGAAGGAAGAACTCGATATTCCGGTGATGCACGACGACCAGCATGGTACGGCTATCATTTCTTCTGCAGGCCTTTTGAACGCTATCGAAGTCGCAGGCAAGAGCATTCGCAACGTGAAGATGGTGGTGAACGGTGCGGGTGCAGCCGCTTGCGCCTGCACGCGACTCTACTTGTCGCTCGGTCTCAAGAAAGAGAATCTGGTGATGTGCGACAGTAAGGGTGTCATCCGCAAGGACCGCAAGGGCCTTACCGAAGCGAAGGCTTTCTTTGCGACCGACCGCACCGATATCGAAACGCTCGAAGACGCCATGAAGGGTGCCGATGTGTTCGTAGGACTTTCCAAGGGTAACATCCTGACCCGCGAAATGGTCCGCAGCATGGCCGACCAGCCGATTGTTTTTGCACTTGCAAACCCGAACCCCGAAATCAGCTACGAAGAAGCCATGGCAAGCCGTGGCGACCTGATTTTTGCAACGGGCCGCAGCGACTATCCGAACCAGGTGAACAACGTGATCGGTTTCCCCTACATTTTCCGCGGGGCCCTCGACGTTCGCGCTACCTGCATCAACGAACACATGAAGCATGCTGCCGTGCGCGCCATTGCGGCTCTTGCCCACAAGCCGGTTCCGGATGTGGTGAACATCGCCTACAATGCCCAGCGCTTTACCTTCGGTAAGGAATACTTGATTCCGAAGCCCTTGGATCCGCGCCTCTTGACCGACGTGTCTATCGCCGTGGCGAAGGCCGCTATCGAAAGTGGCGTGGCCCGCAAGCCGATTACCGATTGGGACGCTTATTATGACCGTCTGCGTGACATGATGGGTTACGACAACAAGCTCATCCGTCAGTTTAGCGATACCGCCCGCAGCAACCCCAAGCGCGTTGTGTTTGCCGAAAGCAACCTCAACATGCTCAAGGCCGCCGTGCAGGCCAAGACCGAAGGCGTTGCGCACCCGATTCTTTTGGGCAACCCCGACCGCATCCAGATTATCGCCCAGCGCGAACAGCTGGACCTTACGGGCATCCAGATTGTGAACCCGCGTTCTCCGGAAGAATTTGAACGCCGCCGCAAGTACGCCGAAATCTACGCCGAAGAAAACGGCCGTAACGGCGTGACGCTCGACGAAGCCCGCGACGACATGTTTGAACCGAACCACTTCGGCATGATGATGGTGAAGGTCGGCGACGCCGACGCCCTCATTTCCGGTGGCTACTCCAAGTATAGCGAAACGATTGAACTCGCCAAGGAAATCATCGGTATCCGCGAAGAATACAAGCACTTCGGCGCTATGCATATCTTGAGCACCCGCAAGGGAACGTTCTTCCTGGCCGATACGCTGGTGAACCGCGACCCCGATGCAGAAACCCTCGTGGATATCGTGAAACTCACTCACGACGCCGTGCGCTTCTTTGCCCACGAACCGGTGATGGCGATGCTCAGCTACGCAAACTTCGGCAGCGACAAGGGTGCTCCGCGCGGAACGTCCAACACTGCCCGCGAAGCCGTACGCATGATTCACGAACAGTTCCCGGATTACATGATCGACGGCGAAATGCAGGTGAACGTGGCGCTCGACAAGGACCTGCGCGACACCAAGTACCCCTTCAACAAGATCAAGGGCCAGACGGTCAATACGCTCATTTTCCCGTGTCTCTCTTCTGCAAATACCACTTGCAAGATGCTCTTGGAAATGGGCGTGGGCGAATCCATTGGTCCTGTGCAGATGGGCCTAAACAAGCCGGTGCATTTCACCGACTCCGACGCCTCGGTGCACGATATCTTCAACCTGACGGTTGCCGCCGTGATCGACGCGATTGTTCAGGAAAAGAAGGACGAAGAAAAGAGCCGCAAGAAATACGACAAGATGTGGTAGAATAAATCTACTTCTTTTTACTCTTTTGGGATTTCGTTTTTTTAGCCTTCGTTTTTACGGAGGCTTTTTTCTTTGTAGTAGATTTTTTGGAAGCCTTTTTCTTTCCCTTGACGTCTGCCATCGTCGAAAGGTTCTTCTTGTGCAACGGATTCGTCCCTCTTTTCGATTCGGTCGTGGGGGTTGTAAATTTTGTCACGAGTAATTTCGAAACCGATGGATAGGCGGGCGCCTGGAAGGTCGAAATGGCGTTGCTACGCAAAAGATGATTGTGCAATAGTGATGAAACGCATATCGTCAAACATTTTGCTTGACTTTTAGGATTGCAGGAATTATTTTTGGGCTAATCAATATAGGGGAATCCCATGAATAATATTGTAAACTTTTGTAAACAAAAAAACAAAGTGGCGTCTTTTCCTTAATTTGTGCCGCTAGTATAGGGCTTTTTGGCTGCGGGAGTGATTCCAGCAGCAGTGGCCCTGACGCGACGAACGATTTGTGCTCCGTTACCAAGACGGGAAACTCCGTTACTGTAAAAACGGCTGCAAATGGAACTGCGACGACTACCGTCTATGTGTTTGGTGCGGATGGAAATATGGTTTCGCAATCCACAATCACCGATTATTCTCAAATGGGGGATGACGTTACTGCTAAGGCTGTTTGCGAAGCCTCGGGAACGGTAGAGGGATTTAGTGCGACCTACGAAGCCGGTAAGTGCACGGTTAATCAGACCGTTGGCTTGGTAGGCACTTTGGATGAAATTTACGATGCTCAAAATGCAGTTTGCGATGCAACAAATGAAGTTGCCAAGCCTGCAAGCAGTGGCTCTAGTGAAAACTCTTCTAAGTCCGAGAAAAGTCTAGTAGAACTTTTCCGGTCCAGTTGCGCCGAATCCAATTCTGGCGAAACGGTTAAAGTAACCGATGAAAAAACAGATTATATTTGCGCCTCTATTGATATGGGAGTGGGAATGGCCACTTACACGTGGGCGCCTGCCGTTAGCAAAATAGAGGATATGGACGAATGCTCGCAAAGCTGGGCCATCGCAAATCCCCAAAAGACCTATGCCTATGACAAGTCCAAAAAACAGATTTATACGTGTTCCATGGATCCTGAATCCTTGACTTGGAAATGGTCGGCTTTGGGGGCCGCGCTTGATATTGGCGATGATGATGGCGATGAGGATGGTGATGATGACGAGCTCGGTTCTTCCGGCTCTTCCAAAACCAATTCTTCGGAATCCTCTGAACCCGAATTGTCTAGCAGCTCTGGACCAAGGGAAAAAGTCGTAACCTTCGAAGATGGCGTCATGTACACATCTTCTTACGGAGATCGTGTACGCACGTTCTTCAACACGGTTGACGAATATACCTTCTTTGACGACAACAAGGAAACGAAGGATAGTTCGGGCTGGTGGTTCAGTTTTGATGATAGTGCTGATAGAGGATATTCCACCGTATACACGGGATCCGAGATGGGCGCGTACACGGCAGAAATCGACCTTATATACGACTGGGAGTATAATGGGGAATATATGGAAGCCGTTCCGTATCCCTATGCCGCCATCGGTTTCAATATGTCCCCGTCGGGAACCTCCGTAAATATGTCCGATTGGGAAGGAATGTGTGTCACCTATTCAGCAACAAAGAAGGTTGCTTTTACCTTGAAGAGTTTTGGTGACGGAAAAAGTTCCTGGTATGCGACTTTGCCGAGCGGTACAGTCAAAACGGTGGATCTTGCTTTTAACACGACAACCTTCCATCAACCCAGTTGGGCCATCGAACAAGATCTCGATTACCCGACTTTCAAAGGTGCTTTGGCAAGCGTCCTAGCCATCCACTTCAAGTATTCCAATGACGAGGCTGGCGTTTCTTGTCCGGTTTCGTTGGAAGGGAACTGCGTTACTACATCCGTCAATAGCATCAAAATTCACAAGATCGGTAAGTATGGCGCCTGCTCGAACTAGGCCTGATAAGCTTCCGCACGCCCCGGCCCAGCCGGGGTTTTTTATTGTCTTCTTCTTTGCTCAAATGAGCAATTTTTGTCAGAGAAAATTACTATATTTGGGCGGCTATGGATTATGGTGTTTATGGAAGTACCTGGTGGAGTAAAAAGTGGTTGGACCACTTGCTTGCGGGTGCATCCGGACGGGATATTGATTACGCCTTTAAATATGTGACGCGGGGACAGGTGCAGCCGTTTACGGTGGCCGATAACCGCGTGATGGCGTCGGTCAAGGGGCCCAACGGTGGACTCCATAATGTGTATCTCGTCTTTCCCAAATTCGATAGGGAACGTGCCGATATTTTCGTGGGTCTCCTGAAACAGCAGCCCGTAGAACTGATGTCTCTTTCGAACGGCGCCATGAACCAGTCCATAGAACTGATTCTTTCGAAATGCGGGCTTTCGCTTTTTGACACTTGTGACCAGGTGAACATGAACTGCGATTGCAAGGATCCTCTTCCTTGCCGTTACGTGATTTCGGTGTTCCTAAAGATGGCCGAGATGTTTACTACGGATCCGTTCCTGCTATTCAGGGTGCATGGTCTCGACATTGCTTACCTCAAGGACTACAAGCCGGAGCCGGTGGAGTCCGATGTGCCACGCGAAGCGACCTTGGTGCGAATTTTGCCGTATAACGACCGCGTCGAGATGCCTCGCGTGCCCATGTTCCGTTTCGAGGAATGGCGCGACTATTCGCATGTGCTGCCGGCGATGCTTTCGAACTTTCCCGATTTTTGCCCGGCGGGAAATTTCAAGAAAAGTTTTGTCGATGAGCTCGAGCGCTGTCGCGCCTTCTATAACCATTTTGAAAAGTTCGAACAATTCGCCCAGGATTTCGGTATATACCACGCCCACACCTTTTTAATGGAAAAGGAACGCCTGCAGATTGTGCATGCAAGGGGCTGGCAGTGGACATTTAACCAGCTCGAAGATGAGCGTGAGGTGGCGACAGGACTTTCCGTTGAAAATGTGATGGGGGCCCTGTGCCGCCTGAACCAGGATTGCGTGTGGCACAACCACGTGACCGTTCGATTTGTGCATCAGCTTTTGCAGGTGGCCTACAATCTGGTGCGTTGCGGAGCGATTTACCCGCAGGTGTTCTGGCTAAACAACGTGACTGCGCAGGTGCGTTGGCTCCCGGCAGAAATGCTTCCCGATGTGCTTGCCGTGGTGGCGGAACTTGAAAAGTCGGTGCCTGACGATTTTGCCTTCACGCTGCAGGGAGATTCCCGCGAGGTGCTGGATGCCGCTGCAGAACAGATTCTGTCTGTATTTATCGGGAAACTGTTACGTTTTGCTCGAACGGCTCAGAGCTACAAGAAGGGGCCGCACGAAAACCTGCTCGGATTCTTTTTCGATTGCAAGTCGGGAAGACTCGCCGCGAACGGGCTCAAGATTCCGTCAAAGATTCAGGCGTGGTTTTCGGTATACAATTCGCTTGAATTTAATCACAAGATAATCTTCTTTTGCTCGGAATGCGGCAAGGACATTGCGCTACAGGTCTTTGTGGAAGATTCTGCCGGTCGTGCTACGCTCGCGAGGCTTTTTGCAGAAAGCGACCCGCGTCTGCTTTCGCTGATGAATATTTTGAACTGCGTGGCGGAAACGTTCAAGCCGATGAAAAGCTACCTTGAAAATCATGCGGCAGAAGCAATCATCATGCGCGGTGCGGAACTCAAGGAATTTGTCACCTATTCCGTCAAGAAATTCGAGGTGTTCGGGATCGTGACTGAAATGCCGCGCTCGCTTCTGGAAATTGCTCGGCCCAAACCACAGATGCGCATCAAGGGAAGTCTTGGTATCGGGGCGTTCAAGGCGAGTGACTTGCTTGACTTCGACTGGGAAGTGGCTCTGGGTGACGAGACGATTTCGACGGAAGAGTTCTTGAAGTTGGCGAAAGATGCCGGTGGCTTGTTGAAGTACAAGGACCGTTACGTTTCGTATTCTGCCGACGATCTCAAGCTAATGCAGCAGCGGCTCGAAGAACGCGAAATGGAAAAGAATGCCGACGTCGTGACGGTTGACGAAGAAACCCTGAAGGAAGAAGATGGTGCGGTCTCTGAGGAAGCCGAAAATATGCCTGCGACGGCGGTGCGCCTGCTGCAGGCCTGTTTCACCGGCAATTGTGACGGTGTTCCTGTTTCGATGACCGAGGGACTCAAGACGCAATTGGATGCCTGGCGTGCCGAGACGGATATCGCACTTCCCGAGAATTTGAACGCGGTGATGCGTCCTTATCAGCTACGCGGTTATTCGTGGATGTACAAGAACCTGCAGATGGGTTTTGGCTGTATCTTGGCCGATGACATGGGTCTCGGCAAGACTTTGCAAGTAATTGCATTCCTGCTCAAGATGAAGCAGGAAGGGCGCCTGGACGAACATAAGGCCCTTGTAGTGGTGCCGGCGGGTCTCCTTTGCAACTGGCAGATGGAAATTCTGAAGTTTGCTCCGCAACTCAGCGTGTTTGCGTATCATGGTGCAGGTCGAAAATTGGAAAAGTTCGATGCCGATCTGCTGATTACGACCTATTCGACTTGCCGTCTCGATTTCAAGAAGCTGGAAAAACTGAACTGGAACATCGTTGTCATTGACGAGGCGCAGAATATCAAGAATGCCGACAGCGAACAGAGCCGCCGCATCCGCGCGTTCCGCGCTCCCATGAAGATTGCCATGAGCGGAACCCCGGTCGAAAACCGCCTGCTAGAATTCTGGACCATCATGGATTTCTGTAACCGGGGTTTCTTGCCTCCTGCGGGCGAATTTAGGGATAAATACGAAACTCCGATTCAGAAAAATGCGAACCAGGCCGTGGCGGAAAAGTTCAAGAAAATTACGGCGCCCTTTATGCTTCGCCGCATGAAGACGGACAAGTCCATTATTTCCGACTTGCCCGATAAAATCCAGCAGGACGAATATGCCGTGCTGACCCCTTCGCAGGCTGCTCTTTACAAGAAAACCCTGGATGAGTTCATGAAGGAACTCGAAACATTGGAAAATGGCCCGACAATCGACATCGATGATGCCGTCGAGGTTGCGTCTGCATCATCGGATTCCCATAGTCTTTTCAAGCGTAAAGGCCTAATCCTTCAGATGATTCTCGCCTTGAAGCAGATTTGCAATCACCCGAGAACCTACCTAAAGACGGGGGAGGCGCGCGTCGAGGACTCTGGAAAGCTGGGCATGCTGCTTGACCTGTTGCGTTCTATTCAGGAACAGGAAGAAAAGACAATTATCTTTACTCAATTCCGCGAAATGGGCGACCTGTTGCAGGAAACGCTTGAACGCGAACTGGAAATCAAGGCCGATTTTTACCATGGCGGCTGCTCGCAGAATCAGCGGAACGAGATGGTTCGCAACTTCCAGGAAAACCCGGATGTCAAGGTGCTTATCCTTTCGCTCAAGGCTGCGGGAACGGGGCTTAACCTGACAGCAGCATCCCAGGTGATTCATTATGACCTGTGGTGGAATCCCGCTATCGAAGCTCAGGCCACGGACCGCGCCTTCCGTATCGGGCAGACGAAGAATGTACAGGTTCACCGTTTCATTACCAAGGGAACTTTTGAAGAAAAGATTAACGCGCTTCTCGAAAGCAAGCGTTCCGTTGCTGAGATGACCGTGAATGCCGGTGAAACATGGCTGGCGGACATGGATGATCGGCAGCTTGGCGAAATCTTCAATTTGGACTCCTTTTTGTAACGGTTTCGGTTAAATCATTTTTACAGTGGGAAATGGAAGGGTTCTTTTTATTAAATTAGGAATATGAAAAAGAAATTCCTCCTTTCGGCTCTTGTATCTGTTCCGCTGTTCCTGGCCGCCTGTGGCGACGACGGAAGCGGCTCTACTACCACTCCGTCTGCTCCGGAGACGGATATCTCTTCCGCTTCTGAAACGGGTGATCCTGGTCAGGGCGTTGAACCAGGCAGCAGTTCCTCTGCTGTCGTTGATACAGAAAGCTCTGCAGATGGTGCGGCAGGTGTATCGTCTTCTGCCGATGCTGGCTCCGACCCGGTCGAAGGTTCCAGCGCTTCCACGGCTGAAATTTCAACTGTTGAGTTTGTCGTTGAACCGGTTTCTTCGGGATCGACCTATAATTGTACGGAAACGCCCGACGAAATGTCTGGTGGAGTCGAGGTGACATGTGACGGAGAATATTCGGGCATAATCAAGACCGATAATGATGCCTCGGTATACGATCCCGATGGCAATTATCTGGATGACTTTGTTGCCGTTCAGAAGGTCGCCGAAAAGGTGGGCGCTGACGAGAAGGTGGCCATTCTGCTGAGGCATGCACAGAGACCCAAGGATGATGAAATGGGCGTTCTGACGGGACTCGGTGAATTGCAGGCGATTTCCGTCGGAAAGAAACTTGTCAGTTTGGAGAACCCTATATTCTATCATTCTTCTGTCCGTCGCACGGAACAGACCTGCCATAAAATTGCTCAGGGAATGGGCCTTGCAGAAATCAAGCATGCTGCACTGCCGGAACTTTCTGGAGACTGGTTCGTCAAGGATTCCGAAATGTATTCCCAGTGCACGGAACAGGCGAATACTTCCTATGACATTATTTCGGGCTGGGCATTTGGCGGCCAGTGCGCGGAAGCTCATTATGAACTTGCCGCACGCGCTCAGGAACTTATTAACGATGCAGTCGTTGGCAAGATGTTTGCATCGGGACGCGTCAGCATTGCGGTCTCGCACGACCAGATGCTTGTCCCGCTTCTTGCCTACTTGACACAGTCTCAGATTCCGCTGAACTATAGCCAAACTTCTGACTGGCTCAATTTCCTGGCTGGAGTCGCTGTCGTGCAGAAGGCCGATGGAACATTAAAATATGTTCCGGTTCGTGGCTTGAAATCGGGCAACCTGTAATCAGAAAAAAGATTGAAAAAAGACTCGACCTGTCGGCCGAGTCCTTTTGCTTTTACAAGCAATCCCACACTATATTGGCGGCATATTTATAGGCTAGGTTGCCGCCACGACCGTCGCCTACCCCCAGACAAGTACACTCCTAACTTGCCTGGGGAAACCTCGTTATTTCAAGATTACCTTCTGCATGTAGCGCTGGCTGCCCTGCTTGACCATGAGCATTGCGGGGCCGCGGTAGTCGCTAGAGAGTTCCACGCGGTTCATGCCCTTGCTGGCGTTGAAGTTCTGCTGGGCAATCACCTGGCCGAGGCTGTTCATGAGCATTGCCTTGGCCGGAGCGGTCTTTGCGGCGGTGAAGCTTGCGCTCACCACGCCCGGTTGCACATTCACGAGCATCTTGGAGGCTGCGGCGACTGCTGCGGGCTTAATGGCATCCGTGCCGCTGAGGGCGACAATTTTACCAGAGGCGGTGCCTTCGAGTTGCGGTTTCTTGTCAAAGTCGTCGATGATTTCGGTGGAGCCGTCGGCCTTGATGCCCTTGATGTAGTCGAAGGTGATGGTGCCGGTGCCCTGCGTGCCGTAAAGGTTCAAGCCGATGGCGTTCACCGAGTTGAGGTCTGTGGGTTCGGTACGGAAGTCTGCCCACTTGACCTGGATCTTCTGGAATGCGCTAGCATCAAGTTCCTGGTTGGCCTGTTCCATAACGGGCGCGTCGAACCATGCCCAGCTGCTACCAGTCATCATGAAGAGGTCCATGGAGGTCCAGCCGTATTCACCGCAGCCGTCGCCTGCACCGGTGCAGCCGCCAGCAGTTTCTACAGAGCCCTTCAGACGAATTTCGATGCCAACGTACTTGGAAAGGTCGTTTTTGCCACTAGCAAGGTTGATGCGCAGCGTACCCACTTCGCTGGAGTCGGAAGTTACTGTCTGGTAAGTCACCTGCACACCCTTGCCTGCTTCGGTTTCGGGGACTTCGTTTTCGTTTACCAGGCTGTCAAGGTTGCTCTGGTTGTTGCCTTCCTGGCCGTATGCCTTCTGCAGTGCGTTCAACACGTCCGGGTCGAGAATGCTGTAGGTGCCCTGCTGACGGGTGATGATAGTCATGTTGCCATCGTCTTCTGCACCGGTATCCCAAACGTAAGGAACAATGCCGTTGGCCTTCGCGTTCTTGGCAACTTCACCGTAGAAGAGAGCGCGGCCCTGCAAGTGGAGCTTGAGGTTCGCTGCATCGGTAATCTGGCCGGTACGCTTGATGGCGCCGAGTTCGCCGATGATTACGGGAATGCCCTTGTCGCAGAACATGGTCTTGAGTTCACCGAAAGCCTTTGCAATTTGGTTCGGGGTGCCGAGGGCGGAGTTGTCGATGCTGTTGGAGTAAACGTTCCAGCCCATGTTGTGTTCTGTGTCGGTCGTGCTGTGAAGGCCGGTATAATAATAGAACTGCTTGCCCCAATCTTCGTCAGCGGTCATGAGGGAGTACTGGTACGGGTAGTAGTGGACTTCGGCCATCATGTAGCCAGCGCCAGCCGGGTCGGTCGGCCAGTTCGTGCTGAGCATAGGGGCGTTGTCCATTTCGGTACGCGGAGCCTGCACGATCAAGGTGCGGGTGTCGTTGTTGCCGCCTGCGCTACGCACGGAAGTAATGAATGCTTCGTAGTAGCCCTTTAAAATCTGCATACGGGAGTCGTCGAATGCCCATTGACCGCTTGCGCCCCATGGGTCGTTCACGGCCGGTTCATTGGCGCCAGCAAAGAGGAGGTGCTCGTCGTAGTCCTTGAAGTAGGTGGCAATCTGCTTCCAGTAGGCGGCCTGGCGGGCCTTGGTCGTTGCAGAGCTGTTGGTGATATCGCCTGCTCCGCTGCGCGGGTTGGCGGTACCGTCATACACGCGGTCTTCGAGCCAGCCTTCGTCCCAGTGCGAGTTCAGCACCGCGTACATGCCTTCGGCGATGATCATGTCCACCACTTCCTTGACCTGGGCGAGCCAAGCGGCGTCAATCGTGGGGTTGGTAAAATCAGAAGCCTTGCCTACATGCTTGTAGGTAGAGTTGTCGGCGGTGCCGCCGTATGCGGCGATATCCTTGGCGAGAGCATCAGAATGAGAATACCAGGCGCAAGGAATACGCACTGTGTTGAAGCCGGCTGCCTTGATTGCCTTGATGTAGGCTGCGGTCGGGAGCGGGTTGCCCCATCCGGTCGGGTTTTCGGGCACTTCCATGGTGTTGCCGATGTTGTAGCCCATGCCCATGGGCTCGACCAGGTCGGTCGCCTTGGGGAGGGCGAACGCAGCGGTGCTAACCAAGAGTGCGGCTCCGCATACGAATCCAAACTTTCCGATACCAAACATTTTGACTCCTTATAAGGTATGTACGGGCATAATTAGCCCCGTTGTGGTTCTCCTTGAAATTAGATTCTGCGGGACCATTTTGAAAGAAAAATGTGCTTCTGTGCGTTTTTTGCGGTGTAGAACTCTCAACGGGATGACATTTTGTTGCTTTGACATACTAAAAGTGAATTACAGCGCTTTCAGTATGTAAAAAAGAGCCTTTTTTATGAAAAAACACGGTTTTGGGCCCGAGGAGGGCTTTTGGGAATAGAAATTTGATGTTTTTTAGCCAATTTTTTGAAAAGTTACATACTAAATGGCTAAAAAATGAAAAAAAGTCTGTAAAGCTGAAAAAACAAGGCGACCCTTTACATACTAAAGGGTCGCTTTATGCGAAAAAATATGTAAAACGGGCGTGACTTGGCTTGGAACGAGCCTTATTTCACCTGCACGCGGAGTGTCTGTGCGCCGTTACGGGCGATGTAGACGCCTTGGCGGATTCCCTGCAGCTGCATGGTGGTTGCATCGGTGGCGTTGCTGCCTGCGGTGCGGACCAGGTTGCCCTTCAGGTCGAAGAGCTTGATTGTGCCCATGCCCTGGAGCATATTCCCTTCGCGGCGGAACTTGACTGCGGCCCTTGCGCCCATGTGCAGGGCTTCGGTCCCGCCGCATTCCGGAATCATCGCGTCGCATGGACTCGAAACATCGGAGGTGAAGTCTTCTACATGGGTGACGCCGTTGTTCACGTAGTTGCCGAGGTTGTACACGCTGCGCATGGCATTGATGACATCGGTCTCTAGAACCTTGCCCACGGGGCTGCTTTGGCGGCGGATGTAGGCCATGTTGTCGTAGCCGGTGTTGCTTTCGTTGCCCATGTCCCAGAGGATGGGGGTGAGCCCATACTGCTTTGCTGCAGAGACAACATCCTTGTGCCACTGCACGCGGCCCTGCTTGTGGAGGTCCAGGTCAGATCCGCTCAGTTCCGGGCTGCGGACGTTTGCGCCAAATTCACCTACGATGACCGGATAGCCCTTGTCCACGTAGTTCGACTTCATCTTGGCGAACTGTTCTTGTGGGTGCACAATGCTTCCGAGCTCGGAATCGACAGCGCCTGCCCACGCATTGTAGCCCGCATTGCGCTTGGGTTCGCTAGCCTTGGTGTAGTCGCCGTAGTAGTACTGCGGTTGGATGGGCTCACTCGCGCCCCAGTTCTGTTCGCTAGTCATGAGCGTGTACTGGTACGGGTCGTAGTAGTGCACCTCGAACATCAGGTAGCCTGTTACCTTGTCCTTAGGGAACGTGCTTACGGGAGCGCTCGCGACGGACTTGTCGATGTCGGTGTTCAGGCCCTGAATAATCAGGGTGCGTGTTTCGTTATTGCCGCCGGTGGCGCGAACTGCGTCAATGAAGGTTTGGTAGTAGTGCATCAGCGTGCTCACGTGCTGCTGTGTCCAGGTGTTTATGTTCGGGCCGGGTTCGTTCGCACCCGCAAAAATCAGGCGCTCGTTGTAGTTCTTGAACTTGTTCGCAATCTGCGTCCAGTACGTCTTCATCTTGTTGTCGACAGTCTGGTCGACGCTCGTGCCGATGTTTGTCTGGAACCAGCCGCCTTCACCTTCGTGGTGGATGTTCAAAATCGTGTAGAGGCCAGCGCGCATGGCGTAGTCGACCACCGTTTTCACGGAGTCAAGCCAAGTTTCGGTGACCTTGCCGCCACTCGTGTGGCTGTCCCAAGCGCAGGGAATTCGGACCGTGTTGAATCCTGCCGCCTTCACGGAGTCGAGCAACGTCTGAGTCGGGTAGGGGTTGCCCCAGGCAGTGGGGTTGTTCGGCACTTCCATTGAGTTGCCGATGTTAAAGCCCATGCCCATTTTGGCCTGGACTTCTTTCGCGGTGGGGAGGGCTGCCATTGCAGAAATTGCGCCTGCAATGGCGAAAATGGCGGTTTTTGCAAGAATTTGCTTCATTTTCGGTCCTTTTTCAGAATTCGACCTTAATCTATACCGAAAAATTTGAAACATATTGTATAATCATCACACCCGTTCAAAAACTATTGAACGGCTTACAACATACGAAAAGATTTGGTTACTATGTAAATCTTTTTTTTTGACTAATGTGCTACGAGCCAGTTTTCGCCGAAGCCGACGCTCGCGACGAGGGGGACCTTAAGCTGCATGGCGCCTTCCATCTCGGATTTCACCATCTGGGCCATCGCTTCCACCTGGTCGCGGGGGCATTCGAATACGAGTTCGTCGTGGACCTGCAGCATCATGCGGAGCGGTAGGTTCTCGGCGTTGATTCGCTTCTGGATGCGGATCATCGCAATCTTGATTAAGTCGGCGGCGGAGCCCTGCACAGGAGTATTCACGGCCATGCGCTCGGCCATTTGCGATTCCATGCGGTCGCTAGAATCGATGCCAGCAATGTAACGGCGGCGGCCCGAAAGAGTTTCTACGTAGCCGTCGCGGTGGGCGGCCGCCTTGATGTCTTCGATGTATTGCTGCACGCCCTGGTACATGTCGAAGTAGCCGGTAATAAAATCCTTCGCCTGCGACATCGGAATTTTCAGGTCGCGGCTCAAGCGGAAGGCCGTCATCCCGTAGAGCACGCCGAAATTCACGACTTTTGCATCGCGTCTCATGTCGCTGTTGACTTCGTCGAGCTTGACACCATAAATGGCGGCGGCGGTGCGGGCATGAATATCGATGCCTTCCTTGTAGCTTTCGATGAGCGCTTCGTCTCCGCTCAAGTGGGCAAGCATTCTGAGTTCAATCTGCGAGTAGTCCACCGCAAGGATGACGTTATCCTTACTCTGCGGCACGAATGCGGCGCGAATTTTTTTGCCGAGGTCGCTACGCACGGGAATGTTCTGCAGGTTCGGATCGCGGCTTGAAAGGCGGCCAGTCGCGGTACCCCACTGGATAAAGCTCGTGTGAATGCGCTTGGTATCCGGATTTACCAGCGTGGGGAGCACCGAGATGTAGGTGCTCTGCATCTTCTTGAGTTCGCGGTACTCGATGACGGCAAAGACAATCGGGTGCGGCGCCTTGAAGCTGAGTTCTTCGAGAACGACGGCGTCGGTACTGCGCTTCTTGATTTCGGGGAGGCCGAGCGTATCGAAAAGCACGTCGCCCAGTTGCTTCGGGGAACCGATGTTGAATTCCACGCCTGCCATGTCGCAGATTTCTTTTTCCAGATTCTCGATGCGGCGTGCAAGTTCCTGCTCCAGCGTCTTGAGGGCCGGAACATCAATCGCCACTCCCACGGATTCCATCTGGTACAATACTTTCAGCAGCGGCATTTCCTGCTCAAAGAAATATTTCATGTAGTCAAGCTTTTCGAGTTCCTGCTTGAGCGGTTTCCAAAGGCGGAGCGTGTAGACTGCATCTTCGGCGCCGTATTCGGTGGCGTCCTTGATGGGCGCGCGGTTAAACGTAATCTGGTTCTTGCCGCGCCCGATGAGATTCTCGATGGGAATCATCTCGTGCTGTAGGCGCTGCATCACCTGGTTGTCGAGCCCGAGGCCAGATTGCCCCGGCGAAAGCATCCAGGCAGCAATCAGCGTGTCGATGAGGTTCGCGTTGTCGATAACGGATTGCGGAATCTTGAAAGCGCGGGCGAGAACGTGCAGGTCGAATTTTGCGTTATGGAAAACAAAAGCGCGTCTTGAAACTGCGCCGTCGGCGCCATCATTTTCAGCGACAGGTGTATTGTCGGCGAAAAATTCCTTGAACCAGTTCGCGGCCTTGTTGAAGTCGAAATTGCCTTTCGGGCCTGTCGGCAGCGGGAACCCGATTTCGTCGGAATGTCCAAGCGGAATGTAGTAGCCCTTCGCCACGTTGCCTTCATTGTCGGCAGCGGCCAGGCAAAGCCCTACCAGGTTGCACTGCATCGGGTCAAGGCCGTCGGTTTCGGTATCCACGCCAATGAGCGACGATGCGGAAAATTCTGCCTTCATCTGCTCGAAGACTTCATCGGTATCAACGCAAATGTACGGCGGCGGAACATCGACTGCAAAATCTGCGCGTTCCACTTCTGCGTCCGTTGAATTATCGACGCCTTCCACGCCATCAGAACCTTCTCGCACGAATCCCGCCTTGCTCGGAACTTTCTCGAGTAAACGCAACAGGCTGTTGATTTCGTGATCCTTGAACATCTGCGCCAAGGTGTCTACGTGCAGGCCGTTGTATTCGAGGGCGTCCAAGTTTCCGCTAAAGGCGCGCTTGGTCTGAAGCGTCACCAGTTCGCGGCTGAGGAAAGCCTTTTCGCGGTTGTTCGCCAAATTGTCGTGCAGGCCCTTCTTGGTAATCTTGTCGAGATTCGCGTACAGGTTGTCCATGTCGCCGTAGTCGTTCAGCAGCTGGATGGCTGTTTTCGGACCCACCTTCGGGACGCCGGGAACGTTGTCGCTTGCGTCACCCATGAGCGCCAAGTAGTCGCGGATTTTCTCCGGCGGAAGCCCGTATTTTTCGAGCACCTGTTCCGGACCGAAGTCAATACCGTCGGCACCCTTCGTCAGGTGAAAAAGGTGAATCTTGTCGGTCACAATCTGCGACATATCCTTGTCTTTACTCAGAATGACCACGTGGTCAAAGCCTGCTTCCACGGCAGCCATGGCGGTACTCGCCATCACGTCGTCCGCTTCGTATCCCGGCTCCGACAAGAGCGGGATTCCGCTTGCTTCAAGACTTTCGCCCAGCAGCGGCATCTGCGCCGCCATCTCTTCGGGCATGGGCCCGCGATTGGCCTTGTAGTCGGGGTAAAGTTCGTGCCTAAAAGTCTTCGTGTGTGCGACATCGCGTGCAATCGCAAAATGCGTCGGCTTGTGCTGGGCCAAAATGCGGAGCACCGCACCCCAGTAACCGTGCATCATCGAGACCTCTTCGCCCTGGCTGTTTTTCAGCGGGTTCTGCGAATAGGCGTAAAACATGCGGAACGCAAGCGCGTAGGAGTCGAGCAATAGTAAAGTCTTTTCGGCCATGTTTGGAATGTAGAAAAAATGCCTGTCCAGAGCGATGCGTGCGCATCTTTAGATAAAGAATTTCTGGTTCATCTCGATTTCGATACCGACATAGCGGGGGCCGAATTTCTTGCGCAAAGTGGTGGTTAGCCCGTCGGAGGTGCCCTTGTACGGGTAGTTGAAACGCACCTTCATGTGCGGGTACAGCCGATTGATTTCTTTCTTGATGACCTGCGCGTATTTTCGTTCGACAGGGCGGCTCGGGTCGTACAGGATTCCGATATCGGTATTGCGGGTTTTGCCGTTCAGTACGGGCGTAAAGCTGTGAATGCCCAGGTGAACAATGGCCGCTTCAGGTCGCTGTGCTTGTCGAAGCGACCCTATGTTTTTAGCGACAAACTTTTTGATTTTCTCGCGATACTCCATCCAGTAGGCGGTAGCTTGGGCCTTTATTTTTGCGACGCTTGCTTTGTCGCGGGCTTCAAGCCTCCCGTAATAATCGCTGAACGCGCTCTTGTTCGTAATGGTGCGGTTCAGGTCGACGAACAGGCGCGAAAATTTCCCTTCGCAATAGAATTCGGGTTTTGCGAACTTCACCAACTTGCTGAATACTGCGCACGCTCCGATATCGTAGGCACGGTGCGTCTCCAGGACCTCGGCGGGAACAGCCTTCTTGAATGCGGCGGGCAACTTGTTGCTCGCATGCTCGCAAGTGAGCATCAGAACGGACTTAAAGGCGATTTTCTTTCGTCTTTCGTCAAGGTTGGTGAGCTTGCCGAACCACGTCTTTCGTCCAATCACTCTTCTACTCCGTACAGCTTGTTTTCTGCAAGGCAGTGGGCGAGACGGCCGTATTCGTACACGAAATCGTCGCGGTCGGGGTCGGCTCCGACGTTCTTCACGAGGGTGCTGGCGAGCGTGCCGCGCTTGAACATGCTGGCGAGCAGTGCCTGCGAGTGGTCGGAAATCTTGCTGCGGACTTTCTCGGTGATGCGTTGCACGAGTTCACTTGCCGTGATTTCGCTGGCGTCAATGTTCCAAATTTTCAAGAAATTGCGGTCACTGATTACCGTCTTTTCGGCGGAACGTGTCGAGGCAAGCAGAATTTTTGCAAGGGCGTCCGTATCGAGCGCGCGAATTTGCGACTCATTTGCAAATTTGTTTTCGACAAGTCCTTTCAATACGGCGACTTCCCATTCGGCAATCGCGATATCTGCATCGGGGCATTCCTGGATATCGACCAGACGGATTTCAATGGCCCCGCGGTCAAAACGCGCGATGGCCCCGCGGCTATTCAAGAAGAAGTGGTTCAGCAGGTGGTCGGGATCGTACGGCGCGATATCCGCCTTCACGCGGTTGAAAATCTGCTCTTCGTAATCCTTGTACGTGAAAACCGCTTCGGGAATCACCTTGCCCGTGATGCTCGGAATTTTTTCCTGGTTGTGGCGGTAGGTCTCGATTCGTCCGTCCAGGTAACCGCAGTATTTGCTGTCCAGGAACGGGCTAGAGGCTGCTACGGCGGGAATCAGTGGCAACAATGCGCGAATTGCCCCGTGCAATTTGCCGAATTCCTCGTCGCCGTTGAACGAGAGGTTTATATGGGTAGACTGCAGGTTCGCCCAGCCGTGTCCCTTGCAGTTGAAAATGCGGTCGTAAGTCTCGTAAATGTCCAGGCAATCGTAGGGCCAGAGCTGCATCACGGCGGGGTCCATGAAGGGGTGCGCCGCTGTCGGCAAAAGCATGGCGTTTATGCTCTTGAGCGATTCGTTCGCCTTCACGATTTCCTTGTGGAAAGTCTTTCCCAAGTGGTGGAGGCTATCCACGGGTTCTGCGCACTTGAATTCCAACACATGGCTCACGAGTTCGTTCGAAAGCCCGATGGGGCCGTGTTCAACGTCAGAGAGCTGTTCTCCGTTCTTGTCTTTTCCGAGGGGAACATCGGCACGCGGGAGCACGTCGAGCGTGTTCCTGTCCACGATCATGTACTCCATCTCGATGCCGTATCGTTGCCACAATTTATAATTCATATAATAACCTCAAAGCACCGTAGGTGCGTGCTCATACCTCTAAAACCATTCCTTCTCGTGCATTTGCAGTTTATGTTGTGCGGCGTTCATGCGTTCTTCGATGCGGTGGCGGAGCGACCTCATGACGGCGAGATATACCTTGCTCTTGCCAACGCCATCTTCAATGCCCGCGTCAATACTCGGGTTGTCGTTCACCTCGATGACAATCGGGTGCCCGTGCCATTCCTTAAGGTCGACACCATAGAGCCCGTTGCCAATAAGGCTGCAGATGCGGAGCGCCGTCTTCACGATTCCATGCGGCACCATCTCGATAGGGATGCTTTCGCACTTGCCCGAGAACGCTTCGCTCTGCTTGTCGTCGCTTTCCCAGTTGTAGATTTGCCAGTGGCCCTTCGCCATGTGGTACTTGCAGGCGTAAAGCGGCTTGCCGTCGAGTACGCCCACGCGCCAGTCGAATTCCGTCGGCGTGAATTCCTGCGCAATAAGCAGGTCGCTGTGCTCAAACATCTCGTCTAGAATCTGCTCGAGTTCTTCCTTGTTGGTGGCTTTTTTCACGCCCATCGAAAAACTCGAATCGGGCGACTTGATGACCATCGGGAACCCGATTTCCTTGGCGAGCGTGTGGCGGTTTTCGGCGTGCGCGATAATTGTCTTCGGCGAATGAATCTTGGCCGCCTGCATCAGTTCTTGCAGGTACACCTTGTTGGAACAGCGCAAAATGCTGTCCGGGTCGTCGATGACGGCGATGCCCAGCGACTGCGCGCGGCGTGCGAAACTGTAGGTGTAGTGGTTCACGTTCGTCGTCTCGCGGATAAACAGCGCATCGAATTCACCCACGCGCGGGTAGTCCTTGCGGGTAATCATCTCCACGCGGAATCCCGTATCTTCTGCCGCCTTCACAAAATGCTGTATGGCTTCCGCGTTGCTCGGCGGCTCCACTTCGTCCGGGTTCGTGAGGATGGCGAGATCGTACAGGTAATCCTCCTCCTTGCTGGAGGCATAGCGGGCCTTCTCGAAGTATTCCTGCGCGAACTTGTCGACGAATTCCATGTGCGATTCGGGAATCTCGTCCACGCAAATCGGGCGGATGCTCTGGATGAACCACTTCTGCTTGAACACGAATTTCGCGCGCAGGAGCGGGGCCTGGAACAGGCGGTAAAGTTCCTGCGAGAGTTCCAGGTATTGCGGGCTCACGTTCTGCCCAAAATAAATCGAGAGTACGAATTCCGTGCCGGTGAGTTTGTGGAAACTTTTCTGAATCAGGTTGTCGATTTCGTCGGAGATATGCTTGATTACCGCTGGGGCCTTGAAATCGCGCATATTCTTGACGCCCGGAATAACCTTGTGCCCGCGGGCTTCGGCCAGGAGCGACACGTAGTAGCCCTTGCTCTGGTAGCTGTAATCGCGACAGAGGTTGAATACGCGCAGGTTGCGCTCGTTTGTGTACTTGCTCGATATCAGGTAGTCCTGTGCCGAAATGATGTCTATGCCTGGAACGTGTAATTTCCAGTGCTTGGGGTTGTTTACGACTATTAATTTCTTCATTTTTTTTTTCAAATTGTCATTCCCGGCGCCTGTCCTCGCTTGACGGGGATGACCGGGAATCTTTATTTCTTATTCTCTATAACGAGCACGTTGCCGTCGTAGGTCATCACGCCGAGCAATATGCTGTGGATTAATCTAAACTTGTCGACCTTGTAATAGGGCGTCTTGTGGAGCGGATTGGTGCCGTCGGGGTCCGCCACCATGAACTGCTTGTCTTCGTCGATGCCGTATACGACCACGAAATGCCCCATGGGCTCGCCGTGGATGTCGTCGAATACAGACTTGTCATCGGCACCGGTGAACTCGCGCATGCTGCGGTACAGGTAGGTGGCTGAAAGCCCGCAGAGCACGGGCACGCCCTTCTTGAAGTACTTCTCGAACATGGCCGCGCGCAAATCCTCGAATGCAACCTTACCGCCCAGGTCAATGAAGCGGATGTACGCCTCGATGGCCTTGCGGAGCTTGGGCGCGTGTTTTGCCTTGTGCAAAAGTTCCAGCTTCGCCTTCAGTTCCGGCATGCTGAGCGTGCTCCACGTGGGGTCCAGGAGCGTCAGGTTGTAGGAGTGTAGCGTGACCTTGAACCCGCGCTTGAGCGCGTCGATGCCGAGGAATACGCCTAGCGTCCCTCCGTCTTCCAAAAATTCAATTTCAGAAATGAGTTGCTTTAAAGAAATCTTGTAGCCGAGGTGGTTGTAGACCGCCTGGAGGCTTGTTGGCCCGCATGTCACATCGTCGGGCTGCTGCAGAATCTTGATGTCCATCGTATTGCCTTTTTATGCCTTTTAAGTCGGAGGTTTATCCGTTCTCGTCTGGCGGCTGTCGGGATGTTTTCCCGGGTCGTCGATGGGTGGGCTAAATAATACAAATTTTGCCACCGATTTTACAAGTCATAAGTGGGCTTTTGTATATTTTCCCCAAAAAGGGAATTGTCATGAAGAACTTTAGCGATAACATCAAGTACGTCGGTGTCGATGACCGCGACTTGGATTTGTTCGAAGGCCAGTACATGGTGCCCGAGGGTATGGCCTACAATTCGTATGTGATTGTTGACGAGAAGATTGCCGTGACCGATACGGTGGATGCCCACAAGGTGAATGAATGGCTTGCCAACTTGGAAGCCGCTCTCGCTGGGCGCAAACCGGATTACTTGGTGATTCACCACCTGGAACCGGACCATGCCGGTGGCATTGCTGATTTTGTGGCGAAGTACCCGGAGGCGACGCTTGTGGCGTCTGCCAAGGCTTTTGCTCTCTTGCCGCAGTTCATGGCGCTCCCCGAATCGGTCAAGAAGCTGGCCGTGAAGGAAGGCGAAACGCTTTCGCTCGGTGTGCACACCTTGCAGTTTATCGGAGCTCCGATGGTGCACTGGCCCGAAGTGCTGTTCAGCTACGAACAGAGCGAAAAGGTGCTGTTCGCGGCCGATGCGTTCGGCAAGTTCGGCGTGTACGATGCCGATCCGGACGACTGGGCATGCGAAGCCCGCCGTTACTATTTCAACATCGTGGGCAAGTACGGCAACCAGGTGCAGGCGGTTCTCAAGAAGGCTGCTGCGCTCGACATCAAGACGATTTGCCCGCTGCACGGCCCGGTGCTTACCGAAAATCTCGGCTACTACATCGACAAGTACAACACCTGGAGCAGCTACGCTCCCGAAGACAAGGGCGTGCTGGTGGCGTATGCCTCGATTTACGGCGGCACCAAGAAGGCCGCGGAATTGCTCGCCGAAAAGCTCAAGGCCGCCGGTGTCGAGAAGGTGGTGGTTTCTGACCTTGCCCGCAGCGACATGGCCGAAGTCATCGAGGATGCCTTCCGCTACGACCGCATGGTGGTGGCCGCTCCTACATACGATGCAGGGCTTTTCCCGGTGATGGAAGATTTCCTGAACCACCTGAAGGCAAAGAACTATTCCAACCGCAAGGTGGGTGTTGTCGAGAACGGGACATGGGCTCCGATGGCCGCGAAGAAGATGACCGAAATCCTCGCCACGCTCAAGAACGTGACGCTTGCCGAAACGGTGGTGACGGTAAAGTCGACGCTCAGCGCCGAATCCGAAGCGGCGATGGACAAACTCGTGGCGGAAATGGCGTAGCACGTCATTGCGAGCCCCTAAAAGGGGCGCGGCAATCCATGACTTAGCAGCCTTAGCAACCGAAGGCTGCGGGCAGCATTTCAATTACATCGCTTGGGAGCATGCCAAATGCTCCCATTTTTTCGCGCGTGAGTCTGCCGGCTTTCTGGTGCAGGAGTACGCCGAGTACGGCGGCTTCGGCGGTCGGGAGTCCCTGCGAGAGGAGTGCCGTGATGATTCCTGTCAGAATATCTCCGGAACCGCCCTTGGCGAGTCCCGAGTTCTTTGCCGGAACAATGTAGACTCGTCCGTCGGGAATGGCGACATAGGTGGGGGAGCCCTTCAGAACAATCGTTATCTTGAACTGAATCGCAAACTGTAGCAGGTATTCCGGGTAGAAAATCTCGTTCGATGGCAGTGGTCCGAAGTTCCTTTCCCATTCGCGCTTGTGCGGCGTGATGATGGCGTTTTCGGGACTACCGTCCATACAGAAGAATGCAGAACCGCAGGCATTGATGGCGTCGGCATCGACGACAACCGGTGTCGAAAGCCCTGTGAGGAACATTCGGATGGCATCCTGAGTTTCGAGGTCGGTACCGAGGCCTGGGCCGATGGCGATCGCATTCTGGTGCCGGGCCGCATCCTGTAGCTGCATTAGGTGCATGACGGAAAGTTTGAAACTGCTGTTGTCTCCGATGCCACAAAAAACGGGCTCGAGGAGGTTCGATTGCATGATGGGCAGGATCCCCTTGGGGGCAGCGAGCGTTACGAGGCCGGCTCCGCTACGCAGGCAGGATTTGGTGCACAAGGTGGCCGCTCCGGTCATGTTTTCGGAACCGGCGATAATCATGGCGCAACCCTGGACTCGCTTGTCGCCGAACTCGTTGCGGTCGGGGAGCAGAGCGGGAATGATGCTTTCGGTGGCGAGGTAGACTTTGCTGTTGACTTTGTCAATCAGGTCTTCGGGATACTGCAGCGGTTCAATGGTTACTGAACCAAAGACGCGTGCTCCTTCCTGAATCAGGGCGTCCAGTCGTGGCAGGCCGAACAGCATGGTTTCGGAAGCTTCTATGCAGGGAGTGCCGCGTTGATGTCCCGAGGAATCGAAACCGGTGGGTGCATCGGCGGCTAGTACGGGAATGCCCCAGTCGTCGATAGCGATGACTGCCCTTGCGAATGCGGGACGTAGCTCTCCCGAAGCTCCGTTTCCGAGCATGCAGTCTACGACAAGTGCATAGTCGGGCTTCTCGGGGAAATGTTCGCTGGCAAGAACGAGCTTGCCGCCATTGTAGCTGAAATCTTTATAGGCAAGCGCAGCTTCGTCCTTGAAATTTTCCGGTTTCGCGAGAGAAAAGACGATGCAGGAAATACCCGCTTCGATGAGGAGTGTCGAAAGAACAAGCCCGTCGCCGCCATTGTTGCCGCCACCGATAATCACGGCGACGGTTTTCCCCTTGCGGTTTTCGCCAAGAATTTCGCAGACGCGTCTGAAGAGTGCAGCTCCTGCCTGTTTCATCAGG
The DNA here is from genome assembly GCF_937877005.1 of uncultured Fibrobacter sp. Taxonomy (GTDB): domain Bacteria; phylum Fibrobacterota; class Fibrobacteria; order Fibrobacterales; family Fibrobacteraceae; genus Fibrobacter. The sequence goes on along the minus strand of NZ_CALEFV010000136.1, from coordinate 15,329 downwards.
GCGTAGCCCGCTTCTATGGGGGTTTCTCCAATATCCGCTGAATCGGCATCGAGCTGCAGTCCCCAAATAGGACGTGACTGAGTCGACTGTTGTGCACGGATTCTCTTGGTGTCGTTGTCCAAGAAGCGCATGGCCTCGGCAGATACTACCGGGGCGCACTCCCTATACGTAAGATTGTTCAGTGACCTCATAACCTCCCCCTATTTTTATTACATGAACCAGTAGCTCAGACCAATCTTGATTTTCATCATCTTGGCGCCCGAGAGGTCAAGAGACGAGAAAAGGTCGGAGTCGTGCAGGTTTTCGAGATCATCGGCAGATTTTACATCCGGGAAGAGCTCCATGAGGCCCATATAGAAACGGAGGTCGATAAAGAGCTTGTCTACGAGATTGAAGCCGGCGCCTGCGGCAATGCCGAAGGTGAATGCGCCTTGCTCAATATTTTCCTCGAAGGGGAATTGGCCAAACTCGAGTTCGATATCTTCCTGGTCGAAATCGTCGGAGAGGTGGATGATGAACTGCGGACCGGCGGTCACGTAGAACTTTTCGGCAACGACTCCGCGCATGAGTACCGGAATTTCCAGATCCATGCTGGCATATTCGCGTTTACGTTCCAGAAACTTGTGGCTTGTCTTGATGTAGGCGATGTTGACTTCGGGCGTGAAATAGAGGTTAGGAATCATGTCGATGCGAGCGGCTACGCCGAATTCGAAACCGATACCCTTGGGGGTTTCGTCCATGTCGTCGTCTTCTTCGCTGAATCCGTACATGATGCCGTAATCAAATGCACCGCGTACACCGAAACCGAAACGGGACTCCTCTGCGCGGGACTGGACAGGTTCTTCGGCGGGAGCTTCGTTCGCTTGTGCGTAGTAGTTGTTCTGAATAGAGACTTGATTTGCTTGTTGAATGTTGGTCTGGTTTGTAACCTGATTATTGCTCTGCTTGGCGGATTGGACGCTAGAGGCATCTTCCTCCGATTCGGCATCGCTTGATTGTTCCGCTTCGTCAGGCCAAGGTTCGGAAGCCTGGTCGGCAACCTGTTCTTCTGCTTGGTCTGTTGATTCCGAATCAAAGTCGTCCTGTGCGAATGAGACCGAGGCTGCCATCAGCGTGCAGGCGATGAGGGTCCAAATTTTCTTCATATTCTCTCCTAGCTTATGGGATTTCTTTGTTGTAGCAAAATAGTAAACTTTGTTTTGTCTCGCCATGGAAAGCGGCTTTTTAGGCCTGAAAACGAAGTTTCTGGATTTCGAAGTCTTCGGGAGTCGTAAGCTTGTCGTTCAGGTTGTTGCCCTTCACGATGTAGACGCTTTCGCCGAAATATTCGAGGATGCTTGCTTCGTCGGTGGGGGTAAAATTTAAAGGCTCTGCGGCAATGCGCCCGTAGAGCTTTTTCAGTAAGGCAATCGAGGCCGCTTGCGGGGTCTGCGCCATCCATACGGTGTTGCGGTCGATGGTCTGCTGCACGCAGCCGTCTTTTGCAATCTTGATGGTGTCAACGGCGGGCTTTGCCACAAGGCAGCTGCCTTTTTCAACAAGCGTCTTGCAAACATCAAGGATGATTTCTTTGCTGATGAACGGGCGCGCCACGTCGTGTACCAGAACATATTCGGCACCACTCGTGAGTGCATTCACGCCGTTTTCGACGGATTGCCAGCGTTCCGCTCCACCCACGACAATTTTCAGTTTCGGGTGCGAAAAATCCTTCTCGAAATGATCTTTCCAGTCGGCGGGTACGGCCATCACGACTTCGGCGATTTCATCCATCGAAAGGAATGTCTCGAGGCTGTAGCGGTAAACGGGCTTGCCGCCCAAAACCATAAGCTGCTTGGGAATGTTCCCGCCCATGCGCTTGCCGAGTCCCCCCGCCGGGAGCACCGCTGCAAATTTACCAATCAAGTTTGCTTCACACATACCGAAAATCTAATATTAATCATCAATTATCAATTATCAATTATCAATTAGTCGCCCACGTGGCCGTTGTGGAGGCGTTCAAGGTAATCCTTGGTTTCTTTCGAGACAATTCCGCTCAAGAGAATCAGTGCGACCAGGTTCGGGAATGCCATCAGGCCGTTGAAGATGTCGGCGCTAGTCCATACGGCACTTACCGTGAGGTACGGGCCGATAAAGATTGCCGCGATGTAGACCCAGCGGTAAATCAGGGTGGCCTTTTCGTTCTTGCCGCCCATCAGGTACTGCAGGCACTTTTCGGAATAGTATGCCCAGCCAAGAATCGTGGTGAACGCGAAGAACACCAAGGCGATGGCGAGGAAGAACGGTGCGATGACAGAACCGGCCGGAACGATGGCAAGTCCGCGGGAGAACGCTTCCATGGTGATATTCACGCCTTCGAGACCGAGCTTCGGGTCCCATGCGCCTGAAACCACGATGGCAAGGCCAGTCATGGTACAAATGATAATGGTGTCGAAGAAGGTGCCGGTCATGCAGACGAGACCCTGACGAACCGGTTCCTTGGTCTTGGCGGCTGCCGCTGCAATTGGGGCAGAACCGAGGCCCGCTTCGTTACTGAAGATGCCGCGGGCGATACCCTTCTGCATCGCGATAAAGATGGTGCCGACGGCACCGCCGGTAATGGCGCTCGGGTTGAATGCGGCTTGCACGATTGTCTGGATAGCCAGCGGAATCTGGGCGAAGTTCAAAAGCAGCAAGAGCATGCAGGCGAGAATGTAGATAATCGCCATAATTGGGACAATGTAGGTCGAAACTTTTGCGATGCGCTTTAAGCCGCCGATGATAACGGTTGCGGCGAAAATGGTAACCAAAAGGCCTGCGATGGCGGTGGTCCAAGAAATGGAATTGCCACCGAGGTTAATGAATTCAGGGGCGTTCGGGGTGAGGCGGGCCATGGCGCTGGTGATACCGTTCACCTGAGTGATGGTGCCAATGCCAAGGAGACCCGCGCCAATGCCGAATACGGCAAATATGACAGCGAGCCATTTCATGTTCCAGCCAAAGCGTTCCTTGATGCCAGTTTCGATGTAGTAGAACGGGCCTCCCAATACCTTGCCGTCTTTGCCGATAGTGCGGTACTTGACGGCGAGCAGGCCTTCGGCATACTTGGTGGCCATACCGAGGAATGCGGCCACTTCCATCCAGAAGAGGGCACCCGGGCCACCGGTACCGATAGCGGTGGCGACGCCCACGATGTTACCCGTGCCGATTGTGGCTGCAAGGGCTGTGCAGAGAGCGCCAAAGCTCGAAACTTCGCCTTCGCCGCCTTTTTCGTTGTGGAGCATGTAACGCAGTGCGTTGGGCAAGTTCAGAACTTGCATGCAGCCGAGGCGGATAGTGAGCAGGAATCCTACAAAGAGGATAAAGACAATCAGGGGCACTCCCCACACGTAGCCGTCAATAGCATCTAAGATGGAATTTAAAGTTTCCATAAGTATTCCTAAAAAAAAGGAGGCGGTTTCAGTTTATGCCTCCCAAAATAGAAAATGTTGTTCTTGTATTCGGATTACTCCGGTACGATTTTCTGTACCACATCCTCGTATTTGATGGTGGTCTTCATGAACGGATTCGGTTTGACCTGGTAAACGACTGCCGAACCGAAGTACTTGCACGAGTAGCCGCCTTCGACCTTGGTTTCGGACATCGAGATGTCCACGAGGCTATGGTAACCCGAGGCGGGCGTCACGACGGCACTGAAGAAGTAGACTTCGTTGCAGTGTTTTGGTCGGTGTAGGCGACCGGGGTCAAAGAGACAGTCGTCATGTCGTTGTCTACATCCAGAGCCTTGGGAATCGGGTACATGTTATCTGTAACGATGCTGTAGTCGGTCGATTTTTTAGTGACAACGGCTGTCTTGGTTTTTTGTACGGGCTTGTTCTTGATTTTGGCCTTGGACCTCGGCTTATGTACCGGGCTCGCTGGTTGTGTAGTTACGGGGTGCGCAACCTTCGAAAATGAATGCTGCAAAGGCGCAAATGAGTAATACGATAAATTTCTTCATGTTGTCCTCCCTAGTTATCGCAGCAACAATAAGTGATGCAGCATTTCTTTTGGGGTTCTGCCGGTACAGGTACGGGAACAATAATGGTATCGGGTTTGGGAAGAGGTTCCTTTATGATTTCCACGATGCGCTTCTTTGTAATTTCTTTTTCGATAATATCTCTGCGCTTGTATTTGTAATCTACGACGGTGGAGTATCCGAGTCCTTGCGCGACGCTGCTATGGTAGAGATCCAAAATGTCGCATATCCCTTCGCCATTGTAAGTGACGGGGCCCCACTTGTCAATTTGAAAATTGTTGAAATTTTCGAAGTTTTTTGGGATGTGCAGGGAGTCCGAAAGTACTTCGTGTTTTTTTTCCTAGGCTATGGCTGAAGTTGCCAAAGCCAAGGCGAGAATTACTGTTCGTTTAAGTTTTTTCTTTTCCATGAAAAAATATGGAACAAAAAAAATCGTTCGTTAATTTTTCTTTGTAAAAAACTTAGTGGAACTTTAAGTAACCAATAAAAAAAATTTTGGGTGATTCATCCCAAAAGGGCGAAAATGAACGGGCCCCGCTTGCAGTATAACAAAAATAACACAAAAATAGCATGAAAAAAAATGAATCTAAACAGTGAAAGATTTTGTCTTTTTTTAAGACAGGAAAGAGGTGTTTTATGGTCAAGTTTCTTTATAGCCTAGTGAGCCAAGAATCTGATATTTATTACGAGCAGACTCTTGTCTCGATGCTCTCGCTGCGGCATCATAATCCAGGGGCGTTTGTGTCGCTTCTGGTGGATGACAAGACGGATTCCAACTTGGTGGGGTTCCGTTCCAAAATCAGGGACTTGGTAGATGAATACCGGGTAATCCCTTTTGACGAAGGAACTTCGTGTATGGTCCGTTCTCGGATGCTGAAAACAAGTATGCGCCATTGGGTCGATGGCGACTTTGTCTATATCGATGGCGATACGGCGATTGCCGCCCCTTTAAATATAAAGGTCGCAGACGATTGCGATATTGCCGCCGTAACGGATTTGCATGGCCGGGAGAGTGACCGGTACCATGTCAAGCATAAACGGATGAATCTGCAGAAGAAAATCCTTGGATTTACGCTGTCCCTAGCTGACCTTTATTTTAACAGCGGCGTGATTTTTGTGCGGGACAGTGATCGCTCTCGGGAATTTTTCGAGATGTGGAATGAACTGTATCGCTACTGTACGTCCAAGGGCATTTACACGGACCAAATTTCGTTCAACGAGTGCAATCGCCTGCTGGGTTTTCCGATGAAGGAATTGCCTGGCGAATGGAATTGCCAGGTTCGCGAGGCCTACAATCATCTGTACCGCGTCAAGGTGATTTTCCCGTTGCTGTGCTCTGCGAAAATCATCCACTTCTTTGGATCAGGTATCGACGGAAAAACGGAGCCCCATCCCCTGATGAAAAAGGACTTCTTCGAAGATATCAAGAGACGTGGGCGAATCAGCGAACAGGAATTGCAGATGATTTATAACGCCAAGAATTCCTTCTACGGGGCGACCGAGCCCCTTGACAGGGAAAATAAGTTCCCCATGTTTTTTACCTATCGCCAGTTCCCGAGGTTGTTCCGGTTTGTGTCGGCGTTTCAGAAAAGATGGAATGAAATTTGCTAATGGCAAGGCAGAACGCAATGAGTTCTTCAATCCAGAACGATCAAAAATTCCTGGTAAAAAGTACGCTTTTCACGATTGTGGGGACAGTCCTCAAGGTGGTTGCCCCCGTTCTCATGATAGTCGTTGCTCGCATCTTTGGAAAGGAAATTTTTGGCATTTACATTTCGACGCAGTTGTTCGTGCTGACCCTTTGTCGCGTGGCAGTCCTTGGCCTGGATAAGGGCCTGCATCGCTATTTGCCGCAGAATAAGGTGCAGGGGCGCCCAGCCCATGAAGGCCTGGTGGAGTCGTTTTGGGTGGCCGTTACGATCGCGCTGGGCTTTTCCCTTCTGATTTGGTTTGGTTCCTTCTTCAATTTGCAACGGGTATCGTCGGGCCTTGCGATGCTTTCTTCGCTGGAAATTTCGCTGTACGGCCTTTCGGTGCTACCCTACACGATGCTCAATATGTTTGCCGGAGCGTCGGAAGGAAATAGGCATCCGCAATACAAAATTTTTATCAATGACTTTGCCGTCATGACGTTGGCGCCGTTGATTGCGATTGTGTTGCATTTCTGCGGATTCAATGACAAGTTGGCGCTACCGACGGGGTTCTTTGTGGCGAACATACTCGGGGTTGTTTCTTACTTTGTTCTAATTAACCGCCAATTTCCCCAAATTCGCTGGTTCATAAAAAAACGCGTTCCTCGCGAAATGCTGGATTTCTCGTTGCCCCTGGGCTTTTCGGAAGTCGTTTCGACATTTTTGCTTCGCGTTGACTTGTGGATGGTCCTTGCCCTTTTGGGCCCCGAAGCGGCCGGTGTTTATGCGGTGATGGTGACGATTTCGAACGGGCTCAAGACGATTCGGCAAAGCTACAATCCCATTTTGCAGCCGGTGGTGGCGGGAATGTCCAGGGACCGCCTCGGTTCGGACCTGAAGCCGGTTTACTCCTATTGCGTTTCGATGGTGACCCTGATTCAACTGGCTATTGGTTATTTTATCGTGCTGTTTCCGGAGCAGACGATGATGATTGCGGGCAAGTCCTTTGTGACGGGGAATAACCCTGTTGCGGTACTTGGGATATTGATTATCGGAAACTTGGTGAACGGTTTCTTTGGGTTGTCGGGGGCAATCATCAATGGCCTTGGGAAAAGCCGTTTTATGCTTTTGATGAACGCGGTGTCTCTTGTATTGGCGATTGCGCTGAACCGGCTCCTGATTCCTGTTCTTGGAATTGCCGGGGCGGCGGTTTCTTCGATGGCCTATCAAGTGGTGCAGTGTATCTGGATGAACTTGTACCTAAAAAAGATGGGTTACTGGCCGTATAAAAAAGCCCTTTGGATACAGGGGCTTTGGATTGTGTCGCTTGTTGCCGTAGATTATGTTGTCAACTTCGTTTATGAACCGAACCTTTGCGTAAAAGGGGCTTTTTATGTCGGAATTGCGGGACTTCTTGCGCTGACTTTTTGGTTGCAGGGACTTTCTGCCAAGAAATCCACAGACCTCTGATCGGCGGCTCCACCGATTTTCTATATTCATTGACGAAAAATGACTAAAAGTTAAATAAAGGTAAAACACATTATGTGCGAAAACTGCAATTCCGGTAAGTCTCCTGTCCGCGTCCGTTTTGCCCCGAGTCCTACGGGCTATTTGCATGTGGGCGGTGCGCGTACCGCTATTTACAACTACTTTTTTGCAAAACACATGGGCGGCACGTTCTACCTGCGAATCGAGGATACCGACCGTAAGCGTTACAACGAAACGGCTCTGCACGACCTGATGCGCGACCTCAAGTGGCTGGGGCTCCAGTGGGACGAAGGTCCGGGTTGCGAAGGCGACTGCGGCCCGTACTTCCAGAGCGAGCGTCTGGACATCTACCACCGCGAAATCAAGAAACTCTTGGACGCGGGCTGTGCCTACTACTGCTTCTGCACCGAAGAGCGCCTGCAGGAAGTCCGCGCCGAACAGGAAAAGTCCCACGTGCCGGTTACGGGATACGACCGCCATTGCCGTAACATTAGCCGCGAAGAAGCCGAGGCCCGCATTGCAGCCGGCGAGAAGGCGGTGATCCGCTTCAAGGTGCCCGAAACGGGCGTCACGGAATTCGACGACATGATCCGCGGCCACATCAGCTACCAGAACGAACTTCTGGACGACCTGGTGCTTATCAAGCGCGATGGTTACCCGACTTACCACTTTGCAAGCGTCGTGGACGACCACCTGATGGGTACGACCCACGTGCTCCGCGGCGACGAATGGATTAGCTCTACGCCCAAGCACGAACTCTTGTACAAGGCGTTCGGCTGGCAGCCGCCCGTATGGTGCCATCTGCCGGTGATTCTCGATAAGAACGGCGGTAAGCTTTCTAAGCGCAAGGGAGCCGCCTCCGTGGGCGATTTCCGCGACCTCGGCTACTTGCCGGAGACTCTCGTGAACTACCTCGCTCTCCTCGGCTGGAACCCGGGCGACGACCGCGAAGTCATGACCATCAAGGAAATGGTGGAAAGCTTCACGCTGGAACGCATCAACCCGAAGTCCGCGAGCTTCGACGAAAAGAAACTGCAGTGGATGAACGGCCAGCACATCCACCTGTGCGATGACGCTTTCCTCAAGGGTATCATGAAGGAAGGCTTGGCTGCGAAGGGTATCGACCTCTCGAAGGAACCTGAGGAACGCCTCGACGAAATCGTGAAGCAGCTGAAGCCCCGTGCCCACTTTGTGCAGGACCTGGCCGATATGGCCGTGTACTTCTTTGTTGCCCCGACGACTTACGACGAGAAGGGTGCCAAGAAGCACTTCGGCGAAGGCTCCAAAGAAGTGGCGACCCTCGTGCGCGACATGCTCGCCTCCATCGAAGACTTCAAGACGCCAGTCATCGAGAAGGGATTCTATGACCTCGCCGAACGCTGCGGCCACAAGGTCGGCGAACTCGTCGGTGCTCCGCGTCTCGCTGTGTCTGGCGTTACCGCTGGCCCCGGCCTCTGGGAAATGTTCGAAATCATCGGCAAGGAAGAAGTGCTCCGCCGCATCGACGTCGCAATGCCGCTGATGAAATAATGAGAAGTGTGTAATGTGTAGTGTGTAATGATTTCCCCATTCCACACTCCACACCCTACACCTCACACTCCACACTAATACATGCGTTCTCAGTTTCCTCATAGACTTTATACCCAGAAGTTGTTCTGTCGTTGCTGCAAGAAAGTGACGGAACACGGCGTATTTGCCCGGGAGGTCTATTCGACCTATGGGGGAATGGATCCGCGAATTCCCTTGCTTTGCAGTTGCGATGCCTGCGGAACGCTATTTGTTGCTATTTCGAGCGAGTTCGATTTTTGTAGGCGAGAGTTCGTCAATCAGGATTATGCCAAGATTTACGGTTACAATCGCATTGTTCCCGGTAACTGGGTCTATTTCAAGGGTGCCCCTAAGCCGGCTCTGGTCAAGAGCATCTTTATGGGCCCGGAAAAGGAAGTCCTGGTTGTCACTTACGATGGCGGGGCGGAGCAGAAATTGGAATTGCCGAAGGTTGTGATAGAGAACGAAGATGCTCCTGGTGGTTATCGTCTTTTGCCGGCTCAGTGTGGTGAGGTCCTGATTGGTGACCCGGTCTATCACGCTATCCGCAATCAGTTTGGTGTCGCTGTGGGCCTGGTGAATGATGGCGAAAAGGATAAGCTTGCAGTGTTGTTGAAGGACAATACGCTTGTCTTTATTACGCGTCCTCCTTTGGCACAGAATCTGCCGAATGATAGATTGCTGGCGACAGTCGAAAATAAGATCCGTCAGCTTTTCCCGGATGAATCTGGCCAGATGTCTATCGAAGTCGGACAGGGAATCGTGTATCTGAAGGGGTCTGTCAAGAACCTTTCCCTGAAACGCAATCTGGAAGCTTGCGTTAACGGGATTCCCAAGGTTCGTGGGTGTGTCAACTTTATGCGGATTCAGGCGGAACCCTACGTGACGGATACGCAGATAGAGAAGGCTATTTATGTCCTTCTCGAAAATCCCGCGCACCATCTTTTCGATTATAGCGTACAGGTGCGCGGGGGAAAGGTTCAGGTTAATGCCTGCTGTCAGGAAGAGTTCTATTCCAAGGAAATCGAAAGCCGTATTGCCGAGATTCCGGGGGTTATCGATCTTTCCTGTAGCATCAGCATTGTGCCCGAGGAATCACCCGAGATTATAAGGACCTGCCGTGAACTGGAGGCTGACCTAGCGTTGAATTCTAGGTTCAAGGGAACGAACATTCGCGTATCTTATGCGAACAAAAAATTTTTACTGGAGGGGCATGTCTTTTCGCCAATCCAGAAACATGGTGCACTCCTGGTCGCAATCGCAAAGATAAAGACCAGGCTTGTCGAAAACCGTTTAAGGCTTAGATAGTATAAAGGAGATTTGAACAATGGCATCGGGCTACGAAAAAATAAATGCAATCAAGAATAAGCTCAAGGTCAAGACGACGGTTAGCGAGCTTGCCAATCTGATGGGGTGTGGAACACGCACTATTTTTAGGCATCTGGAAGTCATTGGCAATGAAAATTGCGGCTTACGTAAATTTAAGGAAGGCGGAGAAACCTTTTATGTCATTCAGACCGAAAAGGAATTCAACTTCAATCAGGAAGTCGTGAAGCAACTGGAGAAGGTCAAGAAGAACCTTTCGGTGACATCTGCTCCGGATATCAAGACGGGCAAGATTTTGGACAAGGTCATCAAGACGATGCAGATGACCGATCCCGATGATTTCAAGCCCGAAGCAATTTCGACTGACCCGGATTATGTGTTGGATTATGGTCCGTTCAGCGACGATAAGCTGAATTCGACTCATGTCAACAAGGTCCTCAAGGCCATTCACGAAGGCTTTGCTGTCAAGATTCAGTATTGTCATGCGACAGATCATTCTGCTATCGTTGAAGAAAATAAGGAAGTGAACCCCGTCAAGGTGATCATGCGAATGGATACGCTGTACCTGATTGCCGGCGAAGAAGACGACAAGGGAAATCAGGTCTTCAAGAACTACCTGTTCGAGCAGATCAAGAATGTGCAGGAAACAAACCATGCTGTACCGAAGTTTAATTTTGACGCGGCAACGCATTACAAGTTCGCATTCGGTAAGTACACGGGGAGTGGCAAACCCGAAGATGTTACGCTTGAAATTCGAAACAGGTGGCTGCAGACGCAATTCGAACGCTCCCACTTCAATCCCGCCATTTCAAAGCGTTACGACAAGAACAAGAATATGATTGTGGACATGAAACTCCGTATCACGCCGGACTTTGTCTCTTGGCTTATGGGCGTTGCCACGGATGTCCGTATAATGAAACCGGCTTCGCTAAAGGAAACCGTCAAGCAGAAACTGAAAGACGCTTTGTCCGAAATGGACCGCTAAAATGGAATCGCACAATCTTTCTGACTATAATTTTGAGTTCCCCAAGGAACTGATTGCCAGCCGCACGGCGGGCAAGGGAAAAACCCGCATTCTGCATTGCCCGAAAGATGGCGGCGAACGCCGTATCATGAAGGCTCCTGAAATTGTGGACTTGTTCAAGCCGGGCGATTGCCTGGTCGTGAATAACACGAAGGTGATTCCTGCCCGTTTGTATGGTCATACAATGCACGGCGGCGAAGTCGAAACGCTCCTAGTTCAGGCCTTAATCCCGGCCGAAGACGGCTCCGCCCGCTACGAGGCGCAGGTGCGTCCGGGCAAGGCTTTCAAGATTGGGCGCGAACTCGATATTGCGGGTGTCAAGACGATCGTCGAAGACATCAAGGAAGACGGTGCCCGGGTGTTGCGTTTTGCGGTGACGCCTGTGGAACTCGAAGCGGTGATGAACCGTGAAGGCCACGTGCCGCTGCCGCCCTATATCGACCGCCCCGATGACGAAGATGACAAGAAGGCGTATCAGACAATATTTGCGAAGTATTCGGGCGCAGTAGCCGCTCCGACGGCGAGCCTCCACTTTAGCGAAGAAATGCTCGAAGCCCTCAAGGCGAAGGGTGTGTATGTTGCCGAAGTCACGCTGCATGTAGGCCCGGGTACATTCCAGAATATTTCGGTTGAAGACTTCACCCAGCACAAGATGCATGGCGAACATTACGAACTCACCAAGGAAAACGCCGAGATTATCAACAAGGCAAAACGCGAAGGTGGCCGCATCGTTACCGTGGGTACTACGAGTACGCGTGTCGTCGAGACGATCGCTGATGCGAACGGAATCGTGAAGGCGCAATCGGGCGTGACCCATGCGTTCTTTTACCCCGGTTACCGCTACAAGATTGTGGACGGCCTCTTGACCAATTTCCACTGGCCGAAAAGCTCCCTCATTTTGCTGGTATCTGCGTTCTACGGCCGCGAAAATACGCTTGAAGCCTACAAAATGGCGGTAGAGAACAGGATGAAGCTCTTTAGCTACGGCGACGGGATGCTGATTCTTTAAAGCTCGTTTTTTAAAGCCTGCTCTGGAATCCAGAACCAGTCGGGTCTATATTCCAGTTCGTAACAAGCTTCGTAGATGGCCTTACCGAGAATGAACGGCTGGGCTATTTCTTTAAGAGCGGCACTGTTGATTCCGGTGACTTCGCTGTAGCCCTGCAAGAATGCATTGGCGGTGATTTGTTCGAAAGACATGTCTTGCGCATTTTGGACTGCACTTGCATAGGCGAAGCTGCGGAGCATGCCAGCTATGTCTGTTGCGGGGGAACGCAGACGGCGTCTGTATTCTAGCGATCGGGTCGGTTCGCCCTCGAAATCCAGGATGGTAAAGTTTTTGCCGTTCCAGAGTACCTGTCCTAGGTGGTAGTCTCCATGGATGCGCTGTGCCTGAAGCATGTTGGGGGTGGCATGGGTGCTTTCGCAGCAATGTGCTTTTTCCAGCGACTCGATGCGCGGTACCAGATCCGTGCGACCGTTCGCCTTCAAGAGTCCAATTAGCTTTTCGAAGGGAACCTCTTCTGCCTGAATGCGGCATCCTGGTAAATCTCTCAGAGCTTCGTGCATTTGGGCGGTTGTCTTGCCGAGTTCAAAGGCGCATTTTTTCAGAAATTCGATATCGTCGCAGGATGTGAAGATATCCCAGGCGTTTTGCGCGTCAGGAACATGACTTTCGAGAATCCCGATGGCGTAGGAATTCCCGTTTCTGTCCTTGTAGTTGACATAGCCGTAAAGTTGCGGAACCTTGTCGAACGAGGACTTGTTCAGATGCAGCATCGTTTCCTGTTCGGGATGTGGGCCCGCCTGCAGACGTCTGAAGAGCTTGAAGAAAAATTGGCCTTGCAGGCAGAAAGCGGAATTGCTCTGTTCGGCGGCGAGGGGCCGCGCTTGCGATAGTGGCAAACTGGCAGGAAAAAGTGCAGTGCGAGAGAATTCGAAGGCATCGTTGCCGATGTATCCTTCGAAGCCGGCTGCAAGGAGTTCTCCTATTCTGGTTTCGTCGGTAACATTTGCATAAAGGTCGCTTGTCCCGTCCTGAAACTTTACTTGTAGAATCTGGAGGGTTACATTTTGGACATGGGTTTCGTCTACGATGACGATTTCTTGCACCGGCTTTCCTTTGCCCATGAACCAGCGCTTGGTAGAAATATCGGAAAGCATTTACCTAATTGATAATTGATGATGGATGATTGATAATTTAAAAATATTTATTGTCCATCATCAAATCCTATCTTCTACTTGGTAGTGCAGAAAAGAACCCTTGACTTCTAAGGGTGGCAAGGATTTTGAGTTGATTTTCGAGGGGCTCTTTGAGCAAACCCTCGATGACGAAGTCGGGAATCCTTTTTTGCGGTTTGAATTCTTTTGGGATATCCTTGTAATCGCTCAGTTGCCAATTTACGAGCATTTTGGGGAGGAACTGGTCCCAGGGGAACCTGTCTCCCGGATTGAGGTAGAATTTGGCTGGTTTTTTGCCGTCCTTGCCACTTAGTAGCAGGGACCCATCCCTATAGCAACAAGAAAGCACAGCCTGTCGTTCCTCGTTCTGAGTGGCAGGCTGTGCTGATATAATTAACACCATTTGCAAGGATGCGGATCCTTTAGGCGGCTAGTTCTCTTTGGATTTGCGAATACTGGTAGCCAGAGATTGCTGTAATCTTCAGGACCAATTCGCGCGTAATGCCCGCCTTGATTAACGCCTTTGCATACTGGAGTCTGGTTGTAGATGACATGTATTACCTCTTGGTAAGAGATGTGTCCCTTTTTAAAAGAAAGATACATTTTATTTTTGACATTGCAATGTCAAAAAAAAAGGTAATATTTTTGACATATTTGGCAAAATGAGCCTAACTTGTTGATAGTTAGTGAATTGCCCAAAAAAGTGAAAAAAAGGAAAACGTGATTTAAATCAATCCCGTTTGGACTATTCCATTTAGGACGGGAAATTTTTGACGGTATTCCTGCTGTGGAACAGAAAAAATTCGCGTTTTGACAAGGACGCTCGAATTCTCGTCGGCCATTTCCATAATTTCGCCTTGCGGGCTTATGATCATGGATCGGCCTCCATAGGTGTGCCCTGTGCAGTTGACTGCAGCGATGTAGACCTGGTCCTCTATGGCGCGTGCCTGTAGCAAGGTTTTCCAGTGCTCTATTCGGACGGCGGGCCATGCGGCTTGAACCGTGATGAGTTTTGCCCCTGCCTTGACGGCGTCTCGGTAGAGTTCCGGGAAGCGCAGGTCAAAGCAGATGGTCGCTGCAACTTTCCAATGGGAAATTTTAAATAAATTAACATCCGTTCCGGCAGCGAACTTGGGCTGCTCCATAAAGAAGGGGTGCCGCTTGTCGTAGCCAGCGAATTCGTTCGGATTGCCGGGTTGAAAAACGCTGCTATGGTTCAATAGTTTCCCATCGCGAATGGCGATTCCGGCTCCTAGGACGGAATAACCCGTGCGATTGGCCAGGTCGCTCAAAAAGTTCGCGGTCTCGCCGGAATCCCGCGAAGAAAAATCCTCGGCGGCACTTTCGGGATGCAGGGGAAGGTAACCTGTGGCGAACATTTCGGGAAGCACGATGAGTCCTCCGACCTTGCCGTCACATTGGATGTCTGCGGTGACTCTGCGGACCGTCTCGAAGTTTTTGGCCTTGTCGTTCGGCGCAACTTCCATTTGAACTAGAAAAATGTCGAGCATGTCCGAAATATAGAACATTCTTTTTTCTATTTTAAAAATATGAGAGTTCGATCCCTGTTTGTCTTTTTGGTGCTTTTTGCAACGGCTCTGTTTGCCGCGACTCCGACATTGATTGTGGGTGTGGTGCTTGAATCCGAATCGGACCTCCCGATCAGGGATGCCGAGATTACTTATGTCTCGGGAAAGAAACTGGGAGAGACGGATTCCGATGGTCGTTTTGAGCTTACGGTAGATTCCAAGAATGCCTCGCTTATTTTCAAGAAGCCGGGTTTTGATAGCGTTCTCGTGGAACTGCAGGATTTTGCCGACCTTTTTGACATGGTCATTACGATGCAGACTACTGCCGATGTCCGTAATCTGGGGACAAGCACCGTGATTGGTGGCGGCGGGGACAAGGCCCAGTGGACTTTTGAACGCAAGGTGAACCTGGACAAGCTTGAAGATGCGGCTGGCATGCGTTTCGATGTTACGGAACACTTGAGCCAGATGCCCGGTATTTCGGGACAGAAGGATTTTAGCAGTGCCCTGTATTACGATGGCTCGCGTGCAGGAGATGTGGCCTATCATCTGGGAAGGCTTCGCATTCCGAACATGCGTCACTTGGATGTCGGTTTTCCCGGTAACCT
>NZ_CALEFV010000135.1 GCF_937877005.1 uncultured Fibrobacter sp. | reverse complement strand
CGACAGCAACATATCCATACAGAAAAAGAGGATTACTACATCGACCTGGTGTTCTACAATTATCTTTTGAAATCTTTCGTACTTGTTGACTTGAAAACGACAAAGGTCACGCATCAGGATGTCGGCCAAATGGATATGTATGTTCGCATGTACGATGAATTAAAACGCGGGAAAGGCGACAATCCGACTATTGGCATTTTGATATGCGCTGATACGGACGATAGCATTGCGCGTTATTCGGTGCTTCACGGAAATAACCGGCTATTTGCCGCCAAATACAAAACCTACATGCCTACAGACGAGGAACTCCGTGCCGAAATTGAAGCCCAGAAAAACTTTTACTATTTGCAACATGGGAAAAAGAATAAGTTACCGAGGAAATCTCGGTAGCTCATCCCTACCTCCCAACTTTCACCCGTTTCCCGTTCTTGAGCTGGTGCGTGGCGGCGTCGGGGAGGGTATTTTTGCGGCTGACAAAGGTGCCGTCGATGCGGTAGGTTTCAACGGGGGCGACTGTGGCGCGGTTCTGTGTCCGCAGCATAATCCGTTCGGGACCCTGCCCACAATTTTCACCTTCGAAGGTGCCCTTGCTGAACAACCCCGTGGGCTATGCGAAGTAATCAAAAATCGTGTAACCTATCTTCCGACTTTCACTTCATAATTCGCCTTTTTCCCGCCGACCCGGCTGCCGTCAATGCGGTATGCCTTGGCGGGTGTTGCGTTTAGGCGGTCCTGCCGTTGCGCCCCAATGCGGTCGGTGCCCGGGGCGGTTGTGTCCGGTGCGCCCGCCTTTACCGCGATGGAATCCGTCGATACGGTGAAATTGTCGTAGCGGATAAAGCAGTCGTGGGTGGGGGCCCATTCGGCGCTGCTTCCGCCGTGGAAGGTGGAGAGGTAGAACTTGTCGACTTTCACGGTGTCGTAGTCGCGGAGCCTGAGCGTATCTACATCGAGCGCGAGTTCTCCGTCAAACCATGTCTGCACGCGGCCGTTCTTGTCGCCGTTGCCGGGAGAGGCGATGGTGTTCATGCTTACTTTGTTTACAATACGGTGCCAGGTGCCGGTGGTGAACTGTTTTTGCGGGATGGTGCCGTTCAAGTCCCACTTGAAGTCGTCGCCATATACGGACTCTTGCCCCATAAAGTAGATGAGCTGCACGGCGTTGCCGTCTTTGCGCCACATGATGCGTGCACTCCAACCGTCGCCGGTTTCGGGCATGGCGTTGCCGGTGTAGCACTTGCCGCCGCATAGGCCGGGGAGCTTGCCGCCCAGCTGGAACTCGAACCCGTCTTCAAAAAATATGTCGTAGGCGCTCCACATGGTGTCGGCGGTTTTCACGAGCGGCTGGATGATTTGCCCGGCGCAGGCGGGCGTGTCGTTGTCGTTCGGGCCTACGCAGCCCTTGGGGTACTTGAGCTGCAGTACATTGCCGTGTTCCTCGCCGTCGTATACGACCTTGGAGTTTTCGCCATTGTTCTTGTCCATGGCGTACCACCAGCTTTTGTCGTAATCGTTGCGCTTGAAGTCTTCCTTGGCTTCTGCATTGCCGTACACGCCGACTTCGCGGTTCTCGAAGTTCACGAACGAGACGGTGTCGGACACCGTTTGTGCGTAGCCTGCCGGGGCTAGCGCGGCGGAGGTGGTAGCCGTGACGGCGAACATCGCCGCAGAAAAGGTGTTACGAATTTTTGCGCTCATACCTTTAAAATAATCTTTTTCGAGGGAGATTAAACTATCTTTTTAATGTATGGCCGATTCACTTGACGAAAAGCACAATGAAACTGGCGCGGATTTTGCCACGACTCCTGCCGCAGCCCCCGCAGCAGCCAAAGCTGCCGAGGCTCGCAAGGCACGCATCAAGAAAATGCGCGGGTGGCTTTCTCCGCGCGATACCGTGGCCGACGACTTTGGCCCCGAAGATGCCGCCCTCTATTACGGCGAAGGGCATTCCGGCTGGAATAGGTAGCGTTTTCGAGACTAAATGTCTTTTCCGCTGCGGGCGCAGAACGCAAGCACAACAAAAGCTCCCGCGACAATCCCGATGAGCGGTAAGTCCGCCTGACTGCGTAGGAACATCTTTAGGAGTTTCACCAGCTGCGATGACATGAACGCATAGCCCGCGCTGCAAAGCACCACGAAAAGTGCAAATCGTCCGAGAAAAGGGACGCTCTTGGTTATCTTCTTGAAATAGGCGTTGATATGCCCACCGTAAATGATGAGCAATGTCGCGACAAGACCCACTGAAATGGAATCCATGTGCAAGCGCAAAAAGTTTGCAAACTGATGGATGTATGGCTGCATAGCGTAAATATAAAAAGCCGCCGGCGATTTCCTATTCGCCTAGTCAAGAATGATGGAATTTGGCAGATTGTTGAAAAGAAACGAGAGCTGATATTATAGGGATTAAAAAAATCCCCGCGCATATTACATTGCACGGGGAGATTTTTAGATCCTTCGCGACCTATGGTCGCTCAGGATGACACATTTTTCTTTCGTCTGTAGCTCGCGTAGCGAGCGTTCTATCGTCTAGTAACGATAGTGATCCGCCTTGTACGGGCCTTCGACGGATACGCCGATGTAGTCGGCCTGGGCCTTGGTGAGGGTCGTCAGGTGAACGCCGAGCTTTTCCAAGTGCAGGCGTGCGACCTTTTCGTCGAGGATCTTCGGGAGCGTGTACACGACGCCGCTTTCGTACTTGATGCCGGCGACAGTAGCCTTCCCTTGTGCGTTGAGCCAGAGGTCGATCTGCGCGATGGTCTGGTTCGTGAAACTTGCACTCATCACGAAGCTCGGGTGACCAGTAGCGCAGCCGAGGTTCAGCAAGCGGCCTTCAGCAAGGATAAGGATGCTGTGGCCGTCGGGGAAAATCCATTCGTCGTACTGCGGCTTGATTTCGTTACGCTTGATGCCCGGAATCTTCTTGAGGCCGGCCATGTCGATTTCGTTGTCGAAGTGACCGATGTTACCCACGATAGCGCGGTGCTTCATCTTTTCCATCTGGGCGGCGCTGATGATGCCGGTGTTGCCGGTGGTGGTCACGAAGATGTCGGCGTAGCTAACGACTTCGTCGAGGGTCTTGACTTCGTAGCCTTCCATGGCGGCCTGGAGCGCGCAAATCGGGTCGATTTCAGTGATAATCACGCGAGCGCCCTGACCGCGCAGGGACTGTGCGCAGCCCTTACCCACGTCGCCGTAGCCGCACACGACTGCGATCTTGCCGGCCATCATCACGTCGGTGGCGCGGTTGATGCCGTCGATGAGGGAGTGGCGGCAGCCGTAGAGGTTGTCGAACTTGGACTTGGTCACGGAATCGTTCACGTTGATTGCCGGGAACTTGAGGCGGCCGGCCTGGGCCATCTGGTAAAGGCGATGCACGCCGGTAGTGGTTTCTTCGGAAACGCCGCGGAGAGTTTCGCGGGCGCGGGTCCACTGCTTCGGGTCCTTCTCAAAAATCTTTTTGCAAGTGGCGAGGAACACGCCCCATTCTTCGCTGTCGGTAGCGGGGTTGAATTCGGGCACCTTGCCGGCATCTTCGAATTCGGCGCCGCAGGTCACGAGCATGGTAGCGTCGCCGCCGTCATCCACGATGAGGTCTGCGGTCTTGCCGTCGGGCCACACTAGGGCGCGGGCGGTGTTTTCCCAGTATTCTTCGAGGGTTTCGCCCTTCCAGGCGAACACGGGCACGCCCTGCGGGTTTTCTACGGTGCCTTTCTTGCCGACCACGACGGCGGCGGCAGCGTTGTCCTGCGTGCTGAAGATGTTGCAGCTGACCCAGCGCACGTCGGCGCCGAGGTCCACGAGCGTTTCAATCAAAATAGCGGTCTGCACGGTCATGTGGAGGCTACCCATGATGCGCGCACCTGCGAGCGGCTTCTTGCCGGCGTATTCCTTGCGCAGCGCCATCAGGCCCGGCATTTCGGTTTCGGCGAGGTCGAGTTCCTTGCGGCCTTCCACTGCAAGGTTGATATCCTTAATTTTGTATTCCATGTTATTTATATCCTTTGGCACAAACTTTGCGCCCCATGCTTCTTTTATGCACAAATATAGTTATATGCATATTGGTGGTCAAGTAGAGGGGTGCCATTGAGCGAAGTTTTGCCAATCCGATGTCCTTCCCGTCGGTAAATTATTTAGATTATCTACAGGTATATAACCATGGAGTGTTTATGAGATCTTTTGTCAAGGCCGCAGTCGCAGCTGCATTTGTTTCGGCTCTTTTCGTGGCATGCTCCGACGACTCTTCTTCTACGAGTGCAGATTCCGGAACGGTCGTCGAGGAGTCCTCCGCTTCGCAGGAACCTTCGTCATCGGAAGAATCTGCTGTACAGGAGTCCTCTGATTCGCAGGAAACGTCTTCGCCGGAATCTTCTGTTTCACAGGAGCCTACATCGTCGGAATCTTCTGTCTCGCAAGTATCTTCCTCGTCGGAAGAGTCCGCTACGCCGGCCTCGAGCGACAGCACCCTTGTCTCTAGCGCTTCCGAATCCAAGGACAACGCTTTCTTCACCGAAAACTGGCGCGAGGATTGCCTCGCCAAAATCAACGAGTACCGCGCTACCGAAAATCTCCAACCCTTGACACTTGCCGCCGAAGAAAAGCAGGCCTGTACCGACAAGGAGGCCGCCGACGACATGGCCGAAAACAAGGCGCACGGTCACATGGGCGACTGTGGCGAATATGCGCAGAACAGCGGCCCGAACTTTAGTACTTCCTGGCACGGCACTGCGTCCGAAGTTGCGGAATCCTACCTCAAGATGATGTGGGAAGACGAAAAGGCGCTGGTGACTAGCGGCGAACGCGATCCTGAAAAGTCCGAGGACTATCGCTATATCGGTCACTATCTGAACATGAAGGGCGACTACACCAAGGTCGCCTGCGGCATCGCTCTTTCCGAGGACGGAAAGAAGGGCTGGTTCAACGTGAACTTTTTCTAGTTTGTTATATTTGCACCCATGAAATGGGTGGGATTATTGTGTACGCTGTTCGTGTCCACGTTGCTTGCGGGTGGCGTGAACATGGCGCCGGATTCCTTGCTGGGAAGTTCCTTTAGGACTCTTGCTTACGATCTTAGAGAAAGCGGCTTTCGTGCGACATTGATTCATTACGCGCCCGATGCGGATTCGGCTACGGTCACTGATTCCGCCATGCCACGCAAGGCGATGGTGCTCTACATTCATGGTTTCAACGATTACTTTTTCCAGTACGAACTTGCGCAGCGGATGGATTCGGCGGGATATTCCTTCTACGCCATAGACTTACACCATTACGGCCGTTCGTACCGCAAGGGCGAAACCTTGGGTGAACTCTATGACATTGCGGAGTACTACCCGGAATTAGATTCCGCCATCGCCACGATGCGAACGATAGAGGGTGATACGCTTCCGCTCGTTCTGTTGGGTCACAGCACCGGCGGACTTATCGCCTGCCTCTATGCTGCCGACCGCAACAGCGGTTCCGGGATTGCGGCTATTGTGCTCAACAGTCCCTTCCTCGAAATGAACTATCCGTGGCCGGTACGCCGCCTCGCCGTGCCCGTGCTTTCGGCCATTGGCGGCGTGTTCCCGACAATCGGCGTTCCGCGCAGCCATAACGAGAACTACGACCGGAGCCTGCATCAGTACGGCGTGGGGGAGTGGAACTACAGCCTTGACCTCAAGATTCGCGGAAGTCTTCCGATTAATTTGGGCTGGCTCCGCGCTATTCACCAGGGACATGTCCGCGTGCAGCAGGGCATGCAGCTTGTATCGCCCGTGCTCGTGATGCATAGCGGTTGCAGTTTCCGTGACGACGACTGGAGCGAAGAATATACCTATTGCGACGGCGTCCTGGACGTCGAGCATATCCGCGAGTTCGGTGCGAATCTTGGTCCGAGCGTGCAGCTCGAACGGATCGAGGGCGGGCTTCACGACTTGTTCCTTTCCCCAAAGCCGGTCCGCGAAAATGCCTACGGCAAGATGTTTAAATTCCTGGAGTCCAGGCTCTAGTCGGCGCGACGTCCTTTTACATCTACCTTGTGATGCAGCTTGCGCAGCTTCGGCTGCGCTTTTTTGTTGCGCTTGGGTGCGATCTTCGTGGTGCCGCCGTTCAATTCCGTGACCTCGATTTCGTTGCTCATGAGCCACGAATCGTTGTCGCTTTCGACTTTTATAAGGGCTTTGTATTTACCCTTCTCGTTAAGCGTAAGGGTAGGCTTGTCGGCACCTTCGATAAGCTTGCCGTCTTTGTACCAGAGGTAGCCATAGGCATTGCCTTCGGCTTGCAAGGTTGCCCCGTTCTGCTTGATTTCAGGCTTTGCGAGGGTGATGTACTTGTTCACGATTTTGGCAAGTTCCTGGGCGCCTGCAGCGTTCGGGTGCACGCTGTCATCCAAAAACCATGCGGGTGTCTGGAATAGCGTATGCAGGTCGATAATGTTCACTCCCTTCTTGATGGCGGTTTCCTTGATGATGGGATTGATCTGGCTTACGATTGCCGTGTCCATGATACCCCAGTTGCAGTTGTTGCTGTAGGGTTGTAGCGTGGCGTAAATCTCGGGATTCGTGGGCAGGTGCGCGAAGGTGTCGATTAGCGCCTCGTAATCGGCGTACAGCTGCGATTTTTCGCACTGGCCATAAAGGTAGTTGTATTTTTCGGCGCCCTCCCAGATGCATTTGTCCGTGAAGTACTTGCTGTCGTTGGTGCCGAGCTCGATCACGACGATATCCGGATTGGAGGCGAGTGCCGCCTTGAACTTTTCGGTCGTCCAGTAGCTGGATCTGTTTTCGCCGCCTTTGATTGTGGCGCCTGCAAACGTCATCGAGGAGACTCCGAAATTGCTGACGGTGTAGTCGCTGCCGAGCATTTCCTGCAGGTGGTCGGGATATTTCTTGTCGGCCCAGATTCCGTAACCCTCTGTAATGCTGTTGCCGACACAGGCGACATTGATCGAAAATGAAGGGCCCGCCAGGGCAAGCGCTGCGAATGCAACCGTTGCAAAATTCGTTTTATACTGTTTCCTACCAAACATCCTGTAACACTCCTTTGACTTTAAATATAAAAACAAAGGGGGAGCGCCCTCCCCTCGCTCCTGCCCGCTTCTCGGTCATCCGCTACCCCTCTTCCTAGGAGGGGAAACCCTCCTAAAACCACCCTATAGTCCGTGCCTCACAAAAAAAGCCGCGGTTTTTGCCGCGGCTTTTCGAATTTCCTAGGAAGTGATTACCACTTGGAAGAGATTTCCGACGGGCAGGATTCCAGTTCCTCGAACTTGAAGCTCGGATTGTTGGCTCCACCCATCCAGGTTGCGGAGAATTCGCAGCCGGCCTGGAGTTTCGGATACTTGCTGAATGCGGAGCACTTCTGCTTGACGCAGCTGGGATCGGACTTACAGTCGGTGATGAAGCCACCGTACTGGGCGCCCGTGCTGTTGATGCCGAGCTGTGTGCCGCAACCGTTGTATAGGCCGACACCACCGCCCGGAATCATGATATCGAACTGGTTGGAACCTACGTCGCCACCGATGTTAGAAACCATGATGACCATCTGCTTGCCCCGGAGGCCGGACGTATTGGCGCCGCTACCGCCGTTGTGGGAGTTGCCGTCGAATGTGAGGAGGAAGCACTTTCCGCATTCGCCACCGAGTCCTGCAGGAACGGCTGCAAAGGCGAAGGCCAAATTTTCGCTGGCTGCCCACGGTGCCTGAACATCGCAGACGCCACCGGAACCGCCGCTACAGACGCTGCCACCCGCTTCGCCGATATTCTGCATCTGGGCGTTGCAGGCTCTGGTCGGATTGCTGGTATTGCCGCTCCATGCGCAGTGAGGCATGCAGCAGTCCCAGTAGCGGGAACCCCAGCCCTGGCCACT
>NZ_CALEFV010000134.1 GCF_937877005.1 uncultured Fibrobacter sp. | reverse complement strand
GATTTTTGAGTATTCCTCTTTTAAGTACGATGTCAGCGCGCTTTCGTTCGCCGCGAACAGTCTTTTTCCCTTTAACAAAAATTCGACCATCAGTAAAAGACACCTCTTCACGAATTTGCGTATCAAGACTCCACCCAGCATTGATAATGCTGGGCAAAATGAACTTGCTGACAATGTCGCGTTCGGAGAGGTCTTTCTTATTCACTTCCATGGGAAACCTTGTTTGCAAATATATATCAAAAATGGAGTGCGGAATATGCTGATTTGAGATAAAAAGGGGATTTTCAGAAGAAAACGGGGGTTTTAGGGGGCGGAGCCCACTAGGAGAGAGGGTAGCGGCCCTTCGGCAAGCTCAGGGACCTTGGGACCTGTGGTTGGCGAAGGAAAGTGAGGGGGAGACTTCCCCCACCAAAATAATTTTCAGAAAAATCGTGCGGGGCTATTGACAAACTGGATTTTTGAACCTATATTTAGTGCACAAGTGTATAGTCTTTGGCGTTTTTCCGCTTGTATGCCAGAGGAGTTGACGATGAAGAAAGATGTTGCGGCCAGTGCGGCCGGGGCCGACAAAAACGAGATAGTCGTTTACCAGCCGGAGGGTGGTGAATTCCACATCGAGGTCCGTGTCGAGAACGAGAGTGTTTGGCTTACTCAAGCGCAAATGGCCGAGCTTTTCCATGCCACAAAGCAGAATATCAGCCTGCATATAGCCAATATCTATAAAGAGGGGGAACTTGACAGAAATTCAGTTGTCAAGGAATACTTGACAACTGCCTCTGACGGAAAATGCTATAAGACTAAATGGTTCAATCTGGATGTCATCATTTCTGTAGGTTACCGCATAAAATCAATCCAGGGCACACGCTTTCGCCAATGGGCTTTGAACATTTTGAAAGAGTACATGCTCAAGGGCTACGCTGTAAATCAACGAATGCTGGCACCCCAGACTCAACAAAAAATGTTTGAAAACGTCAATACCCGACTTACAGCAGTCGAACAGCGCGTAGATTTTTTCGTCAACACAGCCCACTCTGCCCAAAATCGGAGAATTGAGCAATTGTCCAACGACGTTCAGAAGGTCATGAAAAATTTCATCGACCCGAGCACTTTCAAGCACTTCTTGATTCTGAACGGGCAGCGGCTGGAGGCCGATGTCGCCTACACGCAAATTTACGGCATGGCGAAGAAGTCGGTGCTGATTGTGGACGACTACCTGGATGTAAAGACTCTCGACTTGCTGCGGTGCGTGGCGAAGGGCGTTTCGGTTAGGATTTTCAGCGAGCAGCACGGGCGCACCCGCCTGACCGAGAGCATGCTGGCGGACTTCAGGGCCACCCGCCCGGATGTTGAACTTAGCGATGTTCGTGCCACGGGAAACGTGTTTCACGACAGGTACATCTATCTGGATTTCGGGACCGACAGCGAGAAACTTTTCCACTGCGGGGCTTCTTCCAAAGACGCGGGCAACAAGATCACAACCATCATGCAGTTGGAAGATATCGCGGGGTATCGCCCATTGTTCGAGAGGCTGCTGCGAGAGGGCGATTGAAGACCACTATTTCGATTTTTATTAAATCATCTGCGTCTAGTCAACTACAGATGCTTTCCGTCGCACTTGTGTGCTTCCGCCTTCAAGGCTTTCCACCAGCTGGCCAAATACCGGATTCCGGCGATAGAAAGGGCGGCTCCGAGGCCGGGATAGAAGCCCGCAAAGAATTCCGAGGGGATTCCGGGGATAAGCTTGAGGGAAATTCCAAGCCCCATCATAAAAAAGATGAGGATATAGCCCCGGAGGTCGAAAAAGGCAAACAGCGATTTCTTGCGTTCCGTAAAACCGAGGATGCGTTTTGTGTAACGGATGATAAATTTATGGAACATCGCCGAAAAGGCAGCCGCCACCGCAAGCGCAATCAGCGCAAGCCACCATATTCTTTCGGGATTTTCTGTTCCCACCTGCAGCAGGGCCTTTATACCGGTGACCAGGATTTTGATTCCGGGCGCAAGCCAGCACAGGACCTGCATCAACAGCAGGTGTTCACGATTAACAGGCAGTATGCGGTCTGTGTTCATATAAATTCGCAAGCGTTGTTTCAAAAAAAGTCCAGACGACTCGCAGGGCGCATGGACTATTCGTTTTTATTTTTCTTGAAGGAGCTTCTGGACGCATCTTTCTACGTCCTTCATGTCGGCAGTGGGTTCAAACCTTGCCACCACGTTTCCTTTTCTGTCGATGACGAACTTGGTGAAATTCCACTTGATATCCGGCTTCTTGGCCCAGTCGGGGTCCACGGCGGCGAACTTCTTTTCTAGAAGTTCCTTGTACTTGTGCTCACCGAACCCTTCGAACCCCTTCTGCGACTTGAGGTAGGTGTAAAGCGGCAGTTCGTTTTCGCCGTTTACATCGGCCTTTTTCATCTGGGGAAAGGTGGTGTTATAGTGCACCGTGCAGAAATCGTGAATTTCATCGTCCGTTCCAGGAGCCTGGCCGCCGAACTGGTTGCAGGGAATGTCCAGGATTTCAAGCCCTTGTCCATGGTAATCCTTGTACATCTGTTCAATCGGAGCATATTGCGGCGTGAATCCGCAGCCCGTGGCGGTATTTACCACCAGAATCACCTTGCCCTTGAAATCGGACAAATTAAGCGTCTCGCCCTTGCCCGTGGTAATCTTGTAGTCATAAATCATGAGAAAATCCCTTAAAATTGAACCTACGCTGGTTGCCATTTGCAACGTACGGGGGACACGATGCTACCATCCTTTTTCATTTCGGCCATCGCCTTGTCCACGGCCTTGCGGTCAAGCCCCGTGAGTTCGGCAATTTTACCTGCGTTCAGGGGTTCCCCCGCTTTTTTCATCGCACTTAAAATTTTGTCTTTTTCTGTCATAAATCCCCCTTACTCGCCCAGCATTTCGATGATGTAGTTTTCCATGCCAATCTGTTCAATCAGGCAAAGGTGGCCCTTGACCCAGTTGTAATGTTCCTGCTCGTCGATGATGAACTTTTCCACCATGGCCCTGGAGACATAATCGTCATCGAACATGGAGAGAGCCTTGCTCATCATGGGAAGCGCCTCGGTGGAATCCTTGCAGTCGTATTCCAGCATCTCCTTGATGTCGGTGATAACGGGATAATCCGCCAGTTCCACTTTCGGAGTCACACCCAGTTCAATCAGGCGGGCGTTCACCTTCTTCGCTTCGTTCCATTCCTCTTCGGATTCAGCCATAATCTTGTCGGCAAGTTTGTTCAAGCCGCGGGCCTTGAGCAATTGCGCATGGATGGAATGCTGTTGGGAATTCCCGAACCAGCCCTTGGCGAGTTCCTGCAAGAATTCAATTTTAGTCATTGTGTTTCTCCTAGTAAAAGGTTGTTTTGAAATTTACTTTATTATTAAAGCTTTCTGATTAGTCTTCAATCACGTAAGCAGCGACGATTTCGCCAAAGAAACTGATGTGGTCGCCCCCTTCCCTGCTGTAAAACGAGCGGCGGATATCTTCGGGGAGCATCGAGGAATCCTGTTCCTGGCGATAAATCACCTTGCATTCAAGCGTCAGCGGCATTTCCTTGAGGCCAGGAACCGAGATGCATTCCGGTTCAACGGGAGAAAGGCCCAGTTCATGAATCTTGTCCATGTCGCGACCGCTTTTGGTGCCGCACACGGCGATAATGCGCCTGTCAAAGGGGCCAACCGGGATGTTTACCGTAAATTCGGGATTTTTGTCCAGAAGTTCACGGGTGTAGCGGGAGTCCCGGATGTAAGCCACGAACACGGGCCTGTTCCAGATGCGCCCTACATGGCCCCATTCGACAACCATGGAATTAACCTTGCCATCCGCCTTCGTGGTGACCAGAATGCCGTGTTCCAGAGCATGGGCAATGTCTGTCGCATAATCGGAAACCTTGATTTTTCTCTTTGTCATGACAAATCCCCTATGTTAAACGTTCCCTGCGCTTTTTCTCACCAGCTCCGCGCCCTTCTGGAAAGCTTTCTCGCATTCCTTAGGGAACACGTTCTCGTGACGGACTTTCTTGGCATCGGCATCAAAAAGGTTCCAGGGCCAGTCTGTCTTGCTGTAGTCCTTAAGCTGGAGCGTATCTCCGCAAACAAGCGTATCGGTAGGGCCGACAAAGCGGTCCAGCGTTTGCCTGTAGTTTTCGACCAAGCCCGTATAGTAGGTATCCGGGGCGTTGCTTGTCAAAATGAACAGGACCGGAACGGGGTGCGCGTTGCAGCAGTAGTGTTCAACGTTGTACGTAAGGTTCTGGAATATGAGCCGCTCGTACAGCGCCCGGAAGGATGCAGAAACTTCGGACAGGTAGTTGGGCGAGCCGATAATCAGGCCGTCCGATTCGCGAATGGCATCCAGCACGGGCGTAAGGCCGTCCCTGCAAATGCAGTGCCCCTTGTTTTTCTCCTTTTTGCACCCGAAGCAGGAGATGCAGCCGGTGTATTTTTCCAGGCGAAAAAGGTCGAACCTCTGGATGGTCGCCCCCTCGGACTCTGCCCCTCTGGAAGCGTGAGTCAGGAGCGTGTCTGTGTTCCAACCCTTACGCGGGCTCGCGTTTACGACGACGATATTTTTCATAGAAAGTCAGCAGGGTTAAGTCGTTTGCGCTAAGCCTTGTTGAATTTGTCCTTGCCTTTTTTGCAGCGGGGGCAGTGCCAGTCCTCGGGAAGTTCCTCGAAAGGAGTCCCCGGAGCAATTCCGTTTTTCGGGTCACCGACGGCGGGGTCATAGACGTAGCCGCAAACGGAGCAGACATATTTCCCGCTGGCAGTCTTGAAGACGATTTCTCCCGGGGGAATCGTCTCGACAGGCTTTTCCAGGTCAATCACCCGCTTCGCCTCAAGACTTTCGAAGCCCTGGGGCGTGTGGGTTCCGCAGTAGACGGTAGGGTGATTTTTGACAAATTCGCGGACACGGTCCATGGTCTTGCGGGCTTCCGCCAGGTCGTCGTATACGACAGAGAGCTTGTTCTGGTACAGGGCCTCGTCTACATAGGTGATATCGCCATGGAGCATGTAGAAAAGTCCGTCGTTTTCGACGATGACAAGGCTGTTGCCGTTGGTGTGCCCCTTCGCCTTGACAAAATAAACGCCGTCGCGGATTTTTTCGCTTTCGGGGAAGTTGTAGTAAGCCCCGCTTGCAAAGTGCACGGGAACGATATTCGAAAGCCCTTGCAGTTCGTCGGCAGAAGTTTCTTCTGCGTTCACGTAGATTTTGGCGTTCGGGAAGGATTTCAGTTCGCCCGAATGGTCGGAATGCCTGTGGGTCAGAAGGATTTTCGTCACCTGTTCCGGCTTGTATCCCAATGCGGCGAAAGCCTCCATGTAGGTACAGATGTCGCGGCCGGTAAAGGCGATACTGTTTTCGTCGGGGGATTCCTCCGGCGTGCCCGCGGGGAGTCCCGTATCCACCAGGATTACCTCGTCACCGGTATCTATCAGGTAGTTTTGCAGGCTCCCCCTGTAGCGGACATTCTTGTCAAACTTTTCAGCGCCCTCTTCGCCGCCAAAGGCAAAGGGCTGTGTATAGAATCCGTCTTTACGGAACTTGACTGCCTTGATTTCCATATAGTTTTCCTTTTTAGAAAATATAGTTCGGGGCAGCCGAAAGTCAATTTACACAATGGCCAAAGTGTAAAGAAAATTTGATTGGTCCGACATCAATCTTTCGCATGTCTCGGTTTCGCATCGCGAAGCAAAAACCGGTGGAGCGGCTGGGGCAGGCTTTCTTCGAAATACTTTGCCAAGTCCTCGACGGGAACGGGCATTCCATAGACAAGCCAGTCAAACAAAACGCGCACCGTTCCTGCACAATAGACCTTGATTGCATATTGAATGTCCAGGGGCAAGGTTTTCTTTTCAAACTTCTTTTTGATTTCCGCCGTCAGAAGTTCCTCGTTGATGCGTTCCACCCGGCGCAAGAACCCGTTATGCCCACCCGTATGGTTCAGGGCATTCAGCATAAAGTTCCTGTTCTTCGCAAAATAACGGAGGCCTTCCAGCAGCGTATTTTTCCATTCATACCTGCCGTTGATTTTCGCCATGATTTTCTTGGATTCCTTCACATGGAGCCAAATCGCAAGGTCGTACTTGTCGAGAAAGTAGTTGTAGAACGTAACGGTGGTAACGCCGCTTTTTGCCGCAATTTCTCGAACGGTAATCTTGTTGACGGGCTTTTGTTCGGTGAGGGCGACAAAGGCTTTCGCAATGTTCTCTTTTGTTTTGTTCGATGCAGTCATGGCACCGTAAAAAATAAAAAATCATTCTATATTTAACGTATATTCAACCCCGAGACTCGTATGGAAGAGACTTTCAAGACCAGAGGCGTTTGCGCGACGACCATCCAGTTCACGCGCGACGGAGACAAAATCAGAAATATCCGCTTTACGGGCGGATGCAACGGAAACTTGAAGGCAATCGCGAAGCTCTGCGAAGGCATGAGCGCCGAAGATATCGCGGCAAAGCTCCTGGGCAACACCTGCGGCGGGAAGCCGACTTCGTGCGCCGACCAGCTGGCCCGCGCCGTGCTCGGGAAAGACGCTTAAATCTTACCCGGCCAAATAATATCCTCCGTTCTTCCGGGCTCCCCTAAATTCAATCTTGCCCGATTCGCTCAAAGCTTGCAACTGGCGCTGAGTCGTTCGCAAGGACAGGTTGAGCATCGAGGCCAGCACAGGTGTGTTGATTCCTGGGTTCGCGCGGATTTCGGCGAGGATTCGTTCGGAGAGGTTTTCACCTGTTTCGCGGTGGCGTACGGCACCTTTTTTCGGTTTCAGATTATTCCGCAGCAGTCGCAACAGGTCCGCCTGCGTCGCAACTACGCAATCGGCGATAAAACCCACAAAAACTTTGTCATCGATGTGAGCCGCCTCCAGGGCAGACACGTATTCCATACGTCTAACGGCGGGAATCAGCGCAATGGTGTACTCGCCGCGAAGCAGCGCAAGGTTCATCAGCAATCGCGCCACGCGTCCGTTACCATCGACAAAGGGATGAATGAACACGAATTTTTTGTGAACTTGCGCGGCGAACTCCACGGGATTCATCCTGGATTCGTTCTTGTTGAACCACGCGACGAACTTCTTCATCTCGGTACGGATTTTTAAGTGCTGCACAACGGGGTAACGGCTCCCGCTAATTACGACGGGCACCTTGCGATAAATACCGGCCTTGTCCGCATCTATCTGCTGGTAAAACAGCCGATGCAGCATCAGTATGTCCGATTCTTCGAGAGTCTTGTTTTTTGCGAGTTTATGAATATGATCGTACGCCTTGGCATGTCCAACGGCTTCGTACACGTCTCGCAGAGGTTTCCCGTTGATGGTGAGTCCATCCTCGATAACGACCTTGGTCTCGGTTTCGGTGAGGCTGTTGCCTTCGAGGGCGTTACTCGTGTAAGTGAGTCCCACGCGGTAGAATTCCCGCAGGGACTTGAGCGTGTCCTTGGGAATTGGGCGGAACGACAGAAGTTCCTTATTGTTATCGGCAGCAATTTTCAAATACGGCGAAATCATCAAAAAACCTTGATTGATGCACCTAATATATAATTTTATACCGCCAAAATCAACAATTTATACCGCCATATAGCAATTTATACCGCCATTTTAGCACAATTTACAAATTTACACCGCCAAAATGAATTTTCTTGAGGCCGTTACCGTTTCTTGAACACGACGATTTCAGCGCCAGCGCTTGAGCGTCGGGAAGTACTTGCGAAGCTCCGCCTTGTACTCTTCGCGGGTCAGGCTCTTGCCCGTATTCTTGTTGAATTCATCGACGAACTGCGAACAGAATTCGACCATCTGTTCCATATTGAAGTCGCCGGTGAAAGCGCCGTCTTTGT
>NZ_CALEFV010000133.1 GCF_937877005.1 uncultured Fibrobacter sp. | reverse complement strand
CTTCACCGACGAAGACCTATGCCCCGTTTGCAAGGCCCGTGAAGGCGCCAAGTCCATCTGCGTCATCGAGAAAAGCTCCGACATTATCCCCTTTGAACGCTCGGGAATCTACAAGGGGACCTACTTTGTACTGGGCGGTGTCATTTCGCCCCTCGACGGAATCGGACCCGAACACCTGCACCTGCCCGACCTGGTGCGCCGCATCAAGGACGAAAACATCGAGGAACTGATCCTTGCTCTGGGCTCTAGCCCCGAAGCCGACAGCACCGCCCTTATGCTCGACCGAATGCTCGCAGGGGTAAACGTCAAGCGCACGCGCCTTGCCCGCGGCATTCCCATGGGTTCAGACCTTGAATTTGTAGACGAAGTCACCATGCTGCGCGCATTCGAAGGGAGAGTCAGCTTATGATGCCGGAAGGAAAAAAATTGCAGGCCCCGAAAATAGCGAAGGGGCTAAAGGCGAACCTGCCGCCGAAAGTGAAACACCATGCTCCCGTGGTGGTGGGCGGCTACAAGATTGTCTCCGCAGAATTTGTGAAGGGTTCCACAAGCATCAAGCACCTGCCCGAAGAACGCCTGCCGCAAATTGCATTCCTCGGGCGCTCCAACGTGGGCAAATCTTCGCTGATGAACGCCCTAATGGGCAGAAAAGACCTCGTCAAGGTCGGAAGGACCCCCGGAAAGACCCGCGAATTGAATTTTTTCAAAGTCAACAACCAGTTTTTTCTAGTAGATTTACCTGGTGTAGGCTACGCAAAGGTCAGCAACAGCAAGCGCGACGAAATGGCGGACTTTATCCGCGAATACGTGGAAAAGTGCAAGGACCTGAAGGGACTCGTCTATCTGGTGGACGTTCGCCACGGCGGACACGCCATCGACATCGAGACGGTCGAAGCCATTCGGGCCAGCGGTTGCCCCGTACTGATCGTTGCAAGCAA
Source organism: uncultured Fibrobacter sp. (assembly GCF_937877005.1). Taxonomy (GTDB): domain Bacteria; phylum Fibrobacterota; class Fibrobacteria; order Fibrobacterales; family Fibrobacteraceae; genus Fibrobacter. The sequence continues at coordinate 270 of NZ_CALEFV010000133.1, read as the reverse complement.
ACGCGACAAGGCAAACCAGTCGGAACTCGCCAAGGGACTCCGCAGCATCAAGGAAAAATTCGGGCTCGACCAGAATCCTTTGAGCGTGAGCTCTTTCAAGAAATTCGGACTCGGCGACTTGTGGCACCAAATTTTGGAAGCGATCGAACAGAAGAATGAGAGTAAGGAGCCCTAGAAACTGGCAGCGATTCACAGCCCCCGCAAAGGCATTCCATTTGCTGGGCCTGTTCTTGTTGCGCCGTCCCTTCGGCCAACAAATCGCCTTGTTCT
>NZ_CALEFV010000132.1 GCF_937877005.1 uncultured Fibrobacter sp. | reverse complement strand
AAGAAGTACGCTGGCGGGGTTGCCGTAATTAAAATCTGCGCCGGGCGCCTTCTCAAACTGGTATGTATACAGTGCGTTCAAAATGCCTTCGGCGGGCAGCGTGCGCAGGGTCTTCATGGGCACACGGTAATCGAGACTGTGCGTCAGCAAGTGGAAAACGCGAATGTCTTCGCGGTAATTGGTCTGGAGTTCTGGAATGTAGTCGATGACTTTGGTATCGACCGATAGCTTGCCCTCGAGAATGTAACTCAGGGCGAGCGTGGAGGTGGGGCACACCTTGGTGAGGCTTGCGATGTCGAAAACCGTATTTTTGGGCGTGTTTAGCGTCAAAATTTCACGGCGACCGTCGGGTAAAATGAATCCGGCGACTGCTTTGTTGAAAATTCCCTCGGATTCAGCCCTCTTGAGCAGGCCTTCTAATGTTTCTTTTTCGAACTTCATGTATAGAAATATAGCATAGTGAATTTTTATTCCGAAATATCTTATATTTTGATTGTGTTCTCTAGGACTATAGAAAACGAGAATCGCGTAAGAGTTCTTTACGGGATAATCCTTGTTGTGGTGGGGCTGGCCTTTGCCACAGTCGGCGTGTACATATCCAAAGATTATTTGGAATCCGTAAAACAAGAAACCTTGCTCGCGGGCAAGATGTCCAATGCCAAGGATGCAGAAGCAATCAACGGATTCTTGGCCCGCGGCGAATCGGTGCTGCGCGTAACCACTCGCATCGCAGAAAAGAGTTTGGATCATGGGGCCACGTTGGCGCAGATTGAATCGCTGTTGATTTCCGAAGCGGAATATTACAGACATTCGAACGATATTGTCTTGTGCAATATGTTTGGATTGCTCCGCGATGAATTCCTGAGCGGCGGCCGTTGGACTCCTGCCGCAGGTTATGTACCTTCGGTTAGACCCTGGTACCAGAATGCCCCTATGGAAAAGGACAAGGTTGCCTTGATTCCGACTCACCTGGATCCGCACAGTGGCGAACAGGTGGTGACCATCAGCTTGCGCCTTTCCGATAAGAAAAGCGTTCTTGCGGTTGATCTGTTCTTGAAAGACTTAATTGCCGATGTCAAGAAGAGTGACTTGTCGAACATGTTGGTCATTATCGACAAGAAGGGTGTGGTTATTTCGCACACGGATATTACCCAGAATGGAAAGAACTACTTGTCGGCTGATTTCTGGGGCACGGACGAGGAAAAACTGGCCCGGGCGATTTCGTTTGCCAGCGAAGAACCGTTTGTCTTTAACCTGAGAGGCCGGGACTATCGCGTGTTCTCGGCACTGGTGCAGGGCGATTGGTATGTGGTCCGCCTTGTTGAAGAACGTACGCTTTGGAAGACCTTGAATATTGCTGTCTTGCGCAATGCGATTCTTATCTTCTTGATTTATGTATTGTTTGTATTGCTGTTCACGGCGGTATTTGCAAAATACTTGAGGCTTATTCGCGTGAACCGCTCCAAGACGGCGTTCCTTACGAGCATGAGCCGCGAGATTCGTTCTTCGGTGAATGGTATTCTCGGCATGAATTCCATTGTGCAAAAGGAACTGCACGATGACAACATGAAGGAATATTCCAATAACATCCAGAGTGCGGGTCAAAGCATTATTTCGTTGGTGAACGATGTGCTGGATGTTTCGAAAATCGAGTCGGGCCGCCTGAGTATTGAATCGATGGAATACGACGTCTTTACGGTTTTACAGGAATGCTACAATGAAAATGAACCGAAGGCGAAGGCGAAGGGCCTGACCTTCCACATTGATTGCGATCCCGATATTCCGTCTTGCCTGTGGGGCGACCAGAATCGTATTATCCAGATTATCAACAACCTGCTTTCGAATGCGGTCAAGTTTACCGAAGTGGGTGGTGTTTCCTTGTCGGTGGGCTTTGACAACTTGCCGCCGATTGGTTCGCTCCGGACAGACGACTACATCATGTTGAAGATAGCCGTCAAGGACACTGGTGTCGGCATCCGCAAGGAAGACCGCGATACCATATTCAAAAGGTACCTTCCCAAGAATCCAAAAGATGAAAGCGATATCGAGGGCTACAAGACCCTGAAGGGTGTTTATATCACCCCCGGCACGAAGGCGCTCTTCTTCGTGGACGGTAAATTTGCCGCGGTGCTCGATAGCGGTAAATACAGCTTCAAGGAATTCAAGGACGTTGAAGGCACGCAGAA
>NZ_CALEFV010000131.1 GCF_937877005.1 uncultured Fibrobacter sp. | reverse complement strand
CGTAGTGGCCGGGCATGTGCTTGTTCTTGAACACGCGGGACGGGTCGGAGTTAGCACCCATGGAACCCACGCCACGGTGATACTTGGAACCGTGAGCCATGGGGCCGGTGTGCTGATTCCAGCGGTAGATGGCGCCGGTGAAACCGTGGCCCTTGGTGATGCCGCTGATGTCCACCTTTTCGCCTTCGGCGAAGATGTCAGCTTTCACTTCCTGGCCGATTTCGTAGGAAGCGCTGTCTTCCAGACGGAATTCGCGCAGGGTGCGCATGGGAGCGACGCCCGCTTTCTTGAAGTGACCGGCTTCGGGCTTGTTCACAAGCTTTTCCACGCGGTTTTCGGGAATGGCGTCGAAGCCGAACTGAACTGCTTCGTAGCCGTCCTTTTCCATGGTTTTCTTCTGCACCACGGTGCAGGGGCCGGCCTGGATAACGGTGACGGGCACCAGGCGGCCGTCTTGCAGGAAGATCTGGGTCATACCCAGCTTCTTACCAACGATTGCCTTCTTCATAATTACCCTCCTGCCTTACAGCTTGATTTCGATCTCGACGCCAGCGGGCAGATCGAGCTTCATCATGGCGTCCACGGTACGGGGGTTGGGGTTGTGCACGTCGATGAGGCGCTTGTGCGTGCGGCGTTCAAACTGCTCGCGGCTGTCCTTATACTTGTGCGGAGAGCGGAGAATCGTAACGATTTCCTTTTCGGTGGGAAGCGGGATGGGACCCGACACGCGGGAACCGGTGCGCTTCGCGGTTTCCACAATGCGCTCGGCGGACTGGTCGATCAGGTTGTGTTCGTACGCCTTGAGCTTGATGCGGATTTTCTGGCTGGCCATGTGATTACCTCCTATTGTTTTCGTACTCACGGCTGACGGGGGGAGTCTTTCGACTGAGGAGATTGCGCTTCGCAGGGAGCGTTTCCTCAGCAAAGCCCGTCGCCTTCCGCAGGATTTTCCTGCGGCCCGAGTCCGTTCGTCGGGGTCGTGCCCCGGCTGGTCCGCGATAATTACCCGTTCTGGCCGGAACGGCAACTTACCGCTTCATCCCATAAACAGACAACAGTCACATTATAAAGCATCTTTGCAAAAATTGCAAGCTTTTTTCAAGCCATTTTTCACTTTTTTTTACGATTTTTTTCACTTTCTTTTCCCGGAAACCCAGCAATTGCGCACATTTTCCAAAAATGTCTTGGCATCCCTTCCGGGTGTGTCGCACGATTGCAAATCTCTGTTTTGTGCTGTTTTCAAAAAGCTTGACAAAGGACAAAAACTGCATCTTGTGTGTTCCCTTTTTCCTGCCACAAGATTTAGAAAAGCAAAAAAAGAAGGCCGGAAATCATGTTTCCGGGCCTCCGTTTTCGGAATTTGTGGTATCTGGTTTCATCTCTTCCATTTGTGCTATGCAGAACTTGATTTTGATGCCCTGATCGGAGAAAAACTGTTCGTGCTCGCTGACGTAGTTGGGGGTGAAACCGGAGGCGTG
>NZ_CALEFV010000130.1 GCF_937877005.1 uncultured Fibrobacter sp. | reverse complement strand
GCTCGCAAAGATCATGCTCGGTCTTTACAAGCCGACTCGCGGCCAGTTCCTGTATCGCGACAAGCCCATCAAGAACCTGAAGGCTCACTGGAACGAAGTGCAGTCCGTGTTCCAGGACCCGTTCGGCTGCTTCAACCAGTTCTTCACGATTCGTAGCCAGCTCGAAGACGCCCTGAACATCCTCAAGGACAAGCCTAGCAAGGAAGAAGTTCGCCGTCGCGTGGACGAAGGCCTCCTGGCAGTGAACGTGACTCCTGCCGATATCGAAGGCAAGTATCCGTTCGAACTTTCCGGTGGTCAGATGCAGCGTATGTTGCTCGCCCGTATCTTCGCGCTCCGTCCGAAGGTGCTGATTGCTGACGAAGCTACTTCCATGGTGGACGCCTGCGTTCGTGCCAACATCCTCGATTACCTCCGCAAGTTGAAAGACGAGCTGAAGATGACCGTGGTGTTCGTGACTCACGATATCGGTCTTGCAAACTACGTTTCCGACCGAATCTTCATCATGCACGACGGTAAGATCGTGAACCAGGGTACTCCTGCCGAAGTGCTCGACAATACGACCGAACCGCATACGCTCAAGCTGCTCGACGATATCCCGGAAGTCCACAAGACCGAATGGATTAAGAACAGCCGTCGTAGCAAGAAAGGCTAATAGTCGTTAAGCTTTAAATGGAAAGGCCGCAGCGATACGCTGCGGCCTTTCTTGTCTAAGGAATTGCGCCCATAAAGAAAAGGTCCTGCGTTCGCAGGACCTCTTCAAGTTCGTAGAACTTTAGGTTCGATTACATGAACCAGTAGGTGGCTCCGACCTGGAGCTGCATGTGCTTGCAGGCGAGGTCTTCGGTAACCCACAGCTTCTTGCCGTCGACAATGGAGGTCAGGCCGAGAGCGAAGCGGAAGTTCACGTCGAGCTTCGGCATGACGGAGTAGCCAACGCCTGCAGCGAGGGCGAATTCGAAGGTGTTGAGGGCGTCGACATCGCTGTCGCCGAGGTCGAGAGTCACAGTGCCAGCACCGTAGTCCTGTTCTAATTCAGAGCTCAGGAGGAAGGCAATCTGCGGACCGACTTCCAAGAAGAGCTGCGGCATTACGTTGATGCGGGCGAGGATAGGAATTTCGAGAGCCCAGGTGCTCCAGGTGGCATCGTCGTCGGACTGGCGGCGGAGATCGATATCGATTTCCGGAACGATGCCGATCATTTCGTTCACGGCAATCTTACCGGCAACACCGGCTGCAAAGCCGAGGCCCCAAGGAACGTTCATTTCGTCGGCGCCATCGCCATAGAGGGTGCTGAAGTTGACGGCTGCGTGGCCACCGACGCTGATTTGTGCAAAGGAAAGGCCGGTTGCCAGAAGCACTGCGGCGAAAATAAGAGAGATTTTTTTCATGTTGTTTTCCTTGGTTAGGGTTTATGTAATAATAATATAGCAACATGTTTTGAAAATAGTATGTGCGGACGAAAAAAAATGTGTAATTGCACACAACGCTTTTTTTGGCGTGTTTCCCGCTGAAAACGGAAAAAATGCCTTTTTTCGTCTGTTTGAGGCTTATATAAGGTATATTCTTGCTCATGAATACCTTTAAACGTGCTTTTAGAACTTCCCTGGTGGCGACGGCTGCAGTTTCTTTGTCTGCAATTTCCGTATCTGCCGGTCCCCTTGTAAACCAGCTGGGCTTTTTCCCTGAATCCGAAAAGACTGTTGTGTATCCAGGCAATGATGCCGGTGCTCTTGAAGTCCGCGATCTGAAGGGGAAGACTGTCCTGAAATTGAATGCACCGATGGTCTACGAATGGGATTATAGCGGCGAAGAAGTGCAGACTTTTGATATTTCTGCCATAAAGACTCCCGGGACGTATCGCCTGTACCGTAATGGTGGTTACATGGGTACTCCGATTACGGTCGGCGACAAGGTTTACGAAGACGTGGCGAAGGCTTCGCTCAAGTGGTTCTATTACCAGCGTGCGAGCATGCCGCTCGAGGCCAGACATGCAGGCAAGTGGACCCGAGCAGCGGGTCATATGGATGACAAGGTCATTGTTTACGGTACCGACAAGGAGACCGCCGCGAACTTTGCCGCAGCGACCGGCACCAAGGAAGTCAAGAACCCCAAGAAAAAGGTCATAAAGTCTCCGCGTGGCTGGTACGATGCGGGCGATTATGGCAAGTATGTCGTGAACTCGGGCATTACGGTGTTTACTTTGCTCGAAATTTATGAACATTTTCCGAAGTATGCCGATACGCTCCAGTGGAATATCCCCCGCGAGTTCGCCAAGCTCCCGATGCTTTTGGAAGAAGTCCGCTACAATCTGGACTGGATGCTCACGATGCAGGATAGCGATGGCGGCGTGTATCACAAGGTGTCTACACTCAAGTTCTGTGGAAGTGTCGCTCCGGAAAAGGACGATGCTCCGCGCTATGCGATTATCAAGAACGTGACCGCTTCGCTTGACTTTGCGGGCGTGATGGCGCAGGCGAGCGTCGTCTATCGCAACTTTGACAAGGCCTATGCTGACAAGATGCTTAAGGCCGCCGAGAAGGCTTATGCCTGGGCAAAGAAGAATCCGACGGCGTTCTACAAGCAACCCAGTGATGTGCAGACGGGCAGCTACGCTCCCGGTAACGAGGACGGCAAGGATGAATTCCGTTTTGCCGCGACGGAACTTTACAATGCGACCCAGAAGGCCGACTACCTGACGGACCTGAAGGCTAACCCGTTCACGGCGAACGGAGCCTGGTGGGGTGATTTGAACATGCTCGCGGTGTTCCGCGTTGCGTTTGCGCCGAAGGTGTTCGGTGATTCCCTTGCCGAGGTGGCCAAGAAGATCCTGCTTGACGAAGCGAACAGCCTGCGTGCCATTGGCGATACGAGTGCCTACAGGCTCCCGATGCATCCCTGGAATTGGAACTGGGGGAGCAACAGTGCCGTCGCGAACAACGGTGTCGTGCTGATACACGCCTATCTTTTGACGGGTGACAAGAGCTATGTCGACGGTGCTCAACAGTGCCTTGACTATCTTCTTGGCAAGAATCCGATGGACATAACCTACGTGACGGGTTTCGGTTACAGGAGTCCGCGCAATCCGCACCACCGCCCGAGCGAAGCTGACATGGTTGACGATCCGGTTCCGGGAATGCTCGTGGGTGGCCCGCACCTGGGCAAGCAGGATATCAATCTGGATGGCAAGGAACACTGGAAGTGTCCGAACTATGCTGCCGCCGACAAGCCCGCGCTGGCCTATATCGATGACCGCTGCAGCTATGCGACCAACGAGGTTGCCATCAACTGGAACGCACCGCTTGCATACCTCGCTGCGGCTCTCGAGGCGATTTATAATAAGTGACACCCATTCGCTATGCTCAGGGCAGGCTCCGTGTCATCCTGAGTGAAGTGCGAAGCACGGAATCGATATATGAAACTTCGCTCTTTAGAGCGTTAGTTGAATTAGGTTCGAAGGAGCAGGATCTATTTAGCGGGTAGAACTTAGAAGATTGTCATGCCCGGCTTGACCGGGCATCTTCTATTTAGAGAAAAAAGAGGTATATTACGGATATGAGTTCGCCTTATGCCCGTTTTTTTTATTAGGGGGTGTCGATGAAGAAGATTTCTGAGATTACGCGGATTGTCGTGCAGATTGCCGTGCTCGGCATATTCTTGTTTGCGACGGCCCCGCTCTTTGCGGCGGGGCTTGTGAAGCAGTCAATCGACACGACCGATGCGATGGCGACACTTGACAATTTTGACCGCGGTTTCTATACACCGCAGGTGTTGCACCTCAAGCCCTCGGGTGGCAAGCCGGTTGACAAGCCGTATGGTAAGCTGTTGCATCTGCGCGCGGAAATTTCGGAATTCAGCAGTAACGCATGGCTTTCGATTGACACGACGGGAGGAAAGCGTGATACGATTCGCGGCGTGAGCCAGGACCTGACCGAAGACGCCCTGAACGTTTTGCAGCAGACCTTCAACAACATTCGCGACTTTGGCGGGCACGTGATTGTGCGAATCTGTTACGACCCGTGGTACAATGGCAGGAGCAATGTGACTCCGGCTCACGAATGGGTTCTCAAGCATGTGGAACAGCTTGCGCCAGTGCTTTCGAAAAATACCGACGTCATCGTGGCGCTCGAGATGGGCATGCACGGCGCCTACGGTGAGATGCATTCAGATACAAGCATTACCTACGACCGCGTTGCCGAAGCGGTGAACCTGATGTTGCGCAATACTCCACCGGAACTGAAAATCCTGACCCGCACGGGGAACTATTCCGCGAAGGTTTTGGGCTTTGACAACTGGGGGGTCGACTTCCACATCGACGGCGAGAAGTTTGCGGAGATTGCGAAGGCGAAGGGCGACACCATGTACCGCGTGGGAATGTTCAACGACGGCTACCTGGGAACGCAATACGATTACGGCACCTGGGGCGCGGATTGCAAGACTTCCATCTGTCGCGAAGAGGGAGTGGCCTGGCTTGAAAAGTACAGCATCAACACGCCCTACGGCGGCGAGGCGCTTACGACGGCAAGCGGCTACCAGGTCATCAACACGCCGGAGTTCTTGGCGTACGAGGGATTTCGCACGCATACGAGCTACCTGAACATCCAGTGGAACAACAACCTGATTGACAGCTGGAAAAAGACTCCCTTCAAGCAGAAGGATTTTGACTATGACCCGGCGCGTGTCGATTCGCTTACGGGTTTCAAGTACATCAACGACCACTTGGGCTATCGCTTTGTACTGCGCGAATCGTGGCTGAGCGATACGGTGGGAAGCGACGGAATTTTGCGTGCGAAGTTGCGCATCCAGAACGTGGGCTTTGGCAACTTGACGCGCAAGATGAAGGCCTCGCTCTACATTCATGGAATGGGTAATTTCGGCATGTTGGATACGTTAGGGATTCTTTCTTACCATGTTGCGCTTCCGGATACTATTGATTTCATGAAGGTTCATAGCCGTAAAATTGAAATCAAGGGTGCGGATACGGTGATGATGTTCGACGGAAACAACGAGCTTTCTATCGAGGCGGATGTGGGCTGTTATTCGAACTGGTCTGGAATCCCCATGTATGTTGAATTAAAAGTTTGCAGTGAAACAAACGAAGAAGATTGTATCCACTTTGCAAATAAAAATGGTTACAAGTACAATTTAGAAAGCGATGCCTATATAGGAAGTTTTCTCATGGGAGAATGCGAACGGACAGGTCTTTCCCGCGTTCTTCCGTCGAGTGCAGCCCAAAAGCAAAACGCCCCCTTCGTTCAGAGGGAACGCAACAGCGTGATTATTCGTGACAGCGAAAAGCGTTATAAAGCAAATGGAGCTACGCTTAGGTAGATTTTTTTAGATGGCGCTTAACGGCGTTCGTCTACTTGGTAGGCTCCTACCTTGACTACGAACTCGTGACACGCGGCTTCGGGATCGGGCTTGCCGAAGATGGCGGAACCGACCACAAAGATATTTGCACCGGCTTCCTTGCAGGCGAGGATGTTGTCGAGCTTGACGCCGCCGTCAATCTGGATATCGAGTTCCGGCTTCATCTGGCGAAGTTCACGAATCTTGTCGAGGCAGTAGGGGATGAGGCTCTGGCCGCCGAATCCCGGGTTCACCGACATGATGAGCACCATGTCCACGATGTCGAGCACGTACTTGATGCTTTCAAGCGGGGTCGCCGGGTTGATGGCCACGGCGGGCTTTACGCCGAGTTCTGCAATCTGGTGCAGCAGACGGTCGAGGTGGTTCGTTGTTTCGGCGTGCACGCTAATGATGGCGGCACCCGCCTTTGCAAATTCGCCCACATAGTTCTCGGGGTTCTCGATCATCAGGTGGCAATCGAGCGGAAGCTTGGTTCCCTTGCCCACGCAGGCCGAGATGCCCGGGCCAAAGCTGATATTTGGGACAAAGTGTCCGTCCATGATGTCGAGGTGAACAAGGCCTGCACCACCGTTTTCGATGGCTTGGAGGCCTTTTCCGAGTTCAAGGAAGTTTGCGTTTAAAACGCTTGGGGCGATGATTTGCTTGAGCATGGCCCAAATATAGAAAAGATGTATGGCACCGACAAACGGTTGTTTTGGTGCGATGGACATACTAGACGGAATATGTTTTTTTTGCTATCTTTGGCGCCAAACAATGAAAGGAGATAAATAATGTCTAAAGGTACAAAGACTGTAGTTGCCAAGGCCTCTGCCAAGAAGGTTGCCGCTAAGGCTGCTCCGAAGGCCGCCGCTAAGCCGGCTGCCGAAAAGAAGGCTCCCGCTAGCGCTGCCAAGAAGACCGCCGCTAAGCCGGCCGTTGAAAAGAAGACTGCCGCCAAGCCGGCTGCTAAGAAGGCCGCTCCGAAGGCTGCTGAAAAGAAGGCTCCTGCCGCTGCCAAGAAGGCCGCCGCTAAGGCCGCCAAGAAGGTGACGGTTGTGTTTGAAGCCAACTGCCCGCTCGCCACCACCGTGTCTGTCGCAGGTTCCTTCAACAACTGGGCTGTTGACAAGGACATGCTCAAGAAGGACAAGAAGACTGGTCTCTGGACTGGCAAGGTGACTCTCGATGCTGGCGATTACGAATACAAGTTCGTTTGCGATGGCCAGTACTGGGACGAAGGCGACAACAAGGTCAAGCACGTCTAATCTAGATGAAAGGACGGGCCTTCGGCCCTACAGACGAAAGACGAGAGAGGTTTCGGTTTGCCGAAGCCTTTTTCATTTTGTGTAAAATCCGTTGCAAGCCTGGATCCTTCCTCCTGCGGACTCAGGATGACACTCTTGAGACTAGCCTCACTAAATCCTAGATCCTAACCACCAGCCACTAACCACTATTTTCTATCTTTCCCCCCATGAACTATTCTATTCCTCAAGATGTTTTTGTGAAGGCTGCCGAACAGTACGGCACTCCCCTCTGGCTCTATGACCGCGCGACGATCGAGAAGCGTGTCAAGGAGGTCCAGGTTTTCGACACCGTGCGCTTTGCCCAGAAGGCATGTCCGAACCTCTCCGTGGTTTCGCTCATCCGCAAGCTCGGCTGCGTCGTCGATGCCGTCTCCGCTGGCGAAATCGTGCGTGCCCTCAAGGCCGGATTCAAGGGCGGCCAGCAGAAGGGCAAGGCTCCTGAAATCGTCTACACCGCAGACATCTTCGACAAGGATGCTCTTGAACTCGTGAAGGAACACAACATCGCCGTGAATGTGGGTTCGCCGGACATGATCCAGCAGCTCGCTGATTTCGGTGTGAAGTCCGAACTCACTATCCGCGTGAACCCGGGTTTTGGCCATGGACACTCCCGCAAGACCAACACCGGTGGCGACCTCAGCAAGCACGGCATCTGGCACGAACAGATCAAGGACTGCATCAAGCTCGCTCAGGCTAACGGCATGTGGATTACGGGATTGCATATGCATATCGGTTCCGGCACGGACTTTGAACACCTCGCTCAGGTTTGCGATGCCATGGTCGACGCGAGCCGTCGCCTGGGTAGCCACTTGCGCACCATCAGTGCAGGGGGCGGCCTCCCGATTCCGTACCATGAGGAAGACAAGGGCAACCGCATCGACGTGAACGCTTACTACAAGCTGTGGGACGATGCCCGTAAGCGCATTCAGCAGAGCATCGGCCACGAGGTCCACCTGGAAGTGGAACCGGGGCGCTACCTGGTGGCCGAAAGCGGTTACCTGATGGCCGAAATCCGCGCCGTCAAGAAGCAGGGTGACAACTTGTTCTACCTGGTAGACGCCGGCTTTACCGACCTCGTTCGCCCGAGTTTCTACGGTAGCTACCACGCCATATCGATTATCGCCCGCGACGGTCGCGAGATGAACGAAACGGTCGACGCCGTTGTCGCTGGCCCGCTCTGCGAATCCGGTGACGTGTTCACGCAGGAAGAAGGTGGCTTCGTGGTGACCCGCAAGCTCCCGAAGGCAAAGGTCGGCGATCTTTTGATTCTCCATGACGCTGGCGCCTACGGTGCGGCCATGAGCAGCAACTACAACAGCCGCCGCTACGCCGCCGAGACCATGTACACGAACGGCGAGCTGAAGGTTGTCCGCGAAAGGCAGACTTTCGAGCAGCTCCTCCAGAACGACAGGATTATTGATTTATAAACGGCGCATTACGGCGTTTCCCCAAAGGGGATAACTCTCACTAAGAGGCTACGCCTCAAGTGTCGTATAGCTCGCTCCCTCACGTACGTTTTAGTACGCTACGGGAGCTCGCGCCTTGTCCTGCTTGTTTCTAAATCAATATCAAAATGTGAGCATCATTTTATTTTTAAGGCTTTCGTCAGAAATGGCGAAAGTCTTTTTTTGAAAAGTCGCCTATTGTAAGACGGCCTTGAATTTGGTTATTGAATTATTCTATATTTGCCCATACCAAATGGTTCAACCCTCAAATCAAGGCTACAAAATGTCAGATCGTTTTATCGTGACCGGCAACTTCACCGATGACCCGTTCGCCATCGACATGGCCCAGTACATCGGCCTCCGTGAAGACATCTCCGACGTGGTCTCCCTGAAGACTTTCGCCAACTCCGAATTCTGCCCCCGCTATGGGCTCGACGTGGACGATATGGAACATATCGGCCGTCGCTTGGAAGGCAAGATCGTTTTGATTTGCTCGGTTTCGAACCATGAACGCAGCCGTAACGACTACGCCATGCGCAACTGCATTCTGGCCCGCGCCGCGAAAGACAACGGTGCCGAGCAGGTGGTGCTTGTGGAACCCGACCTGTTCTACAGCGCCCAGGACCGCGGCCCGCACCGCATTGGCCCTCTCGAGAAGGACCGCCCGGACATCGACTTGAAGAAGTTTGACGGCCAGGCCTTCACGAGCCTTCTTTATGCCGAACTTTTGAAGAAGTCCGGTGTCGATGCCGTGGTCACGGTGCACAACCACAGCATCAAGGTGCAGAACCTGTTTGCCGACATCTTCGGCAAGGACAATTTCCACAACCTGATTCCGACCGACGTCTACGCCCACTACATCAAGAACAGCAACTTTGTTCAGACGGGTAAGGATGGCAACAACCTGGTGATCGTTTCCCCGGACAAGGGCGCACGCCCGTTCATGAACGCCGTCTACGAGGCGCTTGACCTGCCGGAATGCAAGCGCGTGGTGATGGACAAGGTCCGTACCGGCGAACGTGAAATCAGCATGACCTTCAACCCGGAACTTTCCGACATCAGCATCGAGGAAATCCAGGGCAAGGACGTGATCGTGTTCGACGACATGGTGCGTACGGGTACGACCATCGTGCAGTGCTGCGAACACATCAAGAAGGGTAACCCCAACCGCGTGTGCTTCGGCGTGACGCACTTCCACACGAGCCCCGAGGCCCGCGAAAAGCTCAACAGCCCGGCCATCGACGAAATCCTCACGACATCCACCCTCCCGGACATCATGAACCGCGACTGCCAGGGCCGCCTCCGCAAGAAGCTCACCGTGATGAAGCTCGGCAAGTGGATTGCCCGCCACGTGATGCAGATGTATGGACTCGATGACGGACGCTTCGAGAAGGACTTCTACAAGATCGATATGTCCTCCAAGAACCCGCGTTGGCCCCCTCAGTTTTTTTAAGAATTTGAGTAATTAAAATTACGCAAGCCCCCAAATGAGAACCATTTGGAGGCTTTTTCTTTGCGGGGCTGATGTAGCCTAAGCGTTATTTTTTGTAATTTGGAAAAAAACTTTCGTAAGGAGAAACAATGATTTCTAAAAAAATTCTTTTCCCACTGGCCGCTATTGCAATGGCTTCTTTCGTTGCCTGCGGCGATGATAGTTCCTCTGGTTCTCCGGCTTCTGGCAATACCGCCCCGGCAAGCGTTCCAACCTTTATGGACATCGATAACTACGAATGTTCCGCGACGGTGAACAAGTGTGCTAAGGTGTATATCGAGGACAAGAACGACACCATGCAATGCGATGGCGTGAATGCTTGGAGATCGCTGGTTACTGGCCCTATTGCCGCCTGTGAAGCTATGTCGCAGCCTGCCGAAGAAACTCCAGCTGACCCTGCCACTGAAAACCCGACTAATCCTGATGTTGAAACTCCAGCTGACCCTGCCACTGAAAACCCGACTGATCCTGCTGTTGAAACACCGGCTGACC
>NZ_CALEFV010000129.1 GCF_937877005.1 uncultured Fibrobacter sp. | reverse complement strand
GTGTTGCAACTCACCGGAGTTGCAATGCGCTTGATGTGAAGCGCCTGGGCAGCCAAGATGCCCAGCACGTCGCCGCGCAGCCACATGCCAACGTCATCTGCCAGGAGCGGGCGGTCGGAATCGCCGTCGGTGCTGAAGATGGCGTCCACGAAATCCTTGTGCGCAAAGTCGCGGGCGAGTTCCTCGTCTTCCTTACGGATCGCTTCCGTATCGACCGGGATAAAGGTTTCGCTGCGTGCAAACGGCTTCACCGTGGCACCCAGGCTTTCGAGAACCTTGACTACGATATCGCGGCCCACGGCGGAGTGCTGGTACACACCGATGGTGAGCCCCTGCAAGGCCTTCGTGCCGAAAAATTCCGGATAGCGCTTGCAGTAATTCTCTTCGGCTTCCGTTTCGACAGACGGGAGCTCCGGGGCGGCCTTGAGCATGCCGTTGCCGTCAAAGATCGATTCGTCGAAGTCGACGGACTGCGAGACGATTCCCTGTTCGTCCTTCTTGGAAATTTCGCCCTTCGGATGGTTGAACTTGATGCCGTTACGGTCGGCGGGAATGTGGCTGCCCGTCACCATGATGGTGGGGAGAGCCTTGTCTAGGCCGTAAAGTGCGATAGCCGGGCTCGGGATGCGACCGCAGTAGATAACCTTCCAGGAGGAATCGGTTCCTGCCTTCACGAGGGCCTTGAGGATGCGTTCGGTACTGGGGCGCAGGTCGCCTGCGATGGCGATGGTGTGCTCGCACTGGTAGCTTGCCTCGCAGTACTTGATAAAGGAGCGCGCGTAGACGTAGCATACGCGGTCCGTCATGGCGGTCACCAGGCCGCGGGCACCGCTCGTACCGAATGCGACGCCGGACTGTTTCATCACCTCTTGCATCGAGACGCTCATAGAAACCTCTTTCGTTGTTAGTTATTGATTATAACTAGGCCGTCTTTTGTCGCTAGGAAAAATAAAAAAATTAGGTATGGGTGAAAATTATTTATTTTGAATACCGACAAAACAAGAGAACTCCTATGCCCCTGAAAATTGTCCGCGACGACATTTCGAAAGTAAAAGCTGACATCATCGTGAATTCGGCAAATCCGCTCCCCATTTGTGGCGGTGGTGCGGAGTATCACATTTTTCAGGCTGCCGACTACGACGAACTTCTGAAGGCGCGTGAGCAAGTTGGCAAAATCTGTGTATCCGGAATCGCAGTGACACCGGCATTTGCCCTGAAGGCGAAATATATTATTCATACGGTAGGGCCCAAATGGAATGGCGGCAACTCGGGCGAGGCTCTCTCCCTTGAAAACTGTTACCTGGGGGCGCTTTCCAAGGCTCGTGAACTGGGGGCAACTTCCATCGCGTTTCCGCTGATCTCGAGCGGCGTTTACCGGTTTCCTTTTCTCAAAATGCTCCCGTCGAATCGGAAGACAGGCTCTGTGCCATTGAAGAATCCCGTAGTGGCATTTTTACGGGGCTTTCTCGCAAGGAATATTTTGACGAAGGCAAAAGCCTCGAGGATATTCTTGCAAGGCCGTGCGAAACCTTCTGTGACAAGCTCTTCAGCCTCATTCACGAAAAGAATCAGGACGACGTGGAAGTCTACAAACGCGCAAATCTCGACCGCAAGCATTTTTCCAAGATACGCAGCAATGTGAACTACAGACCCACCAAGAAGACGGCGCTTGCGCTCGCCATCGCCCTGCACCTGAATATGGACGAGACTGCCGACCTGCTCGCGCGTGCCGAACTTGCGCTTTCGCCATCCAACAGGGGCGACCTGATTGTCATGTACTTCATTGAACGGCAGAAGTACGATATCTGGGAAATCAACAGCATGCTCTTCAAGTTTGGGCAGCCGACCCTGGGTGTCTAAATTTTGCAAAAAAAAGCCTTTTTTAAATGTCGCCTGGTAGGCGACCAATTCCTCCGTAGCAACATCTATTATTGCTTCCGTTAACCGGTCGCAAACGTAAAGGTGCGAATGTACTAAGCCGGCGACCATCACCAAAGTCGCATTAATAGCGGCATGGAGGCAATCATGAAAAAGGGACTTACCGAAATCGTCTTTATCCTGGACCGCAGCGGCTCCATGAGCGGGCTCGAGAAGGATACCATCGGCGGATTCAACACCACAATCGAAAAACAGAAGAAGGAGGAAGGCGAGGCTTTCGTTTCGACGGTACTTTTTGACGGCGAGATGGAAGTGCTGCACGATCGCGTACGCCAGATGGTGAAACGTCAGAAGGAAAAGTACGGCTGGGAATTTATATTCCTAGGGGCCAATATCGATGCGATCGAAACTGCAAGGAATTACGGGATCGACGAGGATTGCGCCGCGAACTTTGTGAACGACGAAGCTGGAATCGGAGTCATGTACGCAGCACAATGCTGCCTCATGAGCGATATCCGCAATAATCGCAGCGAAAGGAATCGCAAGTGGGCCGAAAACGTTGATGGCGATTTCCGTCGCCGTCAGCGCCAAAAAGCCTAGGAGTTGTCCGCTGCGTTCAGGATTTCCCGGTAGGTTTCGACGAGCCTATCGAGAGAAACGGCGCAGTTGGCAGGCGACGTGGAGGGGAGCTTTACGGCGTCGATGCCGACTTCGGCGGCGCAGTATTTCTGGTATAGCTTATGTGCGGTTGCCCCGGTACAGAATACCCGGGCGACTTTTGACTTTTTGACAAGTTCCCCGATTCGGTTCGGTACGACATCCTCGATGCTCGTGTCGGATGCGCCCACGATGGTGCAGCTCTCGAGCACGTCCCAGAGTGCCACGTGGTGCTTCTTGAGCATTGCTTTTTTCTGCGGAATCGTTTCGGGGGTCTCTTCGCCCAGGACCTGTGCCATCACCTTCCAGAATCGGTTTTGAGGGTGCCCGTAATAGAAACCCTGCTCGCGGGATTTCGGCGAAGGGATGGATCCGAGCAGCAGTACGCGGGAGTTGCTGTCGAATAGCGCCGGAAACTCGTGGGTCACGAGGCTGCGCGCGTTTTTCGTTGCGGCATGGGGCTTCCGGTTCTCTGTCCTGCTTTTCGTTGTCATGGAGGCTTGTCGTAAATATAGTTTGTTCGGCTACTTTATTTTCTATATTCTGTTTCATGGATAGAGCACGCCGCCGCAAATTTGGCCAGAACTTCCTGGACGTTCCCACCGCGCAGATGATCGCCGGTGACCTGCCCGCAAATGCCGGCGAGGCCGTTCTGGAGATTGGCCCTGGGCACGGCGCTCTCACGGAACACCTGCTCGACCGCGCCGTGGAACTCACTGCCGTCGAAATCGACGAGCAGTGCGTTGAATTTTTGAACCAAAAATTCCAGGGCCGCGAGAATTTCCATGTCGAAAACGTCGACTTCCTCAAATTCGACCTGCAGGCGTTCCTGGATTCTCACGAAAAGCCGTGGGTTACCGGCAACTTGCCCTACAATGTCTCTACCGCGATTATCGCGGGTCTCATGCCGCGCCTTCACATGACCAAGGGTTTCATGGGGATGGTGCAACTCGAAGTCGCCGAACGCATCTGTGCTGCCCCTTGCAGCAGCAATTACGGAAGCCTTTCCGTGCTTGTGTCCGCCTACGCCGATACGCAAATCTTGCGCAAGATTGGTCCCGAGCATTTTACGCCGCGCCCCAATGTCGACAGCGCGACCATGCTGCTCACTCCCAAGGCAGAACCGCTTGATGCCCCCGAAGGCTTCTTCGATTTCGTACGCGCCGCCTTTACGCAGAAAAGGAAGACGCTTGCGAATTCTTTCGGCCGGGCTTACGACAAGAAGAAAATCCAGGAAGCTATTGAGTTGCTGGATTACCCCACGACCGTGCGCGCCGAGGAACTTTCGCCTTCGCAGTTCCTGGAATTCTACAGGGTCATCGTTCACTAGTCATTTCGATAAATAATCAATTTAATTGATTGTTTTGATAAAATAATGCATTTGACATTGTTGTGTTTCCTCTGCGAACCAGAAATGTCAATTATTTTCTTCGGCAAAAATCTCTCAAGTTGTATATTTTAGTTAGGAAAAACTTTAAGGCGGTATTTATGCTGATAGAAAAGATTGCATCCCCTGCAGATGTGAAGAAGATGGACACGGAAAGCCTCAAGGCACTCGCGGCAGAAATACGCACGGCGCTTTTGAACAAGATTTCAAAATGCGGCGGACACCTCGCACCGAACCTCGGATTCGTGGAGCCGACTATCGCGCTGCACTATGTTTTTGAATCGCCCAAAGACAAGATTGTCTACGATGTAAGCCACCAGAGCTACACGCACAAGATTTTGACAGGCCGCGCCGAAGCGTTCCTGAATCCGGACAAGTACTGGAGCGTCACCGGCTACACCGAACCCTGCGAAAGCGAACACGACCATTTCATGATTGGTCACACCTCGACTTCCGTGAGTCTAGCGCTCGGGCTAGCAACCGCACGCGACATCAAGGGCGAAAAGGGCAACGTGATTGCAGTCATCGGTGACGGTTCCCTGAGCGGCGGCGAAGCGTTCGAAGGCCTCGACAACGCGGGCGAATATGCGACGAACTTTATCGTGGTGGTAAACGACAACGAAATGTCCATCGCCGAAAACCACGGCGGACTTTACGGGAGCCTCGCAGAACTCCGCGCCACGCAGGGCAAGAGCGAAAACAATTACTTCAAGAGCCTCGGCTTTGACTACCTGTATGTAGAACAAGGTAACGACATCGAATCGCTTATCGCGGCATTCAAGCAAGTGAAAGATTCCACGAAACCCGTGGTGGTGCACATCCACACGCTCAAGGGCAAGGGCTACAGCTTCGCCGAAAACGCGAAGGAAGGTTTCCACTGGGCCGCACCATTTGACATCCCGACCGGCGTGGTGAACTGGGGCAACGGCGAATCTTACGGTGCAATCCTCGGCGAATACCTGATGAAAAAAATCAAGGCCGACCCGAAGGTGGTCGTAATCCATTCCGCAGTACCTGCAGGCATCGGATTCTTTGCCGACCGCCGTAAAGAAGCGGGCAAGCAGTTTATTGACGTGGGCATCGCCGAAGAGCACGCCGTCGCACTCGCCTCGGGCCTTGCCAAAGGCGGCGCCAAGCCCATCTACAGCACGCACGGTACATTCATCCAGCGTACCTACGACCAGCTTTCGCAGGACCTGTGCGCAAACAACAACCCAGCCACACTGCTCATTACCATGTCCGGTGCCGACGGCATGAACGATACCACGCACCTCTGCATTTTTGACATCGCGATGATGAGCAACATCCCGAACCTGGTTTACCTCTGCCCCACTTGCGTAGAAGAGGCCATCGCCATGATGGATTACGCGATTGACCAGACAGAACACCCGATGGCCATCCGCATCCCGAACGGGGTCTCGCACAGGAATGTGGCATTCGACAAGGATTACTCCAAGCTCAACGCATTCAAGGTTGACAAGCGCGGAAGCAAGGTGGCCCTGATCGGCCTCGGCAGTTACTACGCTCTCGCTGAAAGTGCTGCAGCAGAACTTGCCAAGCAGGGAATCGACGCCACCATTATCAACCCGCGATTTGCCACGGGCGTCGACTGCGAAGTGCTTGAAGGACTGCGCGCCGACCACCAGGTAGTCGTGACGCTCGAAAACGGCGTGGTCGATGGCGGCTTCGGTGAGAAGATTGCCCGCTTCTACGGCGACAGCGACATGCGCGTTTTGGTAAAGGGGCTCAAGAAGGAATTCTACGACAAGGTCCCTTACGGCGAACTCATGGAAAGGAACCGCCTCACGCCCAGGCAGATTGTGGAAGATATTTTAAGTAGACCCTAAATTGGGTTTTAAAACTACAATTTCTGAATTAAAAACCCATTATAGGGTTGTTTTATAGACAGAAATTTAGTATATTTAAGATAGATATCCAGGAGGTCGACATGTACAGGGCAACACCGCTTACAGAACAAACCGCTCTCAAGGAGCTTGGCGAACGCATCCGTGCGCACCGCATTGCCCTGGACCTTTCGCGCGAAGCCCTCGCCGAAAAGGCGGGCGTCGGCAAGAATACATTGGTGCGACTCGAAATGGGCCAGAGCGTAAGCCTCTCGCACCTTGTCAAGGTGTTGCTCCAGTTTGGCTTCGCCGAATCGCTTATCGACACCGTTCCCGACTACAGCCGTAGCCCCATGATGCTCCTTCGCGAATCGCAAAAGCTGCCCCAGCGCAAACGTGCCGGTCGCAAGAAGAAGGCTGCCGCCAATGCGCCCTGGGTATGGGGAGAGGATAAATGACCTCCGTCGAGGTGCAGCTCTGGGGAACGACTGTCGGGGCGCTCTACCAAAAAGAGGGCGACGAATTCGCTTCGTTCGAATACGCTCCAGACTTCGCCCGCAGTGGCATAGAACCCGCGCCGGTCGCCATGCCCGTACGCAGCGGCGCTATCTACCGATTTCCGGACCTTTCTCCCGCCACTTTCCACAGGCTGCCGGGACTATTCGCCGATTCCGTCCCCGACAAGTTCGGCAACAAGATTATCGACCAGTGGCTTGTCCAGAACGGCAGGGACCCTAAAAGCTTTACCGCGCTCGAACGGCTCTGCTACACCGGCTCGCGCGGCATGGGCGCACTCGAGTTCTACCCCGTCATGGGTCCCGACCCCGTCAAGAGCGAACCGCTTGAAATCGAAAGACTCCGCACCCTCGCGGCCAACATCCTGGACCAGCGCAAAAAAGTAAAGGTCAGGCTCCGCGAGAGAGACGCGTTCGAACAGATTGTCCGTGTCGGGACATCTGCCGGAGGCGCCCGCGCAAAGGTTCTCATCGCTTATGACGATTCTACAGGAACCGTGCTCTCGGGGCAAGTCCGCGCCCCCGAAGGATACGGCTACTGGCTCCTGAAATTCGACGACATCGAGAACAATCGCGACAAGGAAAACGCCGACCCGGCAGGTTTCGGGGCACTTGAATACACCTACAGCCAAATCGCAAAAGAAGCCGGAATCCAGATGACGGAATGCCGCCTGCTGGAAGACGGCGATCATAGACACTTCATGACGCGCCGCTTCGACCGCACCGAAAACGGCGGCAAACTGCACTACCAGTCGCTTACGGCCATTGCGCACTACGACTTCAACATTGCGGGGGCGTACAGCTACGAGCAGGCCTTCGCCATCGCAAGGCAAATCGGGCTCACTACTGCCGACATCGAACAGATGTACCGCAGGGCCGTATTCAACATTTGCGCGAGAAACCAGGATGACCACACGAAAAACATCGGCTTCTTGATGGACAAGCGCGGCAACTGGTCGCTCGCCCCCGCCTTCGACGTCACCTACGCCTACAACCCGGCCGGCCGCTGGACCGGAACGCATCAGATGACCTTCAACGGCAAACGCGAAAAATTCACCCTCGAAGACTTCAAGGCAGTGGCAAAAAGCGCGGGCCTCGTACAGGGGCGCTACAAGCGAATCCTCGAGCAGGTGCAAGATGCCCTCGCAGGCTTCAAGAAACGCGCCAAGGCGAATGATGTTCCCAAAAAGCTTGTGCAGGAAGTTGCGAAGAATTTAATTAAATTTTAAAGACCCTAAATTAGGTCTTTAAAGTATATTTTTGAAAGTAAAATCCTAAATTTGGGTTATATTTAGACTTCACAAAATCAGTGTAATAGGCTTGTCAGCTACGAGACTGTCCGGTGCAACCTTGCAGTCAATCACGAAAATTTCCACACCCGCCTTCCGGGCGTTTCGAAGCGCCTTGCCGAATTCAGGATGGATATTGTCGTCGGGGCCAAAATGTTTGCATCCCTTCATTTGAATGAGAAACAGGACGCCGCATTCGTAGGAAGTGCCGTCTTCGGCGGTCACACGTTCCGATTTTATGCGGGTTAATTCCGTCAGGTGCTTAATTCCTCTTTCTGTAGGGGCGTCAGGAAAGGTGGCGAAACCATCGTGCTCCAGGGTGACGCCCTTCACTTCTAAAAACATCTTGCGGCCCGCGAATTCGATGTAGAAATCGAACCGAGAGTTCCCGAAGGTGTATTCAGGGCGAACCAGCTGCAATTTTGGGAAACGCCGCTTGTTTGCTCTAATCCATTCTGCCGCCACCTTGTTGGGGGCCTGACTGTCCATGTTTACGAGAACCGTGCCTCTAGGCGTAACCTTCTCCACCGCAATCAGGTCGTAAGGAGTCTTGCGGGCAGGATTCGTGGACTGTTCTAGGTAAACAACCGTACCGGGTAACAAAAGTTCCCGACACCGGCCTGTATTTTTCACATGAACCACGGTCTTTTGCCCTTTGATGTTCACATGGGCTATAAAGCGGTTTGGCCGAGAAACGAATGTTGCCTTTACAATTTTTCCGTACTGCATTGCTTTTAGGGAATATACATCTTTTTCAGGGACATTAGGCAAATTTAGAGATTCGTCCGAGTAAAAATGTAATAAAGTAAGAACTCCCCGAGCGCTGGGCCGGGGAGTGGGTTTACTTGGTCGGTGGGGCTACTTGCCCCTAGGCGGATTTCCGCCACGACCGCCACCAGACTTGCCTCCTGTAGTAGAAGGCCATCCAGCTCCATGAGGATTGACGGGCGGCTGTCCATTATGCTTAGACATAGGTATTACCTCCTTTATGCTGCTAAGGGTGAAGATTGCTGGGAAATAGATTCATTTCTAATCCAGCCGACTTGCGAGAAATACTGACGCAAATAGCGATAGTAATCCCGTCGAAAATTTTCAAAGGTTCTCGGATCGCTAGGGGTGCTCGGGACCACGATAGTTTTATTGGCATATTCCGCCACATGGCGAATAATGACGTGTTTACCGTGTCTAACGATTTCCCATTGACCAGAACGAAGAATGTTCTGAACGAAATCGCGGATGTTTTTGTCACTGGATATGTACTGTTGCATTGCGTTATTCCTGTTTTGTTGAAGGTTGTGCAAATGCAATGCAAAAATGGTGCCATTCGTAAAAAGGGCTTTTTTTGATAAAAAAAGCATCCTTTTTTGGCAGACATCACCATAACAAGAAATAATTTTCTCTAATGCGAAATAAATTTCTTATATTAACAAACAAGGAGAGCTTTTTACACAAAAAAAACAATCGGCTATTTGGCATGTTTTTTGCAGGAAGGATTTCGCCCAACAATGGAGGCTTACCATGAGTTTAGTTAGCTACTTATCATTAAGCACGAATCCTGGAAAGATGGCGTTCGAAGCGCGCAAGACACTGAAGCCATACCGAGACTTCCTAAATCGGCAGATACAATGTATTGATAGATGCAATGTCGTCAAAAAGGCAGAGTGGACTCCGTTCACGGACGAAACGGAAAACACGAATAAAACTGACCCAGAAGGCTCCGATAACGAAATTGAGAAGGTCAAAAACAAAAGGACTTTATATAAGATTCGCCTCAACCCCATTAGCGAAAAAGATGATTTAGATATTTTCTTTACAGAAGAGAATATCAGCCAATTATACGCAATTGATCCTGTAGAAGACAACAATAAAATCAAATGGGATAGTTCCAAAGTATGCAAAAAAATTTTTGTTCTTAGTTATGACGAAGAAGAATACACATTAACCCTAGACGAGAAGCCTTCCAAAAAATGGATAGCGATTCGCCCCGACACATACCAGCTAAAAAAGCAACTGGAAGCGATTGACCGTCTTTACGAGAGCCCAAACCCACGCTTATCTCCGATAACTCGACTATTGCTTGATAATAACGAATGGACAAATTTATGGAATGATGTTGAGCAGGAATACACCAAAGACTCCGTTGACTGGCAACTATTAGACAACGATTCCTTTGATGGTGTTGACGAACAGCGTCAATTTGTACTGAAAGTGCTCAATACTCCTGAATTCGCTTTTTTAGAAGGCCCTCCGGGATCAGGGAAAACACGTGCAATCTGTGAAACGATTCGATTACTTATTTCAGAATCCGCGCGGATTCTTCAGCAGTCAGAATCCCCTTTGCCACAGCTTCGCGGACCATTGTATCTGTCCACAGTCCCATGCGGTACCAACGCTCAATTTTCTCCTTCATG
>NZ_CALEFV010000128.1 GCF_937877005.1 uncultured Fibrobacter sp. | reverse complement strand
CTTTCTAGAGTCACCTATAAATATAGATTCAAACAGATGTCAGAAAGTGACAAAATATTTTACCGCATCAGTCTGTTCCAAAGGGCGTCTTCAAGATCGCGCCTTGAATCGACAACGGCAAGAACGACAATCTGTTCTGCCTGCTTACGATAAAAGACTCTCCATGGATTGATGGTGAGTTCCCGATATCCGCCTATCTGCAAATCTTCTAGTTCTGCGGGAATCTTGCCCAAGTCGGAAAACTTTTCCAAAAGCAGACATTCCTTCTTTATTTTGGCGAATGCCTCGCGTGCGTTTTGCATACTGTTTTGGGCAATGAACAATACTATCGATTTCAGATCGATCGCCGCTGATTCCGACCAGACCACTTGAAACTTTTTACTTGGCATTCAGTTCGCGCTCCAGAGAATCAAACAGGTCTTTTTGGCGGATGATTTTGCCACGCGAGACTTCGCTTTCGCTCTGTGCGAACAGTTTGAAAAGCTTTAACTCGTCCTGCATTTTCTGGTACGTATCCACATCAAGAATGACTCCACGAGCTTCGCCATTTTGAGTCACCACGTAAGGAACATGCGATTCGCACACATGATCCAAGACTTGGGCCGCATTCGCCTTGATGTAGGAAATCGGTTTGATATTCTTGATGTTTGCCATTTTTCACTCAATTAGACTGAATTTAATACTAAATATAGTCCGATTATTGACACTTGTCAACATTCAAAACTTCCGTAAAGTTTATTTTTTTCGAAAGCTACAGTTCTTCCCTACTTTTTTTGTAGATTTAAATTTATCATCCCTTTTCCCGGAGACTATATGAACGAAACAATCACGACTTTGCTCAACCGCAGAAGCATCCGCAAATTCAAATCCGACGCCGTGAGCAAGGAGCTTATCGCACAAGTTGCCGAAGCGGGGATCTACGCCGCAAGCGGCATGGGCAAGCAGGCCGCCACCGTGGTCGCCATCACGAACAAGGAACTGCGCGACCGCATCTCCGAAATGAACCGTAAGATCGGCGGCTGGGACGAGGGTTTCGACCCGTTCTACGGCGCACCCGTGATTCTGCTCGTCCTTGCGAAAAAAGAAATTCCGACCTACCTGTACGACGGTTCGCTTGCCATGGGCAACCTGATGAACGCCGCCTACAGTCTCGGCCTCGGCAGCATCTGGATCCACCGCGCCAAGGAAGAAGTCGAAAGCGACGAGGGCAAGGAAATTCTCAAGTCGCTCGGCCTGAATGCCGACGAATGGGTTGGCATCGCCCACTGCGCCCTGGGTTACCCGGACTGCGAACAGCCCGCGGCGCACCCCCGCAAAGACGGCCGAATTATCTGGGCAGAATAATTTCCGGGCCAAAAATTTCTAAATTTGTGCCCACTATGGAAACTCGTTACAATTCTAAAGATGTGGAAGCCCGGTGGCATAAGACCTGGGCTGAGAATAACAGTTTTGCACCCAGCGGAAAGGGCGAACCGTTCTCGGTCGTGATTCCGCCCCCGAACGTTACCGGCGCGCTCCATCTGGGACACGCACTCAACGATACGCTCCAAGATATTTTGGTACGCTACCGCCGTAAGACCGGCCGCGACACGCTGTGGATTCCGGGTACGGACCACGCGGGCATTGCCACGCAGGCAGTCGTCGAAAAGCGCCTTTTCCAGGACGAACACAAGACCCGCCACGACATCGGCCGCGACGCGCTGGTGGAACGCATCTGGAAGTGGAAGGACGAATACGAAGCCCGCATCACCAAGCAGCTCAAGAGCCTGGGCGTCAGCTGCGACTGGAGCCGTCAGCGCTTCACGCTGGACCCGGTCTGCGCGAAGGCCGTGCGCCACGCCTTCTTCAACCTGTTCAAGAAGGGCCTCATTTACCGCGGCAAGCGCCTGGTGAACTGGGATACCAAGCTCCAGACCGCCGTTGCCGACGACGAAATCTACTACGAACACGTGAAGGGCCACTTCTGGACGTTCAAGTATCCCCTGGCCGACGGTTCGGGATTTATCCCCGTCTCGACCACACGTCCGGAAACCATCATGGGCGATACCGCCCTCGCCGTGCACCCCAACGACGAACGCTACGCGCAGTTCATCGGCAAGATGCTCAAGGTGCCGTTCGTTGACCGCGAAATTCCGGTGATTGCCGACGCCATCCTCGTGGACAAGGACTTCGGTACGGGTTCCGTGAAGGTGACGCCCGCACACGACCCCAACGACTATGCGACGGGCCTGCGTCACAAGCTCCCGATGATCAACATCATGAACGACGACGGCAGCCTGAACGAGAACGCCGGCAAGTTCCAGGGCCTCAAGGGCCAGGCCGCCCGCGACGCCGTGGTGGCTGGTCTCGAAGAACTCGGACTTTTGATCAAGGTGGAAGACCACGAAATGGACGTGGGCCACTCCGACCGCAGTAAGACTGTGATCGAGCCGTACCTCAGCGACCAGTGGTTCGTGAAGATGGATGTGCTCGCCGAAAACGCGATGAACGCCGTAAAATCCGGTGAAATCAAGATTATCCCGGAACGCTACGCCAACAAGTATCTGGACTGGCTCGCCGAAAAGCGCGACTGGTGCATCAGCCGTCAGCTCTGGTGGGGCCACCGCATTCCTATCTGGCACACCGATGCTAGCGAAGACGAACTGAAGGCCGCATTCGCGGGCCGCGACGACATCTACTTCTACAAGGCCGAAAACGGCGGCTACCTCGTGTGCAGCCAGGAAGAAGACCTCAAGGAAGACGCCGTGCCGGGTCACGAACTCAAGCAGGAAGAAGACGTGCTCGACACGTGGTTCTCCAGCGGTTTGTGGCCGCATTCTACCATGGGCTGGCCGGAAAACACCGACACGCTCAAGCGCTACTACCCCACCAGCGTGCTCGTGACGAGCCGCGACATCATTACGCTGTGGGTCGCCCGCATGGTGCTCTTTAGCCAAGAGAACATGGGCACGGTCCCGTTCCACACGGTGTACATCCACCCGAAGATTTTGGACGGCAATGGCCAGACCATGAGCAAGTCCAAGGGTAACGGCGTGGACCCGATGGATATCGAAGAGAAGTACGGCACCGACGCCCTGCGCTTTGTGATGGCAAGCCTCTGCACCGACAACCAGGACGTGCGCCTGCCGGTGAAGAAGGAAAAGCAGCCGGACGGTCGCGAAATCAACACCAGCGAAAAGTTTGAAATCGGCCGTAACTTCAGCAACAAGCTGTGGAACGCCTGCCGTTTCCTTTACCCGCAGCTCGAACAGGCCGGTGCGCTTGCCGCCGAGCTCCCGATGGACAAGAGCTTGTTCGCACTGGAAGACAAGTGGATTTTGAGCCGCCTGCAGACGACCATCAAGGACGCCACCCGCATGCTCGAAGAATACCACTTCGCCGAACTCGCCGGGTTCCTGTACCGCTTCGTGTGGGACGATGTGTGCTCCAGCTACCTGGAAATCAAGAAGGCCGTGATCAACAGCGAAACGCTCACCGCCGAAAAGAAGAACGCCATGGCTATCCTCAGCTACGTGCTGAAGAACGTGCTCGACTTGCTCCACCCGGTGATGCCGTTCATTACCGAAGAACTGAACAGCATTTTGTTCCAGGGCAGCGAAATGGTGATCAGCCGCGCATGGCCCAAGGCCGACGAATCGCTCATCGACGGGTCGATCGAAGCCGCATTCGACCAGGCATTTGCCGTGGTGGAAAGCGTGCGTGGCGTGCGTGGCCGCTACAACGTGAGCCCCGCCACCAAGCTCAGTGCCGTGGTGAGCGTCGACGACGCCGCGACGGAAGCAAGCGTGAAGGACTGCATGGCAATCATCACCGAGCTTTCGGGTCTTTCTGACCTGAGCGTCGCCGTGAAGGCCGTGAAGCCGAAGTTCAGCGCCAGCGCCGTGGTGCCCGGTGGCGAACTCTACATCCCGCTCGAAGGTATCCTCGACCCGGCTGCAGAAATCGCCCGCTTGGAAAAGGAAATCGAGAAGGCCAAGGCTTTTGCCGCTTCTATCGAACGCAAGTTGTCGAACGAAAAGTTTGTCAACGGCGCTCCGGAAGCAGTTGTCAATGCGGAAAGGACCAAACTCGCTACTCAGCAAGACATCATTGCCAAGAATGAGGCAGCGTTGAAGGAATTGCGCTAGCTCACGTCATTGCTCTGTGAGCCATGACAGCGTCGGTTATCCAATGCATAAGCAAGCTCCTGCGCTGGATAACCTAGCATGTCATTGCGAGGCTCCACAAGGAGCCGTGGCAATCTCCAAACAATTAAAAGAGGTACCCCACATGGAGCACCTCTTTTTGCATATTCTACAGTTTGCCGACCTTACAGCCCTAGCGTCTTTTCGAATTCGGCCAGTATTTTTCGGCCCTGTTCCCATTCGCCCAGGTTGGAGTCGGCGTTGATGTGCCCGAGGCATCCCACATCTACGAACGTAGAGCCCCAGGCATCTGCAAACTGGCGGGCCCGTTCTATGGACACGTAAATGTCGTTTTCGCTAGCCACAACGCAACTGGGCACGGGCAATTTTTGCAGGGGCACGGGAGCGAAATCACTGATAATCTGAACCGCATCGGCATCGGCGGGCGCCACGAGAAAAACAGCCTTGACTAGACTCGGGAGCTTTCCTTCGGCCACCTTTTTCTGCAGCCAATGTACGGTCGTTATAACTCCAAGGCTATGTGAAACGAGTATCGTTTCGGATTCTAGACCAGCCACAGTTTCGTCAAGCGTTTCGATCCATTCCGCTTTCACGGGATGTTCCCAATTACGCTGATAAACACGACTCGCATCGGGTAGACTTTTTGTCCAAAAAGTCTGCCAATGTGTCGGACCGGAATTATTGAGACCAGGAACGATAAGATAATGCATAGATTATTCAATTAAAGGTTAAAGACTCACGAACTTACGCATGCTCACGAAAACAGCCGCCGCACTCAAGCAAATTGAGACCAAAAGCGTCAACACGGGAACAATAAGCCCGCTCAAGAATGCCTCGTGACCGAGTTGCACCAAAAGGAGCAACGGCACTATCAAGAATAAAGTAATGTGCGTCGCCGCACGAACCGTCTTTACCCGCAACGAAACAATCAAAGCAAAAGAGGTCGTGAGAAGCACCGCCGACAGGGCGCCAAGTACGGAAGCCAAAACAGCGATCGACGGAATCTCTGGATGCGAGAACCAGTAACCAAACTGCGCCAGCAAGGCAAACACCACCGGAAACGGAAGAATAGCAAGCAACTTGCCCCAGAAGAGCCTCGCAGGCGCGATGGGAGAAAGCTGCAACAGTTCAAGCGAATTGCGCTCGCGCTCGCCCGCAAACGAATCACCTGCCAACGGCGAACCCATCGGGGCCATGAGGCAACCGAGCAGGAGCATCATGTAGCCTTCCATGCCCTCCATAACCTGTCCTCCGTAGCGAGACACAGCAATCGTTTGACTTGCTGCAAGGATTACCGGCGGGATGATGAACGGAATCCAGAAGCGCGGATCCCGGAATATCAGGCGAAGTTCGTGTCTAAAAACATGGAGCATGGGTGTAGCGGCTTCGTCGCAGTTATTAGTCAATAGTTAGTAGTTATTAGTTGACTCAGGTTACGAGATGTTTATCACAAAAATACAATTATTCGAACAAAGAGCGGGCTAACGAGCGCCAAAAACAAGTCCTTCAACGGCATCATATAACCAGCGAGGCGTTAAAAAAAATCCTAACTTCTAACCATGGACGATATATTCGCATCTTTAATTATATACATTAATGTTATCAAGATTGCAAAGCCCATGCGATTACAGGAAGGAATATTGCCATGTTCACGCCATGTTTCTTATGGATTGCCGCAATGTTGTCCGCCATGTTCTTGGCAGGCTGCGGAACGCCCGTGTACAGGCAGGGCAACCTGACACAAGGCGTTTTCGAGACAAGCGTTCCCGAAAACTTCACTGGCGCAGGCAAGGAATTTGCAGCAGGCTCGTCCATCAAGGGTTTTTCACTCTCGTTCGACTACACGACGGAAGAAGAAATGAATATGAAGAACGTCAAGAACGCGGAGCTCAAAGAAGGCGATTACGACCCGCTAATCAGCGGAAGCGACAATGACAAAAAAATCATGTCCGAAACAAAAATAAAGAAGTTCAGCTACAAGCGAAACCGCTTTCCCGTCTCGGCAGCATTCACGCACCTTTTCAAGGCGAAAGGCGAACTTGCATGGGGATATTCCATCGGCCTGGACCCGGGAATCTACGCTCGGGTCATCGGCGGAATCAACAAGAAGAATTTCGAAGTCGGCGCCTATTTCGATATCGAGTTCTACAATGTAGGTGATATTTCGTTCGATTATTACGAATGCAGCGCCCCCACAAAGGAAGGCTGCAAGGAGAAAACCGATGAGAAGCACCTTGAAGAAAAGAATGTCCGTCAGGGCCGTCTGGGTGCAGGCATCTTCATGTCGTTCTACGTGAACGGCCTAGCGATTTCTTACTCACCGCTGCTCTACGTGCCCACAATAGAACAGGAATACGAACTGCAAGAGAACGACATGCACGGGAACACCTTACGCACGCGCGTCGACAACCCGTTCATACTGAGCCAATACGCAGGCGTATCGAAGTGGATTGACGAGCACTGGAAAGTTTCTCTCGGGGCAACAGTCCTCAGCAGCGTCTATTTCAACGACCTCTACCTTACCGCCAACGCTTCGCTCGGATTCTGGTTCTAGGAGATTTTCGCTGTAGCGTCGATAAATACCGATATAGAAGGCAAATAGAAAAGGGACTCTTTCGAGTCCCGTTCTTTATTACTGTCTCGTGAGCGTCTTGTACTTAATCGGCTTCGGGTTGTCGGCATCTTCGCCGAGGCGTTT
>NZ_CALEFV010000127.1 GCF_937877005.1 uncultured Fibrobacter sp. | reverse complement strand
ATTAAGACCAGTTTCTTTAGGGTCATACTGCTACGTTTCTCCAATCATAGAACACATAAAAATCAAAACCTACTCTCTACCTGTTTTGGCAAACAGTAAAAGTCAAATGGGAATATACCTTCAAAAACGGCTTTAGTCAAACGATTTTCGCAAAAAAAGCCCATTTTTATGTAAAAATGTTGAAATAGCCGTTTCATCGGAGTATTTTCAGGTCAATCGGCGACTGCCGGTCCGTCCTTCTCCTCCTCTTTCTTCGCACCCTGAATAGCGACGCGAATTTCCTGGCAGGTCTTCTTGATGTCCTGCAGGACTTTGCGGGCACGGGTGCCGGCCGATTTGTTTCCGCGCTCAAACTTTTCGTATTCGCGCTTGAAATTTTCAATTTCTTGGTCGAGGTCGTTGACTAAACTCATAAGCAAACTCCAAAAAATATGCTGTAGGGAAAATAAATAAAGTTTTTAATAAAAATTCGCCATTTCGTAAAAATTTCGTTTACATTTCCATAATATTACAATTTTTTAGGCAAATTTCACACTTTATTCACCTCTAACCAACCTCCAGAGGTTCTCCAAGGCCCTTTTTCCGCTCTCCCCCACATTTTCGGAGAAATCGTTCACGAACATGCGGATGTGCGCTTCCATGACCGAAAAGTCATCGATTTGCGCCTTTTCGTCGATAAAGGGGGTCACCAGGTTCTCGCGACCACGGGCAATACGGAGACTTTCGCGGATTTCGGACTCGACCTGCATAATGACTTCGGCACCAAGCGTGCGCTTCGTCACGGCAATTCCTAGCGGAATAGGCGTTCCCGTTTCGCGTTCCCAGAATGCGCCAAGGTCCTGCAACAGATAAAGACCATCGCGTTTCCAGGTGAAGCGGTGCTCGTGGATGACAACTCCCTGGGCAACCTGTTTATGCAACAGCGAACGATAGACTTGGTCGAACAGAGCGTAATTCACGTCCAACGGCCCATCCTGCGTATTCCTGTGCCAAAAACGATACAGAAGCGCCGCCGTCGTATCGGCTCCGGGAAGCGTCACAGGAAGTTCCGCATCAAAGTTTCCCGACACCGCCGAAAGCAGAAGCGGTCCGCAACCATAACCAATAGCACCACCACAGTCCAGGCAAACATAGCCTTCCTCGACCTTAGGATACACCTGGGCGCTGACCTTGGCCACATCGAGCTCGCCACGCTGAACCATTTCGTTCAGAGTCTGCACATCGGCAAAGTGGACATCCCACTCGAAGGGAGAATGCTCGAGACCGCGAATGAGATTTTCGTAGATGTAGGTATCGTTGGGACAGGTGGAAATACCGAGAGAAAGACGCATGGGATGATTGATAATTGATGATTGATGATTGATAATTGATGATGGATGATGTGGGGTGTGAGGTATGAAGCGCGAGGTGTGGGGGGCGAACGGGATCTATTCGGCCTTAAAGACGGCCCGCCGGAGGGCAGCGAGAGCCTCGTGCAATTTCCAAGAAGCACGATCACGGGTGGAAGCCATGTTGCATACGGCACGGACCTCAAAAACCGGGATACCAAAGGATCGACAAACCGCCATTCCCGCAGCACCCTCCATATTTTCGATATCGGCATTGAACATTCTTGCGCGCTGCAGCCCAAGTTCCTCCGTGCCGGTACAGCAATTAACTGTAAGACCGGCCACCGACCTGAGACGCCGAATACTTTCCGAAGCCTTCTCCGGAGATGTCGCCATGACGGAGCCGGGAATCGGATAAAACGAGCCGTCCTTTTCCTGGTATCCCATATCGCCCACCATTTCGGAATCGACGCGCACGACATCCAGAATATCCACGCCGCGGCCGACATAGGCTCCGCAAACGCCTAGAATGATTACCGACGAAAAGCGCAATCCGCTGCGTTCGCTCTGAACAAGAACCGAAGAAAGGTTTACCGAAAAGTCCAGCATCCCTATACCGAGAATGCAGGCGTAGCCAAGGCCCCGAGGCAGGGCGATTAGTTTGTCAGAAACTCCGCTTTCAACGGAATTTTCACATTCAGGAAAAACGGATGACAGCTCCATGGGCGTCGCAAAGGCATACAGGATACTGGGCGAAGACATAGCGCTATTCCATTTTTTCGATACTTTCCGCCAGCGCGGACTCAAACTCCTTGACACGATCCATCTTGAGATTCCAGGGACGATCCACCTCGCAACGCGCCGCAGCCACTGCAGTCGCCTTGATCAGACATTCCTCGAAATCCAATTCCTGACTATCGGCATACAGCCAACCCGCGAAAAACGAGTCACCGGCACCGACGCTGTTTTTCACCTGGATTGCGGGCGGAACCAGTTCAACTCCTTGGAACTTCTTTTCGACAAGGCGAAATGCACGCACCGGAGACTCCCCATCGGTCACAACCAGAGACTTGATTGGAAGCCGTTCCAGTACAGCAGTCGCAGTCATCTTCCAGAACTGAGGACTGGACATCACCAGCGGCAAGCCGAGATTCGAAAGAAGCTTGCAGTATTCCTGCAAATTGATTTTCAAAAGTTCGACACCCTTTTCCAGCCAGGATTCAATATTCTCGATGGCATCAACGTAGATTTTCTTGCCAGTAAAATCAAGACTGTTGATGAGCGAAACGTCAAAGCCTTTGGGGAAGGTTCCGCACAAAGCAACTCTTTGCGTCGAGCTCCAGTATTCGTTTAGCGTCTGGATAAAGTCTTCGTTCTCATTTTCTGCAAGCACCGGCGACGGCTCGATCAATTCTGTCGAGACGCCCTCACTGACCACGGTCGTACAAATTCGAGTGGGTTCCCCAATCCAGACGGGAGCCTGCTGTATTCCACAGGAAGAAATTTCATCAAAGATGCGGGAACCATGCTCGGAGCCCAGGAAATGCATCATCACGGGCGTTCCGCCCAACAGCTGAAGCACCCTTCCGCAGTTGATACCCTTACCCGAAGCGTATTCTTCGACCTTCTTGATACGGTGCACCTCGCCCGGCGTAAACTTGTCCAGGAAGAACAGACGCTGCCAGGCGGGATTTAGACCAAGTATGAGAATTTCCTGCGCCATGACGGCCTCTAAAAGTTCACCTTGAAGAACTTGCGCTTGCCCACCTGGATAACCAGCTGGTCAGCACCCTTGATTTCAAAGGAAGCCTGCGGGTCAGCGAGCTTTTCGCCGGCAATCTTCACGCCGCCGTTCTGGACCATGCGGCGGGCTTCGCCTTTGCTTGCAAAGGCCTTGATTTCTACGAGCAGGTCGAGTGCTCCGTAGGTGCCGGCCGCCACGCTGCATTCGGCAGCATCGCTCGGGATGGCGTTCCCGCTGTGGATTTCGCGTTCCTTGGCAGCGGCGGCCTCGGCGGCTTCTGCGCCGTAGTACTGCGTCACGATGTCGATGGCGAGGCGGTGCTTGGCATCATTCGGGTTCATCTTGCCTGCGGCAATGTCTGCCATCATCTGCTTGATTTCTGCAAGCGGGATGTTGGTGAGGAGCTCGAACCAGTTCTCGACGATGCTGTCGGCGAGGCTGTAAATCTTGTGGTACATCACATCGGCGGGTTCGTTCAGGCCCACGTAGTTACCGATGGACTTAGACATCTTGACCTTGCCGTCGGTACCGAGGAGGATCGGCATGAAGAGACCGATCTGCGGTTCCATGCCTTCGAAAAGCTGCAAATCGCGACCGCGAAGCACGTTGAACTTCTGGTCGGTGCCGCCCAGTTCCACGTCGCTCTTGATGGCCACGGAATCGTAGCCCTGCATCATGGGGTACATGAACTCGTGCAGGCTGATGGGCGTGTTGGCCGTGTAGCGGTTGTGGAAGTCCTCGCGTTCGAGCATCTGGGCCACGGTGAACTGGCCCATGAGTTCGGTCACCTTGCTGAACGGGAGCTTAGAGAACCATTCGCCGTTGTAGTGGATTTCCACCTGATCGCGGCGCACCACCTTAAAGAACTGTTCCTGGTATTCCTTCGCGTTCTCGAGCACCTGTTCGTGGGTGAGGCGCGGACGGGCCTTGTTGCGGCCGCTGGGGTCGCCAATCTGGGCAGTGTAGTCTCCCACGATGAGCACGACGGTATGGCCCAAATCCTGGAACTGGCGGAGCTTGCGCATCACCACCGTGTGGCCGAAGTGCACATCCGGGGCGGTGGGGTCAACGCCCATCTTCACACGAAGAGGAACACCGGTATCGTAAGACTTCTGAAGTTTCTTTTCAAGTTCATCTTGCGGCACAACATCGATAACACCGCGCATCAAAATCTCAAGCTGTTCTTTTACAGGACGAAATTGCATTTTAATTCCTTTTGTTTTTTACAAAGAGCAAATATAGAATTAGAAAGCAGTTGATTACAGGAGGTCAGAAGCAAAACGAGGGGTCAAAGGTCCCTTTTTAACACCAAAAATACTTGATTTTGACAAATCGTTTGCTATCTTTTAGAACAAATTCTTTTTAAAAGAGGAGAACATCATGAAAAAGCTACTTATTCTTATTGCAACGGCCGCTGCGTTCTGCTTTGCCGAATCGGCCCCGCAAACCCATGACGGATTTTTCCTGAACCTTTCCCTGGGTTTCGGCTACCAGAGTTTTGAATATAGCGCATCGACCAAGTTCGCCCCGGATCTGGAAGCTAAGGGCGGCGCTACCGAATTCGACATCAAACTTGGCGGAAGAATCGCCCCCAACACCCTGTTGCATGCCACAATCGCAGGCGTCTCCTGCATGAACGACATGGATATCATCTATGAAGACGAAAAAATCTCGACTTCGGACCTTAGCGAAAACATGAGCCTTCTCGGCATCGGCGTCACCTACTATCTTCCTGCGAATTTCTTTGTCACCGCATCTGTCGGTACAGCTCAGTTTACCAACAGTGACAATACCGACAACGATAACAAAGTCGATGGAGCCTCTGAAACAGGATTCGGTTTCCAGGTCGGTGCCGGTAAGGAATGGTGGGTTAGCGAAAACTGGGGTCTCGGCGTATCAGCCGCCTTTACCTACGGATCTGCCGACGACAAGCACGATGCTGGCGACATGTCCGCCTACGGCATCAACGTGATGTTCTCCGCCACATTCAACTAAGTAGAAGATTTCTTATTTTCCGAAAGCAGCTAGATCGATATCTAGTTGCTTTATTTTATATGTAAGAATGCGCGGAGTCGTAGAGAGACTGCGCGCTGCGGCAGCTACTTTTCCCTTGCTACTCTTGAGGGCATCACAGATGATGTCCTTTTCATAGGCTTCCACCATACGCTTGAGATTTCCGGAAACGGGCGTATCGCTTGTTTCAGCGGTCTGGAGCGTGGTCGGGAAATGGTGCGGATAGATAACATCTTCGTCGGCAACGAGTACGGCGCGTTCGATACCATTTTCGAGTTCACGGACATTGCCTGGCCACGGATAGCTCATGAGCATGTTGATGGTCGTGCGTGCGAGGCGACGGACATTCTTCCCGACCAGACGGCAGTAATGTTCCACAAAGTGATCCGCCAGAAGTACGATATCTGTCTTTCGGTTTCTAAGAGGCGGAACGTAAATCGGAAAGATGTGCAACTGATAGTAAAGGTCTTCGCGGAAGTTTCCTTCTTCCACCATCTGCTGCAAGTTCTTGGTAGTTGCCGCAATCACGCGAACATTTACTTTTTTGGCAATGCGAGCACCGATGCGTTCGACCTCGCCCTGCTGCAACAGGCGAAGAAGTTTCACCTGAAGATTCGGCGATAGTTCGCCGACTTCGTCAAGGAACAGCGTGCCGTCGACCGCCTGTTCGACGCGGCCGGGTGTCTCGGACACCACGCCCACCAGGGCGCCGCGCTCGATGCCGAACAGTTCGCGATCCAATACCGACTCAGGCATCGATGCGCAGTGGACGCGGACGAACGGGCCCATGCTGCGATCGGAACGATAATGAATTGCCTCGGCGACAAGCCCCTTGCCCGTGCCGACTTCACCCACGATCAGTGCGGGGAGGGGGCTTCTGGAAACCTGATCAATCTGGTCGTAGACGCGCAGCATTTCGCTAGAGCGGCCTATAATATTATCAGGCTTGAAACGATCCTTGAGCTCGAGCGTGAGTCGTTCGTTTTCGGCCTTGAGAATCTCGGTTTCTTCACGGGCTTCACGGCGCAGCTTGAGAGCTGCCGCAAGCATCTGCGCAATAATTTCTAACAACCGAAGCTTTTCGGGAAGTTCATCTTCGACAGGATCTTTTACGTCGGCACTGAAGGCGCCAATGACCTGGTGCTCCATGATGACGGGCACGCAGAGGAACGCCTTGTTTTCATCCTTGCCACGACCGGTACGGTCGAGGAAGTCCGGATCCTTACCTACAGAGGGAATGATGACGGGCTTACCTGTTTCGACCACACGTCCTGTAATACCCTCGCCCACCTTGTAGCGGCCCTTGCGAGCCTGACGGCTCGAAAGGCCTTCAGCAATTTCAATGGAGATTTCGCCGGTATGGCGGTTGTATAAGGTAAGGGTCGCATGCTCCACGCCCATTGTGGATTCCACCACTTCGAGGATCGGGTGAGCGACATTTTCGAAATCCAGACTCTGGTTCAAAATGGAGCTGATCTTGTAGAGCAGCTCCAGTTCCTGAATTTTCGATTGTTCGCGGTCTGGCATGACCAAAAGATAGAAGGTTTACTTCAACGCATCCTGCACCAAGGCAGATGCGCGCTTGGCGTCGAAACGGCCCTTGACCTTCGGGGAAAGTTCCTTCATGATCTTGCCCATGTCCTTCGGACTGGAAGCTCCGGTCGCGGCCTTGATTTCGGCAATGAGCGCCTTAACTTCGTCTTCAGTCATTTCGGCAGGCATGTACTTGCGGTACAGGGCAATGATCGCTTCTTCGGCCGGAATCTTGTCCATGAAGCCGCCCTTCGTGAGGATGTCGATAGCTTCTTGCTTCTGCTTGACGCTACGGGCAAGGACGTCGACGCACATCTCGTCGGTAATGGTTTCTTCGATCTGTGCCGGAGTGGCACCATTCTTCATGGCTTCGTTCTTGATGTCGGAATGGAGGGTACGGAGCGTTCCGAGAGTTTCGGAATCGTGCGCCTTCATGGCGGCCTTGATATCGTCTTTAATCTTTGTCAGCAATGCACTGCTCATGTTTTACCCCAGACGGATTACGCCCCGTCCTAGCATTTAGGTGATACCTCTAAAAACACGCAACGAGCCACCGGTCCCAGACCGACGACTCATCACTAAACGAATGCCCATTGAAATTCGCGGGCGACCTCTAACAACCTGGGAAGCCAGGCGTCAATTAGTAGAGGCGCTTGCGGTTCTGGTCAGCGATTTCTTTCAAGCGCTTGCGACGGGCGGCCGTTTCGATACGCTTCTTTTCTTCAGAAGGCTTTTCGAAGCGCTGGCGCTTCTTGACATCGGAAATGATGCCGTTCTTTTCGCAGGACTTGGTAAAACGCTTGAGAGCGCGTTCAAAAGGTTCGTTGGACTTAACAATTACGCCGATCACGATTATCCTTTGGTTAAATTAGAAATTCGTTTTTGGATAGCCAAATATATTTATTTGCGCTGATTTCGTCAAGGGGTGCCGGAAATGTCTTTTTTTCGGCGTATTTTGGTGGATTTAACTTGCGTATTATCAAAGACTTATGTATATTTCTGCAAAAAGCTTGCTTTTTTACGTTGTTTTTCGAAAAAAATGGAGATTTGGATGAAAAAAACGCTTTTGACCTTGGGCAGTGTCGTTTTGGCATGCTCATTGTTCACCGCTTGCGACGAAGAAGAAGTCCCGAAAATGGAACCGGCAAAGCCTGCCGCACAGGCTCCCGCACCCAAACCGGCGGAACAGCCGAAGGCCGACGAACCCGAACTGGTCCCCATCCAATCCCTTTCTGGCGCAAACGACGCCAAGAACGAACCCGCTCCGGAAGCTAGCGCCCCCGCAGCAGCATCCGCAAATGAAGTCGTACCCCAGGACAAGGGAGACTATGTCGTGCAGGTCAGCATCCAGTCCTCCAAGAAGGCTGCCGACGGCATCATCAAGAAACTCGCCGAAAACAACATCAAGGCCTACATCGCCGAAGTCGAAAATCCGGGCGAACTGGAAGGCACCTATTACCGCATCCGCGTAGGCTACTTCGAAAGCAACGCCAATGCACAGGCTTACGGCAAGCAGGTTCTGTCGCCCCTCAATTTTGCCTGGTGGGTAGACATGAGCAAGAACGACGATATCGGTAACCCGGGTGGCGATTCCGACAGCTATTCCCGTTCGATGGACACGTACCAGGAACCCGCTCCGGCTCCTGCACCCGAACCTGAACCGGCCCCGGCACCTGAACCCGCTCCGGCTCCTGCACCCGAGCCCGCTCCGGCCCCGGCACCTGAACCCGCTCCTGCA
>NZ_CALEFV010000126.1 GCF_937877005.1 uncultured Fibrobacter sp. | reverse complement strand
CACCGGCCTGTCACGCCGGAGGTTGCGAGTTCAAGCCTCGTCTATCCCGCGAAAAAAGACCTTTCTCTGAAAGGTCTTTTTCGTTTTCTTAGTCACCCCGAATTGGGTTCGGAATCAGTTTTATTTATTGAACAAAATCGATCCGCGACCGCGACCTAGCGCCTGCTTGCGAACCTCACGACCCTTCAAGTCGAAAGTTCTCGTAGGCAGGTGAAGCAACTGGGTGCGCACCAGACGCCTTTCAAGGATTTGCGTCTTGGAAGAATCCTTTCCGCTTGAATCAGCGACAACGGAGCTATCCTTTGTCGAATCCAGAACCGCAAAATTCTCGATAATCCAGCTTAAGTTTTGCGAAGAATTCTGCTTCGGGTTTTGCACCACCGTAGAGCCGACCGCTTCCAGATAAAGGCCACTTTTATAGTTCTTCAGGTAGACGAGACTGTCATCCCCCACCGTTTCCGCCTTTTCAAGTATATACCGCTGATGAGTTCCACCATTATAGCCGTAAGTCGCCGCTCTAATGCCTGCCGCAGTCGATTCATTTGGAATGTCTACGACACGGTTCCCGAGCTGAAAATAGTATGTAACGGGACTGTCGCCCACCGAGAAAATCTTCACGAATGTCGCCGAGTCGGAGCAATCCATAAGTTCGAGCGCATTGTCGGCGGTAATTCCCATACAAGTTCCCTTTTCCACCGAGCGGATGCGTCCATCCCTTAAGAACGCCACCTTGAACAGCTGCTGGTATATGGTCTCCACAAGAATCACGTGGTTGATCAGGTCCTGCTCGGACTTGGCCTCGCTCGCCTGGTTCAGTCCATACGGCCAGATATGCTGACGGTCGCAATGGAGTTCCGCATCCGGGCCGTCCATTTCGCGGAGTTTCGCCTGAACTTTATCATTCCTGAAAACACCGTCCACGCACGTTGCGGCGTATTCCGACGTGGTGCCAACACCCATCGTGTGGCCCATTTCATGCATGGCTGTGGGCACCACCATGTAGCTGCGGTTTTCGCCAAAGCGCAAATCACCGTTGCTGCTCGCCTCGGCCGTGGGCACGCCCGGCGCATAATACACGTTGATGTATTTGGAAAGATTCGAATAGGTGTTGTAGAGCTTGACGGCAGAATCCATCACCGTCGTGATTCGCTTGTAGGCGTCCTGCTCGTCAGCAGTCGGATTTGCGGACTTGTGGAGCGTATAGGTTATCGACCCCTCCGCAAGCGAATATTCCGCAAAAGCGAAAAGCAAGGACAAATAAATTA
Organism: uncultured Fibrobacter sp.; assembly: GCF_937877005.1. GTDB lineage: Bacteria > Fibrobacterota > Fibrobacteria > Fibrobacterales > Fibrobacteraceae > Fibrobacter. The sequence goes on along the minus strand of NZ_CALEFV010000126.1, from coordinate 9,662 downwards.
ATGTTTTGACACCATTCCAAATGTTCATAAAAACTCCAATCCCAAAACCTGTATAAATTTACTTACAAAGGATGGTTGTATCAAGTAAAATTTCATAGATACAATCATTCGTGTGAATATTTTCCTGAGTTTTTTGTAGTTTTAGGCAAAAACCTCACGATTAAGGAGATCTCGGATGAAAATGAAATTCCTAGCCGCAGCAGCGGTCTCTGGTATTTTTCTGACGGCATGTGCCGGTGGAGCAAACGCAAGCAAATCTCTTGGCCGAGCGGACGAAACAGCAAATATCGCAGCCGAAGCAAAGGCTGACCCCGCCAAGACAGAATCCGCCAAGGCAAAGCTTGACTCCGCCAAAGTCCTGCACCAGGAAGGCGAAGAAGAACAGGCTATAGCCCTCGCCGAAGAAAGCACTCTCGACTACAGGCTCGCCATTGCCGCTGCCGAACGCGACGAAGCCAAGAAAGAAGACGAACGCGTCGAAAAAGAACTTAGAGGCGACGTTGAACGCAAGCTCATCTACCAGAGCATCCTGGACCAGGAAACCAAGAACGGAGGTGCCAAGTAATGAAAACGAAAAAACTACTCCTGACTAGTGCTTTTGCCGTATCGCTCTGCTTTGCAGCCGAAGAGACCGCGCCCGCCATCCAGCCGGCAACAGAACAGCCTGCTGCCGAACAGGCCCAGACGAACGTCCTCGAAAACTGCCAGGCATCCATGGACAATGCCGCTAAGGATATGCCCGCCAACGCTCTTTCCGCGAAGTTCACGCTTGCCGAAGCGAAGGGGAACCTCGCCGAACTCCAGGCCGCCCTTGCCGACGATCCCGAATCCGACAAGGTCAAGGCACTCGCCGCTAAATGCGAGGCATTCGCCGCCCTAGTCGCTACTCAGGCCGAAACCCAGAAAATCCGCAACCATACTGCTGAAAATTGGGAAAAGCGCGCCGCCACGGCCAGATCTATCGAAGCCATCCAGGAACAGATCAACCAGGCCCGTAGCGGCAAGGTAAACGACCTTGAGGCCGAAAAGGCCAAGATGAAGGACCAGGAAGCCCGTCTGCAAGCCGAAATGCAGCAGAACCAGGAAAAGTTCCAGGCCGAAGCTGCAGCGCAGGAAGCCGCCCTGAAGGCTGCCGGAGAACGCGAAGCGGAACTCCAGAAGAAGCTCGCCGAGGAACAGAAGGCCCTTGCCGAGGAACGCGCCAAGGCCGAAGCCCGCCAGCAGGAAGCCATGAACAAGCTGAACGAGCTGCAGTCTCAGATGATCCAGGTGTCCAAGGACGCCCGCGGCATCATCCTTTCGATGTCTGACATCCTGTTCGCCGTGAACAAGGCTGACTTGAAAGCTGACCTGAAGACGAGCCTTGCCAAAGTCGCCGGCATTCTTTCCGTGTACCAGCAGTTCAACGTGTCCATCGAAGGCAACACCGACAACACCGGTTCTGCCGAACACAACATGAAGCTTTCCCAGCAGCGTGCCGACAACGTGAAGGCATTCCTCGTGGAACAGGGTATCGCCGAAGACCGCCTGACCGCCAAGGGGCTCGGCATGACCATGCCGGTCGCTGACAACTCCACCAAGGAAGGCCGTCAGAAGAACCGCCGCGTGGACCTGGTGATCCAGGACAAGGCCCTGCAGCAGGAGGCTAAATAAGCCAAACGGAAGACTTTTTCCCTAAAGAGGCCCCGCACTTGGTGCGGGGTCTCTTTTTTTGCAGTTTGCGTGACAAAGCAGTTTAAATTTGCTAAATTTAGCCCCGTAACTTTTAACCGGCGATGCAAGTCGCCAAAGAATCAAGAGGTAAAACAAATGGCAGTTTCTTACAAGGAACTCGGCCTGGTGAACACCAGGGAAATGTTTGCAAAGGCTGTTAAGGGTGGCTATGCTATCCCGGCTTTCAACTTCAACACCATGGAACAGATGCAGGCCATCGTGCAGGCTGCTGTGAAGCAGAAGTCTCCGGTGATCATGCAGGTCTCTAAGGGTGCCCGCAACTACGCTAACGGCACCATCCTCCGCTACATGGCCCAGGGTGCTGTTGAATACGCCAAGGAACTCGGCTGCGCCAATCCGCAGATCGTGCTCCACCTCGACCACGGTGACTCTTTCGAACTCTGCAAGGACTGCATCGACAACGGTTTCTCTTCCGTGATGATCGACGGTTCCGCTCTTCCGTACGAAGACAACATCGCCCTCACCAAGAAGGTTGTTGAATACGCTCACCAGCACGACGTGACCGTCGAAGCTGAACTCGGCGTGCTCGCCGGTGTGGAAGACGAAGTCCAGGCTGAAGAATCCCACTACACCAAGCCGGAAGAAGTGATCGACTTCGCTACCCGTACGGGCTGCGACTCCCTCGCTATCTCCATCGGTACCAGCCACGGTGCTTACAAGTTTAAGCCGGAACAGTGCACTCGCGACCCGAAGACTGGCAAGCTCGTTCCGCCTCCCCTGGCATTCGACGTGCTCCACGCCATCGAACAGAAGCTCCCGGGCTTCCCGATCGTTCTCCACGGTTCTTCTTCTGTTCCGCAGGACGAAGTGGACACCATCAACGCCCACGGTGGCAAGCTCCCGGATGCCGTCGGTATTCCGGAAGAACAGCTCCGCGAAGCTTCCAAGTCCGCTGTCTGCAAGATCAACATCGACTCTGACAGCCGTCTCGCCATGACTGCCGCTATCCGTAAGTATTTCGACGAACATCCGGAACACTTCGACCCGCGCCAGTACCTCAAGCCGGCTCGCGAAAACATGCAGAAGATGTACGAACACAAGATCGTCGACGTTCTTGGTTCCAACAACAAGCTGTAATCTACAGCGGCGTAAGCCGCTCAAATGACAAGCTGAAAAACCGCATGGGTAAAACCGCGCGGTTTTTCTTTTTATATTTAATCCCACACCCCCATCCTCAATCATCCATTATCAATCATCAATTATGTACTGCCCTCACTGCCATTCCGAACTGAAAGACAACGCCACGTTCTGCCCGCATTGCGGGAGCGATGCCGATACCGGCTGGAAGGAAGGCGCAGAATTTACCGACCTCGAAACGCCGGATTACGACGAAATCGTCGAAAATGAATTCGGTGAAAAGAAGAAAGCGAATCCGCTCGCCATAGCGGCTGCGGCAATTGTCGCCCTCGCGTTTATCGCGACAATGGTCCTACACTAGGCAAGCGTTTTTTCAAGCGACTCTAGAATTTCGGAAGCTTCTGCGAAATCGTAGTCATCGAGGAGATCCTTCAGCTTACTGATCAGGGTTTCCTGAGCGCTTTCAAAGGCGATTCCATCGATAGAGTCAAGAATTCGCTTGCACTGGGTCGACGAGCAGGTATCCACGGCGCTCTTCAGTTCCTCCACGGCTTCCTTCAGTTTCTTAGCCGCTTCCGGATCCTGAACCTTCTGGACGGGTTCGTTCTGCTCAGAAGCAATGTTTCCAAGCACGACATTCAGTTCTTCGACAAGTGTATGCAGGCCGTCCTCGAATTTATTGTAATCCGCGAAGTTACACTGACTCTGCGACAGCTGCGTTTCGAGAGACGCAGCAATGTTCTGCATGTAGCTCGATCCAATCGTTCCGCACAGGCCCTTGATCGTATGGACAATACGAGTAGCCTCTTCGTAGTGGAACTGTTCAATCAGCGAACGCAAATTGAACGACTTTCCTCCATAATCTCGCACAAAGCCCTGGAGAATCTTCAGATACATGTTGCGATTGCGGTTCACATGATATAGACCGGACTCGGCATCGAAATTCGAGACCTTCTGGAAATGCGTCAGGAACGAGCCATCTTCCTTGCTAATTTCGACAGATGTCGCACTAACTGTATTCGGGGCCTCAGCTGCCACCGGCAGGAACTTGGCGATTTCTTCGTAGAGTACCGTCGGATCGATCGGTTTGACGATATGCGCATTCATACCGGCCTCGATACATTCCTCGGTATCCTTCTTAAACGCTCGGGCACTCATGGCAAGAATCGGGACCTTCTTGAAGTATTCGTCTTCGCGGGCACGAATTTCACGAGTCGCCGTGAGGCCATCCATAATCGGCATCTGGATATCCATGAGAACCATGTCGAAAGCATCCTTCTTGAGCATGTCAAGCGCTTCCTTACCGTTATTCGCTATCATCGCGGTAAGTCCAACACTGTTCAGCAGGGATACAGCCAGTTCCTGGTTCATCTGGTTATCTTCGACCAGCAGAATCTTCGCTTCCTTGAAGTAAATCTTTCCCTTTTCCTTCTTGACGGCCTTCTGGTAGGTCAGAGGAATATGCAGCGCTTCCTGTATGGCGCTCAACATCGTACTCATCTGCAGAGGCTTGGGAACAAAAGCGTCAAAACCTAGGTCCTTGGCCGAATTCAGCTCGTTCTCGTCGAAATGAATCGGATGCATGAGAATCTTGGGTATCGACTTCATCGAATCGCTGAGGCCATGCGCGAAACCGAAGCCGTTCATGATAGGCATGCTGTAGTCCACCATGAAGAGGTCATAGGGATCCTCGTGAGCCTCTTCGTGAGCCTGAATCAGGTCGAGAGCCTCGTCTACGGAACATGCCTCCTCGACAACAAACTGCAAGCGTGTCAGGTAATGCCGCAGGACCGTGCGCAGATTGGCGCAGTCATCCACAAGGAGCACATTCTTATTCTTCAGGCCATTCTCGTTTTTCCACTTGGGCTCGCCCGCCTGAGCCGCCACCGGCAAGGATATCGTAAAGAAGAACTTGGAACCCACTCCGGCCGTACTATCGACCTGAAGCTGTCCACCCATCAGTTCGACAAGCGACTTCGATATCACAAGACCAAGTCCCGTTCCACCATACTTGCGGGTCGTTGAGCCATCGGCCTGCGTAAAGGCATTAAATAGTCTCCCCAGCTGCTCCGGTGTCATGCCGATACCCGTATCCTTGACGCAAAAATACAGTTTTACCGTATTATTCATGCGCTGCTGCAGCTTCACGCTCAAGGTAATATCGCCTTTTTCGGTAAACTTCGTCGCATTGTTGATCAGGTTCGTAAAAATCTGGGAAAGCCTGAGCGGGTCTCCCATCAAGATCTCAGGAATATCCGGGTCCACATCCACAATCAATTCTATCGGGCGGCCAGCAATACGCACCTCGGCAAGAGCCGCCACTTCGCCAATCACATCTTGCAGCACAAGCTGCGTGATTTCCAAATCCTGCTTTTTCGCCTCAATCTTCGAGAAGTCTAGAATATTGTTGATAATTCCGAGCAAAGACTTTGCCGCATGGCTGATTCGGTCTACAAATCCTCGCTGATGGTTATCGAGTTCCGTTTCCGAAATCAGGTGCGCCATACCAATAATCGCATTCATCGGAGTACGAATTTCGTGACTCATGTTCGCCAGGAATTCACTCTTTGCCTGAGTCGCCTGTTCCGCAATTTCGCGCGCCGCCACCACTTCCGAGATGTCGATCATCGAAAGCATGTAACCCACCACAGTCTCCTGAACCTTCAGGGTACAGCCTTCGCCGCGGAACCAAGTTTCCGCAGCCACATTATCTGACTTCAAGACGAAGGAATCCTTCCAGACGGATTCTTGTTCAAACGATTGAATTAGGGATGTCAGGACCGATTCCGGGAAGCCCTCTTCCTTCAGGTCGTTAATGGAAAGCCCGACCAGCGACCGCCATTCTTTACCCAAGAATTCACCCAGCTGACGGGACATGTATTTCACATGAAGATTCTTGTCAAAAATAACCAGGATCGAATGGTCGCCCGAAAGCATGATCGTATCCAAGATGGTATCCTTCTGGATGCCGCTCGTTTCATCGTTGACCATGAACAGGAATCGCGTCGTACCGTTGTCTTCGACAAGAACCTGGAACGATATTCCCCACCAAGCCACTTCCCCATCGGAATTCTGGACACGCTCGATTGTCTTTCGTTCGCTGGCAAGCATCTGGCCGCCCATGGCAACGCGATGCGCAAACTTGTTGAACTGCGTCGACGGGAAGAACTTGAACAGCCGTTCGTCCTTCATATCTTCGCCACCGTTCAGGAAATCGACCACATAGGCGCTCGCATGTAATATGTCAAAATTCTCGTTAGTGAGGATAATCCTGAAGTTGTCCCCCTTCCACAGAAGCGTATCGAAAAGCGTACTGGAGTTCACGCTATCGTTCAGGTCGCGCTGAATAAACTTGCGGAAAAGTAGATGCGATATGATAACGGCAAAGGCCATCACCAGAAGAACCATCAAGCCGACTATTCCGAGCACCCTATTCGTATGGTTGTCAATTCCGGCAACCACCTTGTTATGCTGACTCACGTGAACCAAATAGAACGGGATGTTCTTGAGGGATGAGACCATGAAGATCAACTGCTGGCGGTGTTCGTTCGTCTGCTTGAAATCGAGCATAACCCCGTCCATCAGCGTATCGGCACTGAACTTTTCAAGAGCCAACTGCAACAGTCCCTCGACACTGTCCTGCAGAACCTTTCCACGATTCGTTTCATACGGGAAATAAGTGATCAGCCCATTATTGTCGTTATCGACCATCATGGTAATGCCACCTTCTTCCCTGGCAAGGCCACCAATAGCATGCCTTACCTTGTGCAGGTCTATATCTTCGGCTACGGCACCCTTAAATTTCTGGTTCTTGTCCCATATCGGGTAAGACAGCGTTATCACCTGCTTGTTCAGGTCCTTACGAATTGTCGGACCCGTATAGGCCAGCCCCCTCTTTCTCGAGGCATCCAGATACCAGGACATCATGCGGAATTCGGACTTGCCGCTTTCCAGCTTTGTCCCCTTCGAAGACACGAAGTCGCCTTCACGAGGGCCATAATAAACATCGACAACCTCGCCAGCCGACTGCATCTGCTTGTAGAGCAGTGAACGAACGGCCGACTCTTTCTGATTCTGCTGAAAACGTTTGACAAAGGCGATGAAGGCGTCCTCGTCCTTTTTGAATAGGGCTTCGACTTCTATCTGGACGCGATCATGCAGAGCGACTTTGGCATTTTCGACCACGGAATCGACAAGAACCTTGCGAATTCCAAAATAAAAGACAAAAACCAGGGCTATAGCGACTAAAAACGATGGTACAAGATAAACCATCGATATGCGGTTTCTAAGCCTTCTACGCTGTGCATTCAACAGATTATGAGTCAAGACAACTACCCTTTACGAAAGTTCATCTGTATAACGGTCGTAAATTTCGGGAAGCTGCGATTCAATTTCCATAAATGCGTCAACCACATCCGGGTCGAACTGCGTTCCCTTTCCATCCAATATTTCCTTGACAGCCACGTCGTGAGGATAAGGATCCTTATAGGCCCTGCGCGACACAAGGGCATCGTAGACATCAGCCACCGACATGAGTCTAGCCCCCACGGGTATTTTCTCCCCCTTGACTTTGTTCGGATACCCCATACCATCCCAGCGTTCGTGATGATTCAGGATAATTTCTGCGGAAATGCGAACCAGGGGGTGATCCTTGAGTTCCTTCGTGGCATTTACCAGCACATCGTAACCCATTTGAGCATGCTTGCTCATGACCAACCATTCCTCTTCAGTAAGGCGAGCGGGCTTACGCAAGATCTCGTCGGGAATTCCCACCTTGCCGATATCGTGCAACGGGGCTGCTGTGGCATAGTAATCTATATATTCATTGTTCGGTATCGCCGCACTAAAACGCGGATGATATCGCAGCTTTTCAGCAAGCATCTGTACCAGAACCTGCGTACGCTTGATGTGGGCACCCGTTTCAGGGTCGCGGTATTCTGCCAATGCGCCGAGACTGGTCAACATGACCTTCAATGTCTTACGCAGATCAATCGTCTTTTCTTCAACAAGTTCCTGCAAATGATCACGCTGATGCTTGAATTCCAGCTGATTCTTAATGCGCAATTCGACAAGATTCGGATGGAAAGGCTTGGTAATATAGTCTACCGCCCCGAGATCCAAACCCATCTGTTCGCTCTTGCTGTCCGCCTTGGCAGTCAAGAAAATGACAGGTGTATTCTCGACAAGCTTCTTTGCATTCATTTGTCTCAAAGTCTCGTAGCCATCCATTTCGGGCATCATGACATCTAGGAGAATCAAGTCTGGATGAACTTTTTCAGCAAGGAACAACCCTTTCTTTCCATTAAGGGCGACAAAGACTTCATATTCCTTAGATAAAATACCTTCAAGAACTTCAATATTCGTCTTAGTATCATCAATAACAAGAATTTTAGCGCGAGATCGATCCATGAACATAATATATGCTCTGTTTTTTTGAATAAGACAAATTATTTTATTCCAATTTGGAGTAAATTTGCCTTTTTTTATAAAAAAAAGGTTTTTTGCAACTTTTTTGTATGATTTTACCCTCGATACTGTGATTTTTTCCACACGCATGGCTATATTATGCTATAGGGAACACTATGAACAACATGGTTTGGAAAAAAAAATATCTTGCCCCTTCAAGGCTATTCATCACCTTATCATTATCGGCAGCACTTAACCCTGTCTTTGCACAGGACGAAATTGCCCCATTCTGGCGCGCAGTCGACAGCGTAAGCCGGAGCCTAGGCAACTCGGCCAACGACCTGTATACCGACCTTACCCTCCTCGACACCATAAAGCTTGGCGGGGAGACCTTCCCCATTACGTGGAAAAGCAGCGACACGCTATTTTTGGGCCACGACGGCCACGTCAACGGCAGATTTGTGGGCGAAAACAAGGAAGTGACCCTCACAGCAACCATTCACGACGGCCTGAGCGCAAAGACGCAGGACGTAGCTATCAAGGTTTCCATCCACGGGTATGAACCCTACTCCAACTACCTTTTCGCGTATTTCCCGGCCAACGACAACGAGAATATCTACTATGCGCTGAGTAACGACGGCTACAGCTTTACCGCCATGAATAACGGAAAGCGCGTGGTGGCCGCCGACACGGTAAGCATCAAGAAGGGGCTCCGCGACCCGCACGTGCTGCGTGCTCCCGACGGCTGGTTCTACATGGTGAATACCGACATGAAGAGCGCCGAAGGTTGGGCAAGCAACCGCGGCATGGTACTCATGCGCTCCCGCGACCTCATCAACTGGGAACACAGCACGGTGCATTTCCCTGATAAGTACAAGGGCAAGAACTTCGCGAACGTGACCCGCGTCTGGGCCCCCGAAACGTTCTGGGACGACACCTACGACAACGGCGACGGCACCAAGGGCCGTCCGCTCGTGTACTTTTCGCTCTTGACCAACGATGGTACTATCCCCTACGACAAGGTGTTCTACGCCTACTCGAACAAGGACTTCACCGATTTGGAGGGCGAACCGCAGCATTTCTTTGACCGCGGCAAGTCGACTATCGACATGGACATCGTCTACAACCCGGTCGACAAGTTCTACCACGCCTTCTACAAGAACGAGGGCGACGGCGGCATCTGCAAGGTGACCGCAAGTTCTCTCATGCCGAAAAGCGGAGCCGCCAGCGGTTCGCAGTGGAGCAAGCCGAGCAAGGCCCTGCAACAGACGACCGAGGCCGTGGAAGGTGCAGGAGTCTTCAAGCTCATCAACCAGAATTCCTGGGTGCTCATGTATGACTGCTACATGAACGGGCATTATCAATTTACAAGCAGTTCCGACCTCGAAAACTTCAAGTTCGTGCAGGATACCAAGACGAGCGGCGCATTCACACCCCGCCACGGG
>NZ_CALEFV010000125.1 GCF_937877005.1 uncultured Fibrobacter sp. | reverse complement strand
CGGCAGCAAGGGCGAACCCGTAAACATCACCGTTATCCGTAACGGCGATACGCTTACCAATTCTCTCACGCCGGTTTACAACGAAGATTACAAGCGCTACATGGTCGGCATCCAGATGGGCTATGTGCTCTTCCGCGAAACAAAAATTGTGCGCCGCGGTCCTGTGGAAGCTTTCACGAAAACTTGCGCCACCAGCTGGAAAATGACCACGAGTATTTTCCGCTATTTCAAGCGCATGTTCCAGGGGCAGGTCAAGGTCGATGCCTTCTCCGGTCCGGTTTCCATCGTGGCCGTGATGGGTAACGTGTGGATGAGCGGCTTCCAAGACTTTTTGATGTTGCTCGCTCTTATCAGCATTAACCTGGGCGTCATGAACCTGCTTCCGCTCGCGATTACCGACGGCGGCCTCCTCATGTTCCTCGGTATCGAAAAGCTGCGTGGCAAGCCGCTTTCGACAAAGACGCAGACCGTCATTCAAAACGTTGCCGCGGCCTTCTTCATCAGCTTCTTCGTGTTTATCACGATTCTTGACTTCGGCAAGCTCTCGCTGTTCTTGAAATAAGGTGGCCTTATCAAGTTCGGGCTTGTGTCTTACAGGCTGTTCTTTTCTGCCATCCAGAGCTGGGCCCCTTGTCGCTCTCGATAGAGACGTATTTATTGGCAAGACCGACGAAGAAATATCCCTCGTATGCAAAACAGATGATGTACCCCAAAATACTATTTTTGCAGTATCCACATTCAATACGGATTATATCCTTGTGAAAGCCGAAAATTTCGAGAAAGCGCTGAAAGTCTTGTCTGATGCGGGATATGACGTGGTGTGATATTTCAAAAAAAATACGGAAGGGACTTGACAAAAATTTCAAAATGGCTCTGTCAAGCCATTTTATACGCCTAGTCGGGCATGACCATACTTTGTGGTCGAATTGTCGCACCAGACCGCTTGCGGGCTGGTGACGTGTTCACGCAGGAAGAAGGCGGCTTCGTGGTGACCCGCAAGCTCCCGAAGGCGAAGGTCGGCGACTTGCTGATTCTCCATGACGCAGGTGCCTACGGTGCCGCCATGAGCAGCAACTACAACAGCCGCCGCTATGCCGCCGAAACTATGTACACGAACGGCGAATTGAAGGTCATCCGCGAAAGGCAGACCTTCGAGCAGCTGTTGCAGAACGACAGGGCTATCGACCTGTAGTTTTGTAAATTCTCTAAAAAAAATCTTTATAAAGAAAAGTGGAAATTTCCGCTTTTCTTTTAATTTAGGCTTTTTTGTATCATAAAAAAGTAAATTTTCGTGATGTTGTCGTAAATTAGTTGTTTTTTGGCGATTCTGTATCTATTATCGCACCGTTTTTCGCAGCAAGCGTATATATTCCTAGTAAATGAATTCCGTAATCACATACCAGGACTATCACGCCTTTATGCGCGACTGGTTCAGCGACAAAAAAACACACACGGCGATAACGTGGCGCGAGTTCTCGAAACTTGCGGGCTTCCGCTCGCCGGTTTACCTGAAGCTGGTATGTGAGGGGAAGTCTGGGCTTCGCGGGCCCGGAATATTGCGTGTTGCGCGGGCCATGGGGCTGGAAGGCTTCGAGCTTGCGTATTTCAGGTCGCTCGTGGCGTTCAACCAGGCAAGGCGCGAAGCCATAAGGCAAAAGCATTTCGAAGAGATGCAGGCTTTATCTAAGGCGCACCGCGTCAATGTGCTTGGGCAGAAATCCATGGGGTATTTCGAATCGTGGCTGAACCCCGTGCTCAGGGAGCTGGTGCCTCACATGCCCGGCAAAAAGCCAAAGCAGGTGGCGGTACAGTGCATGCCGAAAATCACCGCGAAGCAGGTGTCTGCGACTATAGAGTACCTGACGGCTATGGGGCTCCTGAAAAAGGCCGGCAAGAATAAGTTTGAACAAACTAACAAGACGGTTTCTACGGGCAAGATGGATTTTGTGCCCCTCGCGGTCCAGCAGATGCACCTGCAGATGGGTGCCTTCGCGCTTGACGCCATCAAGAACGTGCCGCTTTCCGAGCGCTCCGTTTCGGGCCTTACGCTCGGGCTCACGCAGAAGTCGTTCCAGAAGATAGTGAAGGAACTCGCGGATTTTAGAAGGCGTATTATCGCCATCGCTACCGAAGACGACGACATGGAACGCGTCTATCGACTGAACTTGCAACTTTTCCCGCTCACGTGGAGCGTGAAGCCGAAGAAGGATTAAACTTTATGAAGAAGTTTTTTGAAATAGCCAGTTACACTGCCCTTGCATTTACCGCGTTCGGATTGGGCGCATGCTCTTCCGACGATAAAGACACGCATACGGGCGGTGCCACCGAAGAGACGCAGATTGCCATCGAGGACAAGACCATTGCGGGCGTATCCGAGAAGGGACCTTTCGTGAAGGGTTCTGCGGTAAGGCTCTACGAACTGAACGTGGATAACTTGGGACAGACCGGTCGAGCCTTTACGGGAAAGATTGCGAGCGATCGCGGCGACTTCCGCTTCACGCACCTCAATCTGGAATCGCAGTATGTGTTGCTGGAGGCAAACGGTTTCTACCGCAACGAAGTGAGCGGCAAGAATTCGGCCGCATCTATCTCGCTCAATGCGCTGGTGGACGTATCCGACAGGGAGACGGCGAACATCAACCTGCTCACGCACCTTGCCTACGAACGCATGCAGCACCTGGTAGATGACGGGGCCTCCGTGGCCGAGGCGAAAAAACAGGCGGAACAGGAAATCCTCAAGGCGTTCCAAGTCGCAGATGAATCCATCGAGGGGTTCGAGGGCCTGTCTATATTTGAGTCCGGCAAGGGGAACGCAGTTCTGCTCGCCATCAGCATTCTTATGCAGGGAGAACTTTCCGAGGCGGAATTTTCGGAGAGACTTGCGGATTTCGCATACGACATCGAGGATGACGGCGTGTGGGACGACAGCGTGACTGCGACGAAGATCGCGGACTGGGCAAGCGCACGGAGTGAGGGGGACTACTATGCCTCCATTCGCAAGAACATGGAAGACTGGGAACTCTCCGATACGATTCCGGAATTCGAGAAGACGGTTGACAAGTTTTGGTGGGAAAACTACGGACTCGGCGACTGCGACAAGAAGGCGGAAGGCGAATTGAAGGAAAACATGAACCGCATGAGCGAACTTGCACATGCGACATTCAGGTGCAAGGATGGCCGCTGGCTCAAGAAAATCTATGATGACTGGAAAGCCTATACGGACTCGGTGGACAGAGGTGTCTCCACTATTTCGTATAGGAACGCTGGCGATACCATCAAGGCGACGTTTGATATCGGGAAAAAGATTGGTTTCGACTATGCGGGTTTGGGCTATTGGCTGAACGAGCGCGGCGAACCGGAGGACTATTCTGATTGCGAAGCCATAAAATACTCCTACAAGGGGAACGGCCACAATTTTGTCGTGGGATCACCCTTGGGTGGCGAAGATGGTGACTACTACATGTATATTACGGACAGTGATGAGTGGAAAACTGTCTATATTCCCTGGGATTACTTGCAATACGAATGTTGGGGCCGTGTTTGCGGCGAAGGAACTATCGAAGGGGTCAACGGGCAGGTGACGAACTTTACCTGGCATTTCCGGGAAACGGGTTCTATTGAGATTACGGGTATCGGCTGCATAGATAGAAAGGGATACCTTGAAGCTGAAAAGCTCGAGGAACCTTGTGAATCAGGCGAGATGAAAATAGCTGCCGCCAGCGAGAGGATGGTTCTTTGCACGGATAAGGTGTGGAAACCTGCTATGTGTGGCGACGAGGGGACAGAAGGCAAGGTTCTGGAAGATCAGATCTGCCTTGGTTCCAATTGGTATGAGAAGGACTGCGACAAGTACTTGGAACAGAATCCGGATGGAAGCATGCCCGATGGATATTGCTGCACTGAAGGTGAATGGACCAATGCGACTTTTGCAGAAGATGAAAAGAACTATATCTGCCCGGAAAAATAATCAGGTAAAGATTGGGTGTAATCGTACTATACCAGTCCCGCATGACTTGACGGAGTCTTCAAAATGGCTCTGTCAAGTCATTTTATACGGTTCTATTGTCATAGCAAAAAAAGTCGGTTTCGTAAGCCCCTCCGAAGCTGTTTATTCACTACGGAATTGCAGAATTTAGGCTATTTTGGGCATTTTTGGTTTCCGCAGCGTTCTTGCAACCATACAGTCTGGTGTGACAGAGCCGAGGTCAAAACCGCAGCAGAACCGCAGTTTTTCGGAAATAACCACGCAGCTATATAAAAAGGCTTGACAGAGCCGTGGCTTTAGTGCATATTACCTGTACCTGACAGAAGACGACGGCAGCGCATGGATGGAAGACCCCATGGAAAACAATTTCTCCGTACGCTGTATAAAGGACTAACTAAAGGAGAGAAAAATGTCCACCAAGATTCTTTTCGGCCTATCGGCCAGTGCAATACTACTCCTCTCTGCCTGTGGCGACGAAGTTACCGAGGTGACCGAAGTCAATGAAACCACCGGAATGCAAGTACTGGAAAAGGGCGAAGCCTTGCCCAAGTGCAACACGGACAGCGAAGGCTCCATGGTTTACGCGCTTGATTCGGCTGCAGCCTACGTCTGCGTCGACAAAAAATGGAACTCGCTGAACGGCAAAGACGGCGAAAAGGGCGATAAGGTTGACCAAGGCGAACAGGGAGCCAAAGGCGACACCGGTGAAAAAGGCGACCAAGGAGAAAAAGGGGATAAGGGCGATACCGGTTCTTCTTGTACTGTAGAACAGTTAGCCGACAGTAGCGGATACAAAGTTATCTGCAGCGGCGATTCCGTAGGCGTGATTTTGAATGGCGAGAAAGGTGAAAAGGGAGAACAAGGAGAAACCGGCGCCAAAGGCTCCAGTTGCAATGTTTTTGATAATGGCGAAGGCACCTTGACAATAGTCTGCAATGACGGAAAGAATAGCCGGACAGTAGAATTTTATAAAGCGGTATGTGGAGCTACCCCGTACGATCCCGAGAAAATGGCCCCAGCTTATTGCGACAACGGAATTTTATACGTAAAAGATTCTCGTGACAGCCAACGTTACAGGGTTGTACCTATCGGTTCTCAAATCTGGATGGCAGAAAACCTGAATTACGCAAGTGCCGAGAGTTTTTGTTATGACGACGATCCCGCCAATTGCGAAATCACTGGCCGTTATTATTCTAAGGATATCGCAAATAATGTTTGTCCAGTTGGGTGGCATCTACCTAATTCGGAGGAGTTCGAAAACCTTATATCTTATGTTGGCGGCAAAGACGTTGCTGGAATGAAACTGAAATCTACCAACGGATGGGTTTCCCAGTCTTCCGGCAATAGTTGTAATGGAACGGACGATTATGGGTTTTCAATCATTCCTTCCGGTGACATCTCATATAATGCTAACACAGAAAAATGGATCTCTCGGATACGAGGAAGTGCATCCGCCTTCTGGATCAATAACACCGGAAATTCCTCATATAACGTCCTTCTTATCGGATATATCGATAGCTATTCTGTCTCTTTCTCTACCTCGTCGAGGATTACCTATTATTCCATCCGTTGCCTCAAGGATTAACTAAAGGAAAAACATCATGCCTAACAAGATTCTTTTCGGCCTGACGGCCACAGCAGTACTTCTCCTTTCCGCCTGCGGTGACGACGCCTCCAGTGCGACCAAAGCCGACAAACCCGAAAAAGAGGCAAAAGAAGAGGCACAAGGTAAGGATGAGCCCAAAAACTCGAAGTGCCCGGATTTCGATGAATCGACGCACTTCTGCGATGAACGCGACGGCATAGTTTACAAGTACGTGACCATCGGCGACCAGATATAGATGGCCGAAAATCTGAACCACAAGGTTGAAAATAGCTTCTGCAACGTAGACTCCTGCACCAAATATGGTCGCATGTACACATGGGGTGCCGCCATGGACAGCGCGGGCACATACAGCACGAACAGCAAGGGTTGCGGCTTTACCGAAGACGAAGATGACGTTTGTTCGATCAAAAAACCGGCCCGTGGCGTATGCCCCGAGGGCTGGCATATCCCGGACTCTACGGAATTCGCAATCCTCGTGGATAATGTCGGAGGGCAAGAAGTCGCCGGCAAAAAACTCAAGTCCACGACCGGTTGGACCGATTACGATGGTAATGCCGCCAATGGCGAAGATGCCTACGGCTTTACGGCGCTTTCGGTGATGACCCGGCTTCCTGACGGGGTAATCTTTGGCCCAGGTGTTGCACGATTCTGGTCTACTGAATATTACGGTGGCTTTGGCTCTGTCAAGTCATTTTATACGGTTCTATTGTCATAGCAAAAAAAGTCGGTT
>NZ_CALEFV010000124.1 GCF_937877005.1 uncultured Fibrobacter sp. | reverse complement strand
GTTCAACTGCATGATTTCGCGGAAGCTACGTTCCAGCAGAGACTGACGGTACGTGTCACCCGGATACAGACGGACTTCGCGGCGAATCACCTTTTCGTTCGTCTTGGTGTTGCCATGGATATGCACCTTATGAATCTGCGCCGGGAGCCCTTCGGTCATCTTGTAGGACAGATTTACGATCGAATCATTAACGAAAGTACGAGATTCTTCGTACTGAGCAAACAAATAGCCGTCTTCGCGATAGGCATCGAGGAGAGCCTTGCGAGATGCGTCATACTTGTACTGGTCAAAGACCTCTCCACTATCGAGACGATAGGCATAGCCAAGCATTTGGTCGTTCAGCACTTCGTTTCCGGAGAAGTGCAAACTACCCATATAGTACTTGCGCCCTTCGATCATGTGAATATGGACAAGAATCGCGCTAGAGGTCTTGATATTGTCGTACTTGTTCAAGGCGGGGAACATGTCTTCGATCATGTAGCGGACCAAAAGCTTTTCCTCGTACGGAGAACGCTTCTTGATGCGGCGCAGCGAGTCGATTTTCGGGTTCTTCCACTTACGGCCATCCACGATATCGAGCCATTCCTTACGGGCACTTTCGTACCGGATAATGTCGTTCAGCATTTTCCAGGCAGTTTCTTCGTCCTTGACTAACACCTTAGGTCTAGACACCCAAGGCATTTCGCCCACGGCGCGGTGATTGCGGAACAGGTGGGTCACCTGCATGGTCGGTTTGCCAGCCATCTTGTACAGGGCCGTGGCAGAATCACCCAGAGCAAGGTTCAGCTGCTTATAAAGCACCTCGAGATTCTCGCCCATCGGAACCATGCGACCCATATAGAACAGGCAACTGGAGTCCGGCAGGTATTCTGCGCTATATTCCGTAAGTTCGGCATCCAGGTAACCGAAATGACGGATTGCATTCAACACCGTATCGCGGTCCGCCTCAAAAATATTTTCCTTGAATTCGCCGCCCCCCCACCACTGGTCGAGCTTGGTCACCATGTGTTCCATGATGTCTTCGGCAGGGACATGGTCGTTCCCCTGGATATCAAACTGGCGAACCTTGACCTTTTCCCCTTCGCGCACAATGAAGGTCACCATATTCTTGTTTTCATCCACAGGAGTTTCGCGGAACCCCACCTCGGCCAGCAGGTATCCTTCGGCGCGGTAGTAATCCAAAATGGCCTGGCGGTCTCGTTCCAGCTGGCTCCTACTATAGACCTGCCCCGGAATCAAGCGGACTTTCAGCTTCAGGTCCTCTTCGGAGACTTCATCGGGGCCTTCAAAAACGGCGGTATCCAAAGCCGGAAGCTCCTTAATCTTAAAAATGAGGTCTACATCCGTACCATCGCCCACATAATCAATCCAGGCGGTAACATCATCAAAAAGGCCGGACTGATAGAGCGAAGTTACCGAAGACTGGACCTTTTCGGTAAGAGCGGTGGGAGAATAGCTTTGCCCGTCACGGATGCCGATACGGCTCAGGACAGCACGATCATCCATATGCAAGGTTCCTTCGACCTTGACCTTATGAATCTTATTTTCGACCATATAGCTCTCGGACATTTCGGACATGTCCAAAAGCTGGGCCTGAGCAAGCCCTACAAACACAGCAACTAAAAACAGCCAGCGAAAGCGCAGAATAAACCTACCTATAAACAAAATTCGGCTCAAAAATACAAAAGTTACGGCACCAAGATTTGCGAACTAGCGATTTTTTACGCGAAAAACACAAAACCCCCGCCTGAGCGAGAGCCGCATCCGATTATCTATTTCTCGGAACGAGAACCGGCCAATAAACCTCCGGTTTCTGATTGATATAGGTCAGGTAGGTCCAAGCCTCGTCGTGGAAGCAGCCACCGACCATGAGTTCGTCGAGTTTGCCCGTAAAGCCCCCCACCTCGAAGTAGGCGCGTACATCGAGAGAATCGCTCCTGTCAGAGGGTTCCAGCGAGAATGTAACCTTCGAATCGTCCCAATCCGAAGTTTCCGGCGAGGCCGAAACCTTAGCGTCGTTCAGGTAGAACACCGTCTGTTCAAACGCACGCCTGCTGAACGCCACGTAAGTCCATTCGCCCGCCTTGATTCCGTCCGTGCCCGAAGCCCAGGAAACCTTGTAGCTTGCAGTATCGAGCGCATCGGACGAATCAGCGACATGATAGATTTCCACGACAAAGCCCTTTTCGGGGATGTAGAGCAGCGCATATTCCTTGGCCTTCTCGAAGATGGTCTGTTCCTTGTCGAGCGCATCGAGTTCCACCCATGTCGAGAAGCAGAAGTATCCGTCCTCTTCAAAAGACATATTCACGCTGCGAGTCGAATCCATCTTGGCAGATTCCTTGACATAGAACGTGCCTGCGGAGTCCATTTCCACTCCAATCCCGACAACGCCTTCGGTTATCGCATCGGCATCGACCGAGCCAAATGCAGTACCGTCAAAGTACCCCTTTTCGGCGTAATCTGTCTGGGGAGAAACCGCATAGCCAAAATGCCACACCAGAGAATAGCTGCGGTTCGTGGGGAACACATCGGACGCATAAGCCGGGTCTAGCAGCCCGTCATAAGAGAGTTCCAGCGAATCGGTCACGTTCAACGAATCCACCCTCACCCAAAGCACGGCCTGTTTGGATTCCACTCCGTATCCGGGGGTCGCCAACTCGTGGAAGGATATCGGGAGCTTCTTGCTGCGGGAACCATCCTTCGAGACACGCACGGCCTCCCAACGGCCCGTCATGTGCTGCAGCGAATCAAAATTGCAGTTTTCCTCTGTCAGGCGAAGTGCCACAGGGATATCGGTGACAACAGAATTCAACGAATCCACGCCCCCAGGGAGCGCAAGCGGAGCCACCCAAGTAAAGAAGACAGAATCGTGCGGAATTATGACATCCGGTTCAATTAAGCTCGGGTACACGACTGTGAGCGTATCGCCCGGAACAACCTCGACATCCAATACAGAACCCCAGTAATAACCGTCAAAGTAAATCAGCAAATCAAGTTTACCAGCCGGCAAGCTGTCTACCACCAACTCATGATAATTACGAAGAGTCGTTTCTCTACGGATAGAAGTTCCCGGGACAACAGCAATGACCTTGGTTTCATTATAGGAGTCCACCAATTCAAGCTTTACCACGCCAGGCGCACGCAGCGTATCGCTCACGGCAACAGAATCGTCTTCCAAAACCATCACGCCCCGCACCAGCAGGCGCTTGCCCGACTGTACGTGGTAAGCCTCGAGAGCGTAAGTCCCATCGGGCACAGAATCCAGGTAGTAACGGCCGTCCTTGTCGGTCTCGGTGGAATATGCGGCAGGAAGATCCGTACCGGTCATAGCGTCATAGCCCTCGGGCACGCACTGCACTCGCGCACGAGCCGCAGGCTTACCATCATCGAGCACCAGGATACCCGCAAGTTCCGGAGATCCCGTTTCGGCACTATTGCCTGCCACATGGCTATCAGATGAGCATGCCACAAGAATGGAAAGAACAACCCCCGCCACATAAAAGGCGGACACTCGGCTCCATACGCGGACAAAAACAGACCGTAGAATACGTTTTTTTTCTACACTCATCACCACTAATATAAATATAGATTCAAACAAATCCTATTGAAACCCGTACAAAAACATGCCGTTGTTTCTAGACAACGCCCAAAAAAGAAAAAAAAAGCCATTTTTTGCCGTTCCACCCCCATCTTTTTATATACATTCAGGTTATGCAGCCCCAGGCCCTGAGATTATCTGAAATTACCATTGCAAATCTGCGCTCTATCCAGAGGCAGACGTTTCCGCTCAGTAGCTTTACCGCACTTATTGGCTACAACAATGCCGGCAAGACGAACATCCTAATGGGGATTCGCTGGCTACTGTCCAACTTTTCATTCGACATCTCGTATTTTGACGACCCGAACACTCCCGTTGAAGTCATCGGCGTTTTTGACGGCATTTCGGAGCAGGTTCTTAGCCGACTGGGCGAAGAACGCGCTGCTGCGGTACGCCCCTATTTGCAGGTTACTCCTCAAGGTCCAGGTCGCCTACGCGTCAAGAAGGTACAGCGCATTCCAGGCGAAAACCCTGATGGCATTGAAGTCCTAGTCTTTGTCCCGAGCAACCACCGCAAGGGCGACAAACGCGAATGGGTCCGGCCCAGCGAGGAATTCAAAAAGGCATACCACCGCATGTTCCCCGAATCGATTGCCATCTGGGACTTCGAAGGGAACCAGGCGTTTACCAAGCTCCTGCACGAAATATTCAAGCCACTCGAACGACGATTCGGAGGCGAAATCAACACGCTCCTGGACAAGTTCAGCGACCTGCTCTCCCCCGACAGCGAAAACCGCGCCGCCGAAATAAATGCATTTGACCGCGAAGTCAACGAGAAACTTTCCCCGCTGTTTCCGAGCGTCAAGGTGGAGCTCGACATCCCGATGCCAACCCTCGAAACCTTTCTCAAAAAGGCAAGCATCAAGGTCATTGACGAAGACGACGGATTCGAGCGCGACATTAGCCGCATGGGCGAAGGAAGCAAGCGCGCCATCCAGATGGCGCTGGTGCGCTATCTCGCCGATGTGAAAAAGCATCATCACAATCACTATTTGAGCCGCACGCTACTGCTTATCGATTCGCCGGAACTTTTCTTGCATCCGCAAGCCGTAGAACTCGTGCGAGTCGCCCTCAAGAACCTTTCGAACGAAGGTTACCAGGTAGTTTTCGCCACGCACAGCGCCCAGATGGTCACCAGCGAGGACGTAAGTACATCGCTACTCATCCGCAAGAACAAGGCGCGCGGAACATTCATGCGCAAGCGAATGGAAGACGCCGTGCACCAGGTGGTGCAAGACGCCCCGAGTCAGTTACAGATGCTGTTCAGTCTATCGAACAGCAATGAGCTACTGTTTGCCGACTATGTGCTTCTTACAGAAGGCAAGACGGAATGGCGCGTACTCCCGGCACTTTTCGAACGAATCACCGGGCAATCGTTTGCGCTCATCAAGTGCGCGCTCGTGCGCCAGGGCGGCGTGAGCAACACGCGCAAGAGCATGCAGGTGCTTGACGCCATGGACATGCCAGTCCGCGCCATAGTCGACCTGGACTACGCTTTCACTACAGCGACCCGCGACGGGTTCCTGCAGGCGAACGACCCCGACATCAAGTACTGCCGAGATCTGTTCCGCGAGCTTGCCTTCCACAACCACTTACGCCTAGTAAATGGACTTCCCGTGAACAAGCATAGCAACATCAGCGCCTCTACAGCATACGCCATGATGGCTTCAATGGAAGAGGCCCAGCAACCCATCCGGAGCATCCACACTAAACTCCGCAGCCAGGGAATCTGGGTATGGACGCGTGGCGCCATCGAAGAACACCTCGGACTCGAAGCCAAGAACGAAAACGCCTGGAGCAAATTTATCGAGCGAAGCAAGTCTCCCAACTTTATAAAGAGCCTGCCCGACTACGATGGCATCCAGGAACTTTGCCGCTGGATTATAGAAGGCAGTCGCGAACATTGACTTGAATAAGCAACAGACAACCTGTTTACTATATTTATAACATGTCCTACGTACTCTTGATCCTTGCATCCCTGATCGGTCTTGCCGGTTGTGCCTATTTTTTACGCAAGAACATTCTGACCATTCGCGAAAAAAACAAGAACGAGCCCAAGGCTTACAAGCGTAAGCTGAACTATGTACTCACTTACCTGTGGTACGGCTACCTGACGATATTTTTCCTAGGCCTGACAATAAATAATATCGGGAACTGGTAATTATCAACCAATGTGTAATGTGGAATGATTAATCACTCATCACACATTACACTTTTCTAGCATTGAGCCAGCGTTCGTACAAGAAGAGCGCAATCAAGTTCTTTCCATCGATAAATTCGTGGGCGGCTTCTTCGTAAGGAAGCACAACCGTCTTAATCCACTCAATTTCCTCGGTATACTGTTGATCGCGTCCATCCATGGCAGCAAGCTGTTCCGGAGTGACATCGCGTTCAATTGCGTATAGGCGGATTCGTTCATCCAGCAATCCGCAACTAGCGGCAAAGCCTTCGCTACAGCCATGATACCAGAAATCCATCAGGTCAATCAGTTCAGATTCATCCGCCTTGATTTGAGCTTCTTCTTCGAGTTCCGAAAGAGCTACCTTGCGATAATCCCCCGTCCAGTCAAGAATTCCTGCCGGAATTTCAAGGGAAGCCTGTTCCCCTATCGCAAACCGAGGCTGACGCACGAGTAGCAGGTATTTCTTTCCTTCGCAGCGGAGGACAACTAAAACGCCAACGGCATTTCCGCGGACAAGAACAATTCCATGTACCGGGCGACCATCCGGAAGGGTTGCAGTCGCTTCGAGCTTGATAAAAAGCGGTTGCCGCCCCTTGCGCAAAAAATCAACCGATGAAAAATGGACCTTTTTTACAACGAACTTTTTTTCCGATGCAGCGAGCCAATCCTTATAAATACGGGAATTCAGGATTATCGGACGATCAGCCTCGGCAATCTCTGCCGCGTAGGAATATTCAATCATAAACCAGCTCTCTTTATTTTTTTGTCGAATCAACAATCAAAGTATCGGGAGCAACAGTCGCTTTTTTCCAAATCTGATACAGGCTATCGACCGAGACCGTCGAATCTGTATCAATGACCATCCTGTTATTCGACAAATTATAAATCATCATGTCCTTTTTCGAAGAAGGTCCACAGATTGTTTCCGTTTCGTTTGGCTTCATGTACTCACGAATAAAGCGGACTCGATTTCCAACACCGTAACTTGCAACAGCAAACGAATTGAAAGTCGCACATTCCGGAATCATTTCCATATAGTAGGTGCTGTAATGCCAAATGGTATCGTGTCGTTCCTGCAACGGGCCAAGCGATGTCGAATCGTTTTCCCACTTGGAATTGATGCAATAAACGGAATCCGAATCCGCACAGGAATAATGAACCGGAACCAGGTTCGTATCGGAAATAGTCCAGTTATTCGGATAAATCGTGTCGGCAACAGTGGACTTGCACATATCCACACGATGGGTACATGTAGATTTCAGCGTTCGCCAAAGAAAGACGCGAGGCGTCAGGGAATCCAGGACACGCATAATTGTCGGAACGGTCTTTCCCTTTTTCTTTTCTTTAGTGCGCAAAGGCATGGACTCGTGATGAGCAAAGGACGAATCCATGTAAACATAGAACGTGTCCAGGAAAAAACTTCCACGGCGTAGCAGGATGGAATCCAGCACGGAATCCATGTCGTTCTTGACTTTGATAAGGCCAACACCTTCAGCATCTTTTTCAGACAGCAGTATTTTCAGCGTCGTATCCGGACGATAATAAGGAGCGGGGCAATCTTCTTCAGTCGCACGAACTTTCAGACTCGGTTCAATCCAAAGCACCGAATCTTCCTTGCGCACAAGAATGTCGATAGACCGAAGTGCACAATTCGAAAAAGACCACATTTTTCCCATATCCAGATACAAGGTATCATTTAGCAGGTGTATCGTCTTTCCAGAATCCAAGCTAGCTGACTTGAAAAAGCCATCTATTTCGGAACTGAATTCGTCATTGGAAACATCAATCGGACCATCGCTTGACTTCTCGCAACCGACTAGCATCACAAGGGCAATCAGTAACCACCATAGAATCATAATGCCAAAGGTATTAAAATCCGTTCCTTTTTTCAAAAGCCCGCAAAGAATCTTCTATTACCGGATGCGACGATCCATAAAAATCCACCCAGCGGACAAACTGGCCGTTCAGTCGCACCGTCAAAAAGAACACGGCGCTGTCCTTGGGCGGAAAGCGTCCCAAGACCGTTTCCATATCAACTGAGTCACCCTCAGAAAAATCCTTTCCGAGCGAACCCATGCCAGACGACCGGCTCGTCACGTTATTACCGTGATCAATTTCAATAAAATACCCTACGGAATCCCTGCCAATGCCAAGAACCTTTCCTGCCAAAACTGGATAGATGGGCGCTTCACCGATTCCCTGGAACACATCCATTGCCAAAAGCGATTCCTGCCCTTCGAAATCAAACCCATCGCTAATCGGCAAAGACGACCACTCTAGCGGCAATCTTGGACATACGCCCGGAAATCTGCATCCAGAATTTTTCGAGACCCAGACATAGCTAGAATCCTCTTTCATATAATGCAAGAAGACCGAAGTTGAGCTATCTTCATGCATCACAAAGGTTGCATTCCGAAAATCTTTCGATTGGGTCACCCAATGCAGCTTGGACTTCGGGGCACGACGGAGTTGCGCCACATACCGAAGAAACGGATTGGGCAGGTGCGACACATGGGTCGAGTCATCCAAAATCCAAGAGCACTGAAAAAGTCCGTTTTGCAAAACGAAAGGTTTGCCACTATAGGCCCTGCAGCGAAAGTCCCAATTGTCAGCCGGAACATCATCGGCACTCCCCGGAAGCGGAAGCGCATTCGCAATCTTGGACGCAAGCCCAGACCAATAGGCCAAAAAAGCAGCGATTGCAACCAACAGCAACCGCAACAAGGGAAAACGTTTCTTTTGATTAATTGGTTTCCGTTTCCCGCGATATTCCTGGAACTCTACGGGCATCTTGAACTAAATGTAGAAGAACGCCAAGATACCGCCTATGGCGGCCAATAACAGCAGGATCACGATAATCACCGTTCGAGCCGAAGAAGGCTCATCGTCAAACGGAACATCCAGTCCCTTCTTTGTCAAAGTCTTATCCTTAGAAACGGCATTGAAGCTCTTGGTAAAGCGACGATGCTGGCCAGTGCGACGATCCAGACGCTGTATCGGAGCTTCTTCATCACGCTTGTTCTGCGATGTCACCGGGGCAACCACTTCGGAAGGTTCTTCCGATTCGGCCTTAGCCGGAGCCTGCGCATGGAGCGAGAACGACATCATATCCGCTTCAAACGCAAATACCTTGATACTCTTGTCGAGGCCAGCCTTCTTCAGACCATCTACAATGACCTTATTGTTGGTCAGTACGGCGAACAATCCTCCGCGGTTCACCATTTCCTGCTGGAACTGGATAAAGGCGTTGTAAGCATCGCTGTAGACGAAATCAAGCCCCATCAAATCGACTGCCAAGAACCGTTCATCGCTCTTTTCATCCAAAAGGGCGCGCACATCTTTTTTGAACTGTTCCGCATCAAAAGCCCCAATCGGGTTCAGGGGGGCGGAAATCAAGTCAAAAATTCCAACTTCGCGATAGTTCTTTAACTGGGCCATGGTGAAAATATAATCAAAATTAAGCCAACGTGAAATACATCACAAAAAAAACAACCTATTCTAGGATTTCATCATCCGTTTCGACGACATTATTGGGGCGAACCGGCTCTTCCGGCCTAGCGGGCTCAGCCTCTTTTTCTGCAGGAGCTTCCGTACGCTCCATCTGCTCATAGACATCTTCTGCCTCTTCTTCCGATTCTTCGGTCAGAACCGCGGACGGCCTAACAGGCTCGGAACGGCTCTCCTTCGGTGCATGGGCGAACAAGTATGGGCTCACACTGATGCTCACGCGATGGACACGAGAAAGTACCGGATGCGACTCGAAGGCATAGTCAACCTTGAGGAACTTCGCTATCACAAGACCTGCACCCGCAGTCACGCTTTTAAAGGTCGTGAAGCTTCCGAGCCCCGCACGCAGACTGAGTCCAAAATCAAATGTGTATTCCAGACCACCGCGACCACCCGAAAGCCAATCAAGCGGGTCCTCCCAAATGCGACCGCCAGCATCCTCGTCCGTTTCAAAATCCAGGTCACGGGCTTCCTGATGGAACAATCCCGCACCCTGCCAATAGGCGTTCAACTTTCCATATAGGTACGGTACCGGCAAGCCATAACTCGCCGCCAGATAAAATTCAGGAGAGGAATACTCAAACTCACCCGACTCCCAAGTCGCAGCCGAGGATGTCCAGCCCTTCAGAAATCCCGAAATGAATAATTCGTCAGCCATACGGTAACGAAGCCCCGCATCGCCACGAAAACCCCAGCCAGTCTGGTCAATTTCTCGATAAAGTCCATGAAAACCGATACCTAGTTCCAGGCGGTCCGTGAGACGTTTACCGAACGTAGCCGAAAAGACCCAGTCTGCAATCGAAAGCGTATTGTAGTCGGAACCTTCGGGGAGCGGTTCCCCTTCCTTGGTATAGGGGATGTCGTCAGCGCCAAACCGCGAGAAGGAAATGCCGAGGCCCTGACCTTCACCTAGCGGAACGACTGCCGATGCAAAATCGTACTTGGTATCTTCGTAGTATTCCGTGTGAGAAAACGAAGCCCATCCATAACGAACATTTGCAAGTTGGTACGGGTTGGAAACAAGTCCCAAGTAGTCACCATCAATCGCCATGGTCGCAGAACCGAGGGCGGCGGAACGAGCAGAGGGTTCTATGTCCAAAGTCGCATTTGCGCCTACGACGCGGTCAGCGGCAACAACAGAACATGCCAAGGCAAGAGTATAAAACACCACCGCAGAAAAACGGCAGTTCCATTTAAAAAAGGCGTCAAAAAAAATTGCGGACGTCATACTTTCAGTCTCAAGATAGATTATTTTTGCATCAGAGACCAGCAATCCACGAGAATCCATGAACCTTTCCGAACACATTGCGCAATACCTGCTGTACCTGGAAAACAGGCGACGGTTTTCACCACGCACCGTGGACACCTACCGCAAGTCGCTTGCAAAGTACATGGAGCATCTTGGAGTTTCCTCAGATTCTGCAACAATTTTCGACCTTTCAGCTTTTTCTGAATCTACGGTAAAAACATTTGTCTGGGACCTGAAGATGAAGCAGAAGCTTGCGCCGACAAGTATCTGCGAGCACCTCGCCGCCCTAAAAAGTTTCGGGAAGTACCTAGTCAAGAGCAAGATTACCGAAAAGAATCCCGCCGAAAACGTACCTATGCCCAAGCGTCCCAAGCGACTCGTCAGTATTCTCGGGCAAAAGGATCTCGACGAAAACAAATTCAAGAATCTCGAGGAAGAGACCCTTCCACAAGTACGCGCGAGGCTGCTGCTGGAACTCATCTACGGTTCGGGCTTGCGAATTTCAGAATGTCAGAACCTTACCTGGGACCGCATCAACGAAAGGGAATTTCTGGTACGCGTTCTCGGCAAGGGCAACAAAGAGCGTATCGTACCGCTCACCGAAAGTTTTGTTGAACGCATCGCAAATTACAAGCAAATGCAGATGCAATCGGGACATATTCCCTCTGCCAGGGGATTCGTCTTTTTGAGTGACGACGGAAAGCCCTTCGGAATCCGCACGCTCCGGAACGACATCCAGCACCTGCTGCGTGAAATCGGTTGGGAAGGCAAGGCGAGCCCGCACGTGTTGCGGCACAGCTTCGCCACACACCTACTCGAAAACGGCGCCGAAATCATGAGCGTCAAAGAGATGCTCGGGCATTCGAACATTTCCACCACTCAAGTCTACACGCATGTAAATGCAGAACGCCTGCGCGCCGCCTTCAAGAAAACACACCCGCGCGCGTAATTTTTAGAAGAAACTTCCCTTGATACCGACGGCAATCGTCCACTGCTGAAGAAAATCATCCCAATCGGGAGCATTCCATTCCCGCATGGGGCTTTCGTCATATTCATCCTTTGGATCAGCATCATTGCTCTTGTCGTGGAGTGGCACGGAGACCGCAAGGAACACCGGGAAGTCCGCATTCGAGAACTCGATGCCGTAGGCAAACGCCACTGACCAGGCTTGATGATCGGGATCGGGTCGGGGGTCGTAAGTTCCCGCCTTTTCGGAGTTGATCCATGCGACACCGAGCGGCACCGAGAAGTTCACGCCGAAGCTCTGTACAATGCCCGGACGGCCTCGATAACCGTAAGCGACAGATCCACCGACAGAAGGGGGCGTATAGGCACCAAGATCATTTTCGCCATAAGGTTTGAAACGGTACTCGAACCTATCTCCGGAACGGTCCATATCCTTCCAATAAGAATCGTTGAACTCATTCTCGCCTGAGATCAGATGCATGGCGAAAGGATGCGTATAAGAGAGGCTATAGAGCCAGATCCCCTTATCGGTATCGCGGCTGTAGTCCCAGCCAAGCGTGAGCGAATAAAGGCCCGAACCCTTCTGGAAGCTGCTCGGCAAAATTTCTTCGGAGGCATCGGTTCCGCGCTTAATGTCATACTGACCGGTCGGAATAGTGAGACTTGCCGAAAGCGATGCGGCACCACCACTACCAATCGTTTTGCTAAAGTCAAACGAAATGTCGCCCAGGCCACCCGTGGTGCGATCTGTCGGAATCTGGTTGCTTCGGTACTGCACTTCGCCGCTATGGCTCATCCACGGAATCGACACGCCCAACTTGGTTGACCAGGTTGGCTTGATTGACAGGTGTGGAGTCATGGTCAACGCCGAGAAATTCTGACCGACACTATACTTGGTAAAGACTTCCGTTTCAAGATACCCCCCTGAAACGCCCTGACCAATCCACTTGATGCCATCGCCTGAACCGCCTCCGGAGCCACCTGCACCACAACCGCCAATGGACTCCCACGGAGTCGAAACATCGACCGGAGCATACACGCCACAAAGAAACGCCGTCACACAAAAAAAGATACCCGCAAAAGATCCGTATATAAAGTCTTTCTTCATCGGTTACCTCACGGGAGTTCAAGCAGATAGCCGTTATTCGTTCCGGTCGCCACAAAGCGTCCATCGGGCGAGCGACCACCAATCAAAGGTACAGGAGCAAGTTCGAGGACATCGCCCACCCATGCAAAGGCAAGATCAGCAGGTGCACCCGCGACAAGCGAAATCTCGCGCATTGCCGTACGGCCCGCACTACCGTTCTGCACAGAAGATGCCGTCAGATCGTTCTTGTTCACAAACTGGGACCCCTGCGGAAATTCCGTCCATTCCACGAACAATCGAGCCCCGTACTGAAACCAATGCGGTTGTACCGGTTCCGATATCATGTCCGAAGTCTTTTCGATTTCTACAGGTTTCGCATCCTCGGAAAGTTCCTGCACAAAGGACTTCCAACCCGTCATCGACGAATTGATCATATTGTAGACCACAAAATTGCCGTCCGGAGAAATGAGCGGGCTGTCCATCATCCAATCTTCGACTTCCGAAGGTTTCTTGAGTGTCATAGCCTTTTTAATTCCGCCATTAGCAAAATCTACGAACACAAGACGGTCTTTCTTGTTCACATACACTAGACGCACCCGCTTTGTGCCGAAGAAACCCTCTACCGTAGAATCCGCCTTGCTGGTACTGACTGAATCCGCTAGAACGACAGACGGATCAACCCACAGGTGCGGCGTAGCAAATTCGCTAATATCCTTTTCGTAGAAGTAAAACTTTTTCTTGTCGATCATGCGCACGGCAAACAGGCCGTAATCGAGACTCTCGCAAGCCTTGTTTCTCTTTGTGTCAAAAGCACGCAAAGCTACGATAAAATTCGGATGCGTACTCCATTCAGGATCCTGAAACTGGCAATCCCCCGCAGCCGTATCGCGCATCAAGTACCAAAGGACCTTTCCTGACGTATCCGACACAGAAAGGCGATCATGCTGCACGACCTTTTCCACCGTATAAACGGAATCCGGAGCCTTCACGTTCAGTTTTCCACCAAAGTTGAGCCACAACATCGACGCCGGATAATTTAGCGTATCCTGCGAAACCGAGGGATTACAAATCTGCTTTCCTCCATTCACGGCAAAGAGCGACCCAAATTCCGAAATCATCCCCGAATTCGATCCGGAAGAATCTTCATCCGATGCCTCAAACTGCTCCGGTTCATAAACGCAGGCAGAAATCGCAAATACCAAAGATAGTGCTGTCAAACTAAAGTAACGCATTGTTTGAAATATAGGTAATCAAAACGAGATCAGCGGAGCCGAATACCAAAACTTTTCTACCTTTACATCGCAAAAAACAGGCGGCGCCAAAAGCCGCTCACAACTGGAGATTATCATGGGTTTTAAATGCGGCATCGTAGGGCTCCCGAACGTGGGCAAGTCCACCATCTTTAACGCCATTACTAACGCCGGCGCAGAAGCAGCGAACTATCCCTTCTGCACCATCGAACCGAACGTGGGCATGGTGAGCGTTCCGGACAGCCGCCTCGACGAACTGGTCAAGGTCTACAACCCGAAGTCCATCGTTCCTGCCGTTACAGAATTTGTGGACATTGCAGGTCTTGTAAAGGGTGCAGCCCAGGGCGAAGGCCTCGGCAACCAGTTCCTGACTCACATCCGTGAATGCGAAGCCATCATGGAAGTCATCCGCTGCTTCGACGACGAAAACATCGTACATGTGCACGGTTCCGTGGATCCGGTCCGCGATGTCGAAATTATCGAAACCGAACTGATCTTGAAGGACCTCGACTCGGTCGAAAAGCGCCTCGCTACCGAAGCGAAGGCCGCCCGCATGGGTGGAGCCGAAGCCAAGGCCCGTCTCGCCGCCTGCGAAAAGCTCCGCGACGCCTTCCAGGAAGGCAAGGCCGCCCGCACCGTGATGCACGACAGCGAAGAGATGGAAGCGATTATCAAGGATTTGGCCCTGCTGACCGCAAAGCCGCTCTTCTACTGCGCCAATGTCAAGGAAGACGATATCTTGACCGGCAACGCCTATGTGGAAAAGCTCAAGGAATACGCTGCAGCAAATGGCCACGAAGTCATCATGATCAGCGGCAAGATCGAAGAAGAACTTTCTGCCATGGAACCCGACGAGAAGGCCGAATTCTTGAAGGAACTCGGCATGAAGGAATCGGGCCTCGACGCCGTGGTGCGCAAGGGTTACGAAATCCTCGGACTCCGCACCTTCTTTACCGCCGGCGAAAAGGAATGCCGCGCCTGGACGTTCCATGCCGGCTACAAGGCCCCGCAGTGCGCAGGCGTGATTCACACCGACTTCGAACGCGGCTTTATTCGCGCCGAAACTCTCAGCTACGAAGACTTCCTGAAGCACGGCAGCTGGAACGCCGCCAAGGAAGCAGGCCTTGTCCGCACCGAAGGCAAGGACTACGTGGTACAGGATGGCGACATCATGTACTTCTTGTTTAATGTGTAGTGTGCTGTGTGAAATGTGAAAAAACTCGCCTTATGGCGAGTTTTTTTACTTCTTCTTCGCAGCGCGCCGTGCCTTAATTTCAGTGACGATAGGCCGGATAATAGAGGCAATGTTCATTGCCGTGCCAATCAGAATCATGAACGATGCCGCATGAATCCCGACGCCAGGTTCCACCTTTATAAGGGGAATACCCAAAGCAGAATTAAGCTGTCCAATCTGTGCCAGGAAAAACCACATTGCGACCATGGTAATCATACCCATCGTAATGGATCCAAGCGGAGTAAATAGCGCAAAAAGAGCGGCAACCACAGTGCCAACCAGAATAGCGTATAAGGGTGGAAAGGCCCGTAACTTGGGAAAGTCAGGCATTGTCTCCTTGAACTTTTCCAAAGCAGCCGGATTGCCTTCCTGCATTTTTTTGAGTGCACCCAACGCGGGTTCCCGAAGTTCCTGCTCCAAATCAAGCCCCGAAGCCAGTTCGTACAAAGTCGGTTCCGCAATAACCACTTCGTCATTGCAGGAAACACTCGCCAAGGGCATCAGTAAAGCAAAAATGACCAACAGGTACGGAATCGCGGTAAAGCGCTTAAACAGGCGCATCATGCGATCACCATGAGACATTTCCTTTTTGGGAGCGTCCTTATTTTCCATTATTTACCTTCAAAAACATTTCTCGGGAATGCACAGCGGAATCCAATCCAGTCCGCCCAATAGCGCGGATCTTCGTCGTTGCGATCCGTCAGATTCAAAGCCGACTCCTTATCCTTCCAGGATCCGCCCTTGTACACCTTGTTCAGACCGAACATGGATCCCGTGGGATTCGAATCTTCGACCCACAGGGAGAACATAAAGTAGGTATCGCGAGTCCATTCTGCGACATTGCCCGACATGTCGAACATGCCCCAGACATTGGACTTCTTGCTACTTACAGGCTGAGGACCATAGCCAGGGTTCTTCTTTCCAAGTGCGTAGGAATTCTTCTTGTAGATAGCATAGATACTCGGATCGGGATTCTCATCCAGATTCCATAAGGCTCCTTCGTTATTGTCTGCTCGGCCAGCAAATTCCCATTGAGCCTCCGTCGGCAGATCGCCGCCGATGAGCTTACAGAATTTCGATGCGTTATCCCAGCTAATGTTGTGAACCGGGATGCGCGGGCCCTTGAAGGTTGAATTATCGGGAATCTGCTTGGTTGAATCAAGGCGAGCCATCACCTCCTTAAACTGTTGCTGGGTCACTTCAGTCGTCTGAATACCGAAACCGGACATCGCCACGACCTTGCCCTTGTAGCGGAAGGACCCTGAATCAATTAGGGCGACATTACCTTTTTCCTTATCACGAACCACTCGAGGAATCTTCATGTCGACATCCACCATCAGCGGACTCTCGTCAACCTTAGTCTTGGCCAGCGCAGGTTCCGTAATTCTATGCGGAGTTTCCTTTACGGGTCGGTTCAGCCATTCCTGAACTTCGGCTTCATCAAAGATATAGTTGGGCAGTTCAAATCCACCATGGCTATTCACATCACGGCTGTTCACAGAAAGATTCAACTTCACATAACGGTAATGGTGACGACCCGTCAGTACGCCCTCGTTACTATAGATCCAAACCGGCTTGTTATTTTCAAGTACAAGCAACGCACGGGATGCAACCCCCGAAGTAAGCAGAGCATAAAGGGAATCGGCACTATAGCCTTCGACATTACCGGTCCAGGAAACATCGTAGCGTTCTTTATCCTTGCCGAAAACCAGGCGAACAGCCTTTAGCGGACACTTATCCTGTGCAGGCTGGGCTGCAGCACAGGACTCATCTTCGTAAACCGGTTCGATCTTAGTCGGAACCAAGGAAACCTGATGCGGCAAGGACTGCAGGCTGTCTAGCTTGCGGCGAAGAGCCTTGTTGACAATGCCCGCGGTCCCCATCTTGCTCATACGCCAAATAAGCTTGGCCTCTTCACGTTTCGTCTGATAGCGCTTTTCATATGTCCTGTAGGCATCATCGTCTCCAGAGACTCCCAGAGCAAGAGGTTTGCGAAGAGGCGGATACACCTTGTCAAATTCATTCGTATCGACCGTTGCGACGGTTGACTGCACATCTGCCGTCAACTTGTCATAAAGTTCTTCCGTCTCTTCGAGGCTCTTTGCGGAATTCACCGCTTCCATCGTAACAGAAGTCGTCGTTTTGACCTTGGCGGCCGTATCGACAACAACCATATTCGGTTTTAGGGTAACCGAAGCGCCTTCACCGACAGTAACCGCATCCACATAGGGCAGATAGTCGGGTGCAGAGAAGATAAACGCATACATGCCCGCCTTCATGGGGTAAAGTTTCGACGGTACATCCTGCATTCTTACCGTAATGGAAGTCACATCGAGTTTGCGAATGTCCTTTTTGTTAATCGTAATAATACCGGGAAGATCCGTTTCCTGCAACACTTGCCACTGTCCATTTTTCTTGAAATAGAGTTTCGGGACGCGCGGAGAATAGACATACTCATTATCAAAGTAAATATCGCTTTCATCCTGGAATGCGCGGGATTTTTGAGAACCATAAAAGCGCATCAACATGACCTCGGCCGGCTTCAAATAATTATCCGCAAGGCTAAACGCATGAAGTTTCTGAAAATTACCCTGTTCTACCGGACCAGAAAACCAAAAATACTCCTTCGGTCCCTTCTTATGACGCAGGTACAAGATATTCGAGCGCAGCGGAATTTCCGGGGACTCGGAAAGGATCATGGATTCCTTCTTGGAAATGGCCATGTTGGCAATAGGCTGCATGGCAATTCCTTCCTTGAACATCGTCGGCGCCACCTTGAAATTCTTGTCACTATCGGCAAAGACTACTGCCGGAATCAAGAGCAAAAGCGGAAGTAAATGCTTAAAAGACATAATATCTCCTGTTTTCAACCTTCAAAAATGTAAAAAACATTTCTTTTTTCTCACATAAAGATAACCTTTTTACCAGTCATTTGCCCCCATTTTGATCAAATGACCCCCTTCCGACCCCCCTACGGGGCCCAATTCCACCTTCCAGTCGGCGAGCCGGATAATGTCCGGGTGGTGTTCGATAACGATGACCGTATCGCCACGGGCAGAGAGTTTACGGAGCATGTTCCAGAGAATCTGGATATCCTTGAGGTGGAGGCCAGTAGTCGGTTCATCGAGCAGGTAGACCATTTCTTGGGCAGGCTTGCGGGCAAGTTCCGCCGCCAACTTGAGGCGTTGCGATTCGCCGCCACTGAGCGTGGTGACGGACTGGCCGAGCTTTACATACGGGAGGCCCACATCGCGCAGGCATTCCAGTTTCGGCAATATTTTCGGCTGGTCCTTGAAGAACTCGCAGGCTTCAGCGACACGCATGTCGAGCACGTCGGCGATGTTCTTACCCTTAAAGGTGACGGTAAGCGTTTCTTGATTGTAGCGCTTGCCGCCGCAGACATCGCAGACTTCCCACACGTCCGAAAGGAAGTGCATTTCGACCGAGATGGCGCCGCGGCCTTCGCAGGCCTCGCAGCGGCCGCGGGCCAAGTTGTAACTGAAGCGGCCATAATCGAAGCCCTTCAACTTGGCTTGCGGCAATTTGGCGAAAAGCCTACGGATTTCGTCAAACACGCCCGTGAAGCTGGCGGGCGTGCTGCGAGGCGTCCCTGAAATCGGGCTCTGGTCCACCAACAACACTTCGCCGCTCTGTTTTTTGCGACCGCGGGCCTGGAATTTCCTCTTGAGGCGCGGGTAGATTTCGTCCATGACCATGGAACTCTTGCCCGAGCCCGACACGCCGCAAACGACACTGATGGCGCCCTTCGGGAATTTTACAGACAAATTCTTCAAGTTGTTGTGCTTGAGCTTTTCGAACTCGTAAAACTCCGTAGAATCGGTAATGGGTTTTGCCGCAATCTCGTTCGCCATCGGGATGGTATGCGTGAGGTACTTGACAGTCTCGCTACGCGGGAACTGCTGCAAGGCGTAAGGCTTGGAAAGCTGTTCCGGAGAACCTTCGGCGACGACTTCACCGCCGAACTCGCCCGCCGCCGGGCCCATATCGATAATGTGGTCGGCAGCCTGCATCATCTTCATGTCGTGTTCCACGACTACAAGCGTATTACCGAGGTCGCGCAGGCGGTAAAGCGTATCGAGCAGCATGGCGGTATCGCTTTCGTGCAGGCCCACCGTAGGTTCGTCAAGCACATAAAGCACACCTTCGAGGCCGCTACCGATCTGGCTTGCGAGGCGAATGCGCTGGGATTCACCACCGCTGAGCGTGTCGCCCGCGCGATCGAGGCCGATGTAGCCAAGGCCCACGCCCTTCAAGAAGTTGAGGCGCCCCACAATTTCACGGAGCAACGGTTCGGCGACCGTCATCTTGCCGTCGGCATTCTTGTCGCCCTTAAAGTTGTCGCGTTTGAAGTTTTCGTTGCTGAACCATTCGAGCGCCTGGGCGATGCTCATGTGGTTCACGTCCATGATGTTCTTGTCGCCGATGCGGACCGCCAGATATTCCGGTTTCAAACGTTCGCCGTGGCAATCCGGGCAGACTTCGCCGTCCTTAAAATGACCGAGGCCTAGACAGGTTTCGCAAGCGCCCCAGTGCGTATTGAAACTGAAATGCTTCGGGTTCAGCGCCGAATCCATGTACCAGCCACAATCAGGGCAGCCCGGCTTTTCGGAGCAGGCCAAGCGACCGCCCTTCTCGTCTTCCACATACAGGATTCCATTGCCGTCGCGGTAGCCGCGTTCAAAGGCTTCTACCAAGCGGGCACGGTTTTCTTCCTTGACCACCACCGTATCGACCACAGCGAACAACTGCTTTTCGCGGGTCGGGATTTTCGGCAGCGGGAGTTCCACCAGCTTGTTGCCGAGGTAAACCTTGCGGTAGCCCTTCTCAGTGAGGATTTTCGAAAGTTTGAGCACGTCCTTGATTTCGAACGGGGCAAGAACCGTGACCTTCTTGTTCAAGTCGCGGTCGAAGGCGTATTGCATCAGTTCGCCCGCACTGTACGAAGACACAGGCTTCCCGCATTTCAGGCAATGCGGGGTGCCGACCCTCGCCCAGAAAATGCGGAAGTAGTCATAGATTTCGGTGAGGGTCGCCACCGTAGAGCGCGGGCTCTTGCTCGCACTCTTCTGGTCGATGGCGATTGCCGGCGCCAAGCCCGAAATGGAATCGATGCTACCGAGGTCGGGACGCCCGAGGAAGCGGCGAGCATACGTGCTCAAGGTTTCCACAAAGCGGCGCTGGCCTTCGCTAAAGAGCGTATGGAAAGCAAGGCTCGATTTGCCGGAGCCCGAAACGCCTGTGACCACCGTAAGCTTGTGGCGCGGAATCGTCACGTCGATGTTCTTGAGGTTGTGCTTGCGGGCGCCATGCACCTCGATATCCAGCGACAAGTCTTCGCCGCCCTTGAGCGTACGGTCAAAATGCTGATTTTCACCATGCTTTTTCGCAAGCACCGGCGCGAGATACTTACCGGTTTCCGACTTCTTGCATTTTGCAATCTGTTCCGGCGTACCCGTCGCAATCACTCGCCCGCCGTGAATACCCGCATCCGGGCCCAAGTCGATAATCCAGTCGGCGCACTTGATCACGTCCAAATTGTGTTCGATAATCACGACGCTGTTGCCGAGACTGCGCAAGCGGTTCAGGCAATCCATGAGCTTGCGGATATCTTCAAAGTGCAAGCCCGTCGTCGGCTCGTCGAGCAGGTAAAGCGTCTTTCCAGTACCCGGGCGGCGCAATTCAGAAGCAATTTTAATTCTCTGCGCCTCTCCCCCGCTCAGCGTTGTCGAAGGCTGGCCCAAAGTAAGGTAGCCGAGGCCCACTTCCACAAGCAAGTTCAGCGGTTCTGCAATCTTCGGAATATCCTTGAAGAATTCCGCCGCATCGGCAATGCTCATGTCGAGAATTTCGGAGACGTTTTTGCCCTTGAA
Source organism: uncultured Fibrobacter sp. (assembly GCF_937877005.1). Classification (GTDB taxonomy): domain Bacteria; phylum Fibrobacterota; class Fibrobacteria; order Fibrobacterales; family Fibrobacteraceae; genus Fibrobacter. The sequence continues at coordinate 11,576 of NZ_CALEFV010000124.1, read as the reverse complement.
ATACACTTCGCGCGTGGCATCGTTAAAGCGCTTGCCGCCGCAGACTTCGCAAGTCACCTGCACACTCGGCAAAATGTGCATGTCCACGATTTTCACGCCCGCGCCTTCGCAGGCATCGCAGCGGCCGCCCTTCACGTTGAAGCTGAAACGGCTCTTGCTATAACCGCGAATCTTACTTTCTTCCATACTCGCGAAAAGGTCGCGGATATCGTCCCAAATCTTGGTGTACGTCGCCGGATTGCTTCGCGGGGTGCGGCCGATGGGCGTCTGGTCGATTTCAATCACCTTGTCAATATTTTCAAGGCCTTCCAGATGGTCAAACTTGCCCACCGGCTCTTCGGAATTAAAGAACACGCGTGCCAGTTCGCGGCGCAAAATCTGATTAATCAGCGTACTCTTGCCGGAGCCCGAAACACCCGTCACCACAGTCAAGGCGCCATCGAGCGGGATTTCCACATCGATATTCTTGAGGTTGTTTTCAGCGGCACCGCAAATCTTGAGTTTCGGCGTATTCTTGTCAATCTTCTTTCGTTTCTCGGGAATCTCGATGGCCTTACGACCGCTCAAGTACGCGCCCGTCAGCGACGCCTTGTTCTTCTCGAGTTCTTCGACGGTCCCTGCCGCAATCACGCGACCACCTTCCACGCCGGCACCCGGCCCCACGTCAATCACGCAGTCCGCATGGCGCATGGTGTCTTCGTCGTGTTCCACGATAATCAGAGAGTTGCCCTGCGCGCGCAAATGTTCCAGCATCCCGAGCAGCTTATCGTTATCGCGGGGGTGGAGCCCGATGCTCGGCTCGTCAAGCACGTAAAGCACGCCCTGCAGGCCGGCGCCCACGGCACTTGCAAGCCTGATTCGCTGCGCTTCACCGCCCGAAAGCGTGGACGCCTTGCGGTTGATGGTCAAGTACCCCAGCCCCACCGCATTCAGAAAACTCAAACGCCCGCGGATTTCTTTCAGAATCTCCTTGCCGATTCGCTTTTCCTTTTCGGACAAGTCAATCTTATTGAAAAATTCCACCGACTTCTCGACGGACCATTCCGTCATCTCGGTCAGATTCACGCCATGGAACGTGACCGCATTCGCCGTGCGGTTGATGCGCGTGCCGTGGCATTCGGGGCAAATGCCTATCTGCATGTACTTGCGGAAGTGGTAAATATGCCACATGTCCCACAGTTCCTGCATAATCGGGATAATCCCGCGTTCCGATTCGCTCGGCGTGCCGTACAAGACGGCATCCTGTTGCGCCTTCTTGAGCTTGTTCCACGGCGTATCCAGCGAAAAATGCATCTCATTTGCAATGTTCCTCAAGTTGCGGCGGCCAAAGTCGCTAAAAATCAGCGTACCGTCGTCCTTCTTGATGGTCGCGATGCAGCCTTCCTTGATGGACTTCGTCTTGTCCGGAATAATCAGGTCCAAGTCGAACTTGTAGCTTTCGCCCATACCCTTACAGGCGGGGCAACGTCCCTTCGGGTCGTTAAAGCTGAAGAACCGCGGTTCCAGTTCCGGAATAGAAATTCCGCACTTGGGGCAAGCGAGCAAAGTGCCCTGCAAGCGGTATTCTTCCTTGGCCGGCGCATTTCCAGACTGCGACGCATCCCCCGCACCTGCAGAACCAGCCGCAGCTAGCAAGAAACTCACCAGCTTCCCGTCGGTCAATTTCAGCGCGCCTTCCAGCGCCTCGCGCAGGCGGCTCATGTTCTTGCGTTCCAGCGTCAAGCGGTCAATCACCGCTTCAATCGTATGCTTCTCGTAACGCACCAGCGCAGGCACTTCTTCAAGCCTGTAAATCGTCCCGTCCACACGGGCACGCACAAATCCGTTTTCCTTGAGTTCGGCCAGTTCCTTGCGGTATTCGCCCTTGCGCTCCTGCACAATCGGCGCCATCACCGTAATCTGCTTGCCCTCGTCACTCACGTACAAATTATCAACAATCTGGTCCACCGTCTGCGCCTGGATCACGCGCCCGCAATCGGGGCAGTGCGGCACGCCCAAGCGCGCAAAAAGCAAGCGGTAATGGTCCAAGATCTCGACCACCGTACCCACAGTGGAACGCGGGTTGCGGTTCACCGTCTTCTGGTCAATCGAAATCGTCGGCGAAATGCCGCGCACGCTCTCCACCTCGGGGTGCTTCATGCGGCCAATGAACTGGCGCGCGTACGCCGAGAGCGACTCCACAAAACGCCGCTGGCCCTCCTGGAACACCGTATCGAAGGCAAGGCTCGACTTGCCCGAACCGGAAACGCCGGTCACCACCACGATGGAATCGCGGGGAATAGAAAGGTTCACATGGCGTAAATTATGTTCGTGCGCGTCGCGGATTTCAATAGACTTGGTCATGCACCAAATATAGTGAACAAATGTATATTTTTCAAGCAATCGCACTCAACAATATCTTTTTTTACCGGGTCACGACTTGCCAATTCCGTCCGCAAAATCTATATTACCGCCACCTACAACATGGGGATATAGCTCAGTTGGTAGAGCGACAGGTTCGCAATCTGTAGGTCATGGGTTCGACTCCCACTATCTCCATAAGAAAAGGCCAGAACGACGTTCTGGCTTTTTTTTACAAATTCCTCAAAAACTCTTATTGACGATTATTACGATTCCCTTCGGACGGAGAATTCGGCTTGCCTCGCATCGGGGGCATGGAATGGGGATCCGGCCGTTCATAGAAAGGGCGTCCTTCACGCGGCTGATTTTTCGGGACATTACCATCAAAGCGGGTTCTTTCGTCCCGTTTTTTCACGACCTCTTGGCGAAGATTCCGCTTCTCTGCGGCAGTGCTATTTCGTAAGTCGGATATAATCTGCTCACGCGCCGCACGACGCTCTGCACGCAATCTCTGCCAATCTGCATTCTCCTTGTCGCCTAAATCCGGCATATCCCTCGAAATTTCACCATTTTCGACGGGAGTAGGTACAGAAGACTCCGGATGCTCCGAAGACGGGGCAGCCATGGAACAGGCCGTCGCCATCAGCAAAATCGATATGAGTTCTTTCGTATTCATACTCGTTCTAAAGCAAATTCCGTGCCACTTATTCCTTAGGCTTTTCAAATATAGATAAATCCAAAGCCAATTACCTCTTGTATTCCTCTTTCTTCAGGCCCAGCCGTTCCATAATTTCGCGCAGGACCTTGCGATCTATGCCAAGAATCGTCGCCGCAAGAGTCAAATTTGCATTGCTATCGCGGAGCGCTCGACCAATGACCTCGCGCTCCACCTCTTCACGCGCTTCCTTGAGCGTACGGGGCGACTCCTTCGCCTGGCTCTGCACATCATCCAGTCCTAGATCCTTGGGTTGCACCACTCCGTGCACCGCCTGGATCAGCGCCTTCTGAATCTTGTTTTCAAGTTCACGCACATTACCCGGCCAGTGATAGCTTAGCAAGGCCTTTTCCGTATTGCGACTCAGATGATATTTTCCACGGCCATATTCCGCTCCATAGCGGGTCAAAAAATCTTCTGCCAAAAGCACGACATCCTGACCGCGTTCTCGCAGAGGCGGAACAAAAATCGGCATCACCTGAATACGGAAATAGAGGTCTTCCCTAAAACGTTTTTCCTTTACCGCCTCCTCAAGGTTCACATGAGTAGCGCTAATGACACGCACATTCACAGGAATCTCCCTATTGTCCCCTACACGCGTAATATGCTTTTCCTGCAAAACGCGCAATAACTTAACCTGCATGTTCATGGGCAGTTCGCCAATTTCATCGAGGAAAATCGTTCCGCCGTCAGCCTCTTCAAAAAAGCCCTTGCGGTTCTCGATTGCCCCGGTAAACGACCCCTTCGCATGTCCAAACAGAAGCGATTCCATCAGGTGTTCGGGAATGGCGCCACAGTTCACGGCCACAAAAGGCTTTTCGGCGCGAGGGCTGTGGTTATGGATATACTTGGCAATGACTTCCTTACCCGTACCAGTCTCTCCGCGAATAATCACAGGCATCGGCAAAAGCGCTAACTTGTCGGCAAGGACAACCAAATCGGCCATCTGCTTGCTAGAATACACGATATCGCCCTTACGAACCACATTCTTCAGGACATCAAGCGACTCCTTGTCACGCAAGCGGTCATAAGCCGCAAAAGCGAACTTTTCGCAAACATTCACGAAAGCATCAAAAAGGCTGCTATCATCCTCGGTAAAAGGCTCTTCTCGGGCAGCACGCTGCAGGTACAAGTAGCCCGCTTCACTATCTGGCGTACGAAACGGGGATACCATGATACTGGTAAGCTGGTTCTGCACAATGGATTTCGAAAGATCGGCCGAATCATCGTCCAGCTGATTCCAGACAACCGCCCTCTTTTCGGACTTCGCTTGCTTAATTGCCGAAATAGAAATGGAGACCTGTTCCGGATTGCACAAATGCAACGGGGTCTCGCCCGCAATATCCAGGACCGCCGCATCGGCATGCAGTACGCCCTTTGCGACTTCAAGAATCTTGACAAACAAGGACTCGGGCTGCACCTCGTCCAGCAATGTCCTAACGACATCAAGCATTTTTTCAGTAGCCAGCATGGATTCAGACTTCATGACAATCCTCTCAAAACATTATGTCGCAGGCAAAATCAATCCGATGCAGGAATCGGCAAATCCATGAGAATTGTCGATGGCATCGTATCCCGCATCTCATGTCCGTTTTCCGATTCCATCGTTGCAGATTCCAAATTCCTTGACCGTTCCAACAGCAAGTCGCCCGTTTCGTCGATGCTAGAACTTTTTGTTCCAGCAACCACAAATAATACTATCAGGATTAATATAAGTCCAAAAACAGCCAAAATGCAGTATTTCAATCTTTTTTTTGGCCGAGTCACCCCTTGTTTTTTGTACGGAAAAGCGGTTTCTGAAACTTCCGAGGATGTCTCCGAAACATTTCGTCCCGCTTTTTCTTCTAAACGGATTTCCGCAAACTCCATGGCCTCCGAAGAAGCCTTTACCTCACCCACCCCCAAAGTGTCGAGAGCAATCTCAATAAGTTCTCCAAGCTCATCGAAATCCTCACAACGATCTCCGGCATCGAAACGCAAAAGGGATCTCCACAACGGGCTCAATGCAGCAATCTCATTAGCGGAAAAACTTCCGGATTCATACAACTTCTTATCGATATCGATAGAGTCAATCTTTAAGCTCTGGGCTAAAAATTCATCGTACCCCGACGCGAGAATTAAATCATCTCCCATAACCCAGCGGTACAGCAGCATCCCCAAGCTAAACAAGTCGCTCGATGTCGTGGCAGACTTCCCCTGAAAACGCTCAGGAGCAGCATAGGCAGGGACCCCAGGCCCCAGAATTCCAAAATCAACCAATGTCGTCTGAAGCGGAAAATCTGTTTTTTTCCCCGACATACTCAATAGCACATTGGCAGGATTCAGGTCGCCATGATGAATTCCCTCGGTATCGAGCGACAGCAGGGTGTTCGCAACCGAGCGAAGCATGCACAACGCAACCACTACGGGAATTTTCCCCAGTTCCAAAGAACTGACTCCCTTGACATAATCATAGACAAGGTATGGTTTTCCATCGCGGGTCGACGATTCTCGAACCCGATAAATTCCAGGTATACGAAGGCGAGCCAACTTTTCCACCAGCAAGCTATCAAAGGCCGCATTTTTGCGATACCACTTTAGAACAAACTCACTTTCGCCCTCGGAGATGACATAAATATCGGCTTCGCCGCCACCATGGAGCCGACGGCAAGAAAAGGCTCGATCTAGAATAGAGTTTTCCGCACTCATAGTCTACCCGAAAGGACCATCGCCTTCAAGGAATCCTCTGCAACATGCGTCCAATAAATTAGAGACTGATTCTCCGGTGCCCGTTCCAGCCCCGCAGACCATGCATCCCAAGCCGATTCAACATCACCATGTTCCCAATACAAGTTCCCAAGATTCACATAGGCCGAGATAAACTGCGGCTTGCGGGTCACTATATGTATAAATATCTTCTTCGCCTGCTCAACACCCTCGGTATCACCGCGGTTGCCGAGGATCAATCCCTTGAGGTTATAGCTGAAAAAGTTTAGACTATCCAGTTGAATCGAATGATCCAATATCGGCAAGACATTCACCCCCGATTTTTCGGTCATCGTTGCGCGGGCCAAATAGAAAAGACAGGTTGAGTAGTTGGCGTCAATACGGCCGGAACTGTCTATATCCGATAGAATGCGGAATTCACGCGCCGTCCGGCTCCAGAGGTCAAAGGTAGAACTATGTAGACGCTCAGACTCCTCTGCCATTGCGTAATACGAGAGGGCAAGCCCGTAACGAGCGTCCCTGTGAGCGGGTTCGGCATCCAGCGCCTTGGAAAAATTCGTTACAGCACGTTCATAGTCGCCAATACGCAGTGCGTCATTTCCACGCCTTATATCCGTTTCGACACAGGCAGCTAGCAACAACGCTAAAGCAATGACAGTCAAGCGACAAGAGCGTTCCAACATGATGATAAATATATATAAAAAATCAAAAAAAAAAGAAACCCCGACATAAAGCCGGGGTTCCAGAAACTCTAGTAATCCAGAGAATTACTTAGCAATTTCGTACTGAGCAACCACGTTGCCTTCGGCATCCAGAGCGCGGACGACGTTTTCATCGCGCTGGAGAGTCATGGAGGCCTTTTCGCCCTTAGCAGTGGTCAGCTCAACGGACATAGAACCATCGGCGTTCTTGACAGCGGCGATTTCGTTGCCCTGGGCATCCTTTTCATAGTAGGAGTCGCCAGAAGCGAGCGGGTTGGAGCCAGTCCAGAATTCGATGGTGTTGAGGACGAGGCCGTCGATCAAGCCCAAGCAGATCATGTAGACCGGGAAGATGTTCAGGAAGAAGTGAACGATGGAGTTGAGCCACTTGTTGCCAAGAGTGCCGTTCCAGTCGTGAAGTTTGTTGAAGCAAGCGTTCTTGCCATAGCAGCCGGAAAGAACGATCATGCCTGCACAGAGAAGGGTTACGATACCTTTTTTCATTTTTTACTCCTTAAGGATTGAAATGTCGTTTTTTGTTCGACATGAAAAATATAAATAATATTTTTTTCTTTTGTGGCATTCTAATCAAAAAAAATTTAAGCATGACTTTAATCACACATCTTCCTTAACCAAATAGCACCCAAAAGGCGCAAAACGGCCCCAAAAAGCAAAAAAAACATCTTTTTTTTTCCATTTTAGCGTTTTTTTGTTATTTTGAGAGATGTGTATTTATATAAAGACATATCTATGTATAGAGTAAGGAGTTAAAATGGGATGTTTGGGTAATACAAAGGTCGTCATTGCATCGAGCCTTCTCGCAGCGGTATTTAGTTTTGCAGCCCCCAAGCCCTTGACTGTTTGGATTATGCCTAACGGAGCTTCTCCCCAGGAGAAGCTAGAACAGAGGCTAGAGTTTTTTACTAAAAAGACAGGTATTCCGACCGAAGTACAGGTTCTCGACTGGGGTGAGGCCTGGAACCGAATTTCATCCGCCTTGGCCGGTAAGCAGCAGGCTCCCGACGTCTTGCAGCTGGGAACCACGTGGATTCCCTATTTCGCCTCCCGTCACGAGATCAAGCCACTAAATGACCACCTCAAGGACATTCAGCCCGATCGGTTCGTTCCTGTCAGCTGGAACACGACCCATATTGACGACGACACAACCATTTACTCCGTTCCCTGGTTTATCGACATCCGTCCGGTACTCGCAAATAAGCGAATCCTTAAGGAAAACGGCATTTCGAGAAACGACATCGCGGACTACAAGGGTTTCGCGGAAGCCATTCGTAAAATCAACGCAAAGAATGAAGTACTTGACGATGGCGCCCATATTCGCGGATTCGCCTTTCCCGGCAAAAGCGACTGGAACATTCCGCACAACTTTGCACCGTGGATTTGGAGCAACGGAGGGTCATTCATTGCCAAAAATACCGACGGCAAATGGCACGCCAACATTCTCAACGAGAAGACCCTGGTCGGTATTGCCAACTACCTGTATTTCATCCAAGACACCCTAGTCGCCCCCGAAGCGCTTCACACCAACACAGCTCAAATCGCCCAGCAATTCAACAATGGAGAACTGGCCTTTATCGTCAGCACATCCGAAATCGTGATGCAGACTCGCATCCACGGAAACCAGGGTGGACTATCCAACGCCCGTATCGGAAGCGACAGCGTCATGGTTATCCCCATCCCCAGAGGAAGCACCGGAAGCGTAAGCTTTATCGGTGGATCCAACCTCGCCATTCCCGCAACAAACAACCGAAAAGAGGCTCTGGACCTTCTCCTATTCCTGATCGACGACGAAAACCTGGACGCCTACACCAAGCAGATTGGTTTCCTGCCGAGTTCCAAAAAGGTCCTGCAGGCCTGGTCCGCCGATGAAGAATACAATGAACTTGTCAAGGCCCTCGAAACTGGACGCACCTACGAGGCCATTCCTGAATGGGGTGAACTAGAACAGCTATTCGTCGGCATGTTCAGTACCGTTTGGGAACAAATGGAAATTCCTTCGATGTTCTCCGAGGACAAACTCTACGAAATTTTCAAGGAGTACACCATCAATATCGACAAGAAGCTAAACTACCCGACAACGAACCTCATGACTCTTGCCGAATTCAAGGAAGCCTGGAATAAGACAAACAAGATCATTAACGAAGAGATTGATCACGACACCAACAAGGCGACAAACGACACTGCAGCGGAAAAACCGCGCAACATCACCCCCTTCGTGTTCGGCGTATTCCTGATTATCGGTTTCCTCTTCGCCTTCCTCAGAAAAAGGAAGAACTAATCAAGACTTTCGAGAATCATGACTGCAAGGGCGCTCAAAAAATTTTCAAGCAGCATCATCTTCAGGGTAATTTCCCTGTTGATTATCTCTATGACGCTTGTCGTTACGGGCAGTATTTTTCTTTTCAACAACAAGCAGTCCAACCTGATGTTGGAATGGAGCTACAACAACAACGAATCCCAGCTCAAGCAGATTGCCGTATTTGCGACAAACGAAATGAAACAGTTTGGCGACAGGCTCTCGCTGTTGGCGAAAACATCTGAAATTCAGAGCATGGATCCGACCGTTGCGGCAAGCTACCTGAAAAGCTACAACATCTCTTCGCTGTTCATTTCGGGCGAAACAGTCACGCTATACGACAAGGACAACAACTTCGTATGTGATAATTCGATGGTGGGACTTCCCATGGAATCCTCGTATCCCATTGAATTTTCGAGAATTACGCCACACCGGCCCTACATGACACCCTGGTTCAGGGACTCAAAGGATTCTCCTCCGAAGCGCCTATTCGGAATCAACATTTCTAATCGCGCTACAGGAGACGGAAGTCTGGTTTCCAACTTCTCCCTGAGGCGTCTTTGGACAATCTTCCCGAACTACAAAATCGGCAAGAACGGATTCCTTGTCGCCATAAACAGTCAGGGCGAAATCCTATACCATCCGGACTTAAAGCGTTGGCTCGGCGACATCCATAAGATATCTGAACTGGGCATCACAGACGATCCGAAAAATCTCCAGGTCAAGAAACCCCGTTTCCAGACTCTGGAAGACGGCAAGAAATACCTTATCAACTACAATTACGATTCCAACTACGACTTCGCCATATTCGCCTTCCAGCCAAAAGAAGAAATTGACCAGCTGGTATCCTCAGCCAACCAGGCAAGCATCGTCATCCTCATTGTTTCCATTCTCGTCATCCTGATTATCGCCGCCTGGATGTTCCTGATACTTGGAGTTCCCCTGAACAGGCTTATCGGACACATCAAGAAAATTTCAAACGGACAAATCGATGTCGAAGAATTCAACATCGGAAAGAGAGCCGACGAAATTGGCCTACTCGGAAAGGCGTTCAACCAGATGCACGCAACAATCAAGCGTCAGATTAACGAACTAAACGCGCATCGCGATATGCTTGAACAGGAAGTTCGCGAACGGACCAAGGAATTGGAACAGGCCAACAAAAAGCTCGACCTGATATCCAAGACGGACGAACTAACGCAGCTTCCCAACCGTCGCGAAATGAACGAGACCATCGCCCACGAAGTTGGGCGTTCTCAGCGCACAAACAAGCCCTTCTGCTTTATCTTTATCGACATTGACCACTTCAAGAACATCAATGACACTTACGGCCATGCCTGCGGTGACGAGATCCTGAAAGCGGTCGCACAGACAATTCGGGGCCTTTTGCGCAAGTATGACGTCTTCGCCCGTTACGGTGGCGAGGAATTCCTAACGCTCCTGCCCGAGACCGACCTGGATGGAGCGGCTACCGTCGCCGAGCGTTTCCGTAAAAAAATCGAACAGATGACTGTTCACTATGCAGATTTCACCATCAAGATTACCATAACCCTTGGCGTCGCACGATTCGATGAAAAACTTGGTGCAGAGCACAGTATCCAGATGGCGGACAAGGCCTTATACCAGGGCAAGGAAAGCGGCAGGAACCGCGTCGTCGTATGGAAGCCCGAATGGATTACCAGCGAGGACTATGCAGCCGCTGCACTAGAACAGGCGACACAAAAGAAAGCTTCTGAAGATTAAAAAAACAGCCTAGCGAACTAGGCTGTTTTTATCGGGATGACTGAATTCGAATCAGCGACCTCTTGAACCCCATTCAAGCGCTCTACCAGGCTGAGCTACATCCCGTTGGTTCATGGTGGGTCAAAATTAGCTAAAAACGGGCTTTTTTGCAAGGTCAAGGGCCTAAAAAAGCCAAATTTTTACTTCCAGTACCCAACAATCAGCACTTCAGGAGTTGCCTTCGGGTACTTTTTACTCTTAAAGCTCACGATTTTCCGGAGACTCTGCTGCTTGAGTTCCCAACCCTCGCGAGTAAGTCCCTTTGTCATAAGCGTAATCTTGAGACCAGGAACCTTGCCTCCTTCCTTGATTTTGTCAAGCTTATCGACATTCAGCATCACGGGCTTCGCAGACATCGAAAACTGCTTGGCCGATTCAGCATCCAGAGTCAAGTCAGGGCGTTCCTTTTTATCGGTCCCCCAAACATAAAATGTCCATTCGCGTTTTTCGCCCTTGGCATAATACCCTGCATCAAACATTTTTTCGCCAAAGAAAAACGGGACCCTCACGATTCCGTCCATATTTGCGGTATAGGGCTTACCGGTGGTATCGACAAGGACGACGACCGGATTAATCGGTCCCTCCATATTAGCACAGTCAAAATCAAACTCGATTGTAACGGTACCATTCGGAGCGATCTTTTGTGGATACTTGAAGTTGGACATTCCAACACCCTGCCCCATGACATTCTCCAGGACAATTTCCTTAGCTGTCGTATTAGCGCCCTTGAGAACAATGTGCTTGACATCGCCCTGGTCCATATAGCCGATAGGATATACTTCCGGGACAAAACGGATGACATCGTCGGCCATGGCCGCGGTCGAAAGAGCTATAGCAGCAAACAAAAATTTCTTAAAATTCATGCCTACAATATACAAAAACCATTCATCTGATTGAACACCTTTCGGTTTTCCGCAGCGCCGCAATCCTCATTTTCGGAATCTTGCAAAGAAAGACAGAACGGCAGAGACCAAGACAGCGAGCAAGGTGGGCCCTAGAATGACGGAATCTAGACGCG
>NZ_CALEFV010000123.1 GCF_937877005.1 uncultured Fibrobacter sp. | reverse complement strand
ACCGTCGAGCCATCCGGCGAAATGCGCGGGAACCAGTCCACGTTGTCGCCACTCGTAAGCGCACGGGCGTTCGTACCGTCGGCATTCATCATCCAGATATCGTGATGGCTATTCGCGCGACTCGTGGCCCACACAATCGCCCCCTCCAGTTTACCCTTGAGGGACTCCAGAGCCTTTTGCTCCTCGGCAGTCGGATCCACAGCGGCACCCTTAGGGGCCCCCTGCTGGGCAAAAACGGTCGAAAAAGCCATCAAGGCGGGCAAAGCGAGTTTCATCACATTCATAAAAAACCTCAAAAAGGCCCCAAAAAAAACATTTAAAGTAAAGATAGTAACACTAGTGTGATAAAAATAACATTGAAAGCCGCCAAAATCATCGTAAAATGAGATAAATCACAGTGGTTATAGCTGTAAACAAAAAAGAAATCAAGAAGCATCCTCATATCCCTTTTTTAACCTAATTTCAAGGAAAACAAACAAGGATTCCTCATGAAAAGACTCACCATACCCAGCATTCTTTCCGCAATGGCGTTCTGCGCATCCTTTGCCGCAGCGCAGACAATCACCCCCACCCGCGTGGGTCCTGTCAGCCAGTACGGTCAGCTGATTACCGGCAAGAACTCCCAAGGTAAGGGACAAATCTACGGCAGCTGCGAAGGTGTCAAGGACGGTTCCGAAGTGCAGGTGCGCGGCATGAGCCTTTACTGGAGCCTGATGCCCCAGGCCATGGAATTCTGGACCGAGGAAGGCATCACCACCATGGTGAATGACATGAAAATCCAGATTGTGCGAGCCGCCATGGCCACGAAATCCAGCGACAACTGGAATGGCGAATGGAACGGTATCAAGCTCAAAGGCTGGGAAGGCGACCAGGCGAACCAGACAAAGTTCGTAGAGACTGTCGTCGAAGCCGCCATCAAGAACGACATCTACGTGATTATCGACTGGCACTCCCACAGCGCACACCAGCAGACAGAATCCGCAAAGACTTTCTTCAAGACAATGGCAGAAAAGTACGGCCAATACGACAATGTTATTTTCGAAGTTTTCAATGAGCCCGAAAACATTTCCTGGAGCGACGTGAAGAACTACGCAAACCAGGTCATCCAGGTCATCCGCCAGTATTCCGACAACCTGGTGCTCGTGGGTAACCCCTCCTGGGACCAGAACCCCAGTGACGCCATTGGCAACGAGGTGAACGACAGCAAGAAGAATACCGCCTACACGCTGCACTACTACGCCAACACCCATAACTGGAGCGGCAGCTACGAGTGGGGTGGAGAAAGTGAAGGCGCCAAGGGCGAAAAGGCCATGAATGCGGGCCTCTCCGTATTCGTCTCGGAATGGGGCACCGGCAATGCCGACGGCAAGGGAACCCCGGACCAGAACCGCAACAAGAGCTGGCAGGACTATGTCAACAAGCACAAGCTCTCCTGGGCAAACTGGTCTGCATCATACATTAACGAAGGCACCGCAGCCTTCCAGGATGGCTCGAACAAGAACTCGCTGCAGTACACGCAGTCGGGCAACCTGGTGAAGGGCTACCTCGACAGCAACCCCACCAGCTACACCAAGTGCGCAGCAGGCAACAATAACGAGAATCAGCAAGGTCAGGGACAACAGGGCGAACAAGGCCAGCAGGAACAATCCTTCGTCATCGTTCCTGAATTCAGTTTCAGCATCACTCTTATCGGAAAGACTTTGAATGTTACCGGTCCGGATGCAGCAACTGTCGATATTTTCAACACCCAGGGCACCAAGCTTCTGTCTGTCGACCAGGTCAACGGTTCCTTGCCGCTCACAAGCCTCCCTGTCGGACAATACATCGTACGCGTCCGCAGCGGTTCGGCAAGCCTGGTACGCGCAATCGCAATCAAGTAAGATTTCACCCTAGAGAGAGAGAAGGCTCGGCCGATTCTGGCCGGGCCTTTTTATGATCTCTTCGGCTAAATTTTTGCCCATTGCTATTTCAGGAGGACCTTATGCATCGTCGTTGCATTTGCATCCTGCACGCGAACGACATACAAACCACACGGAAGATTATCCAACGTGACAGAAATCGTTGCGTCCGCATGTCCGCTCCACAGGTTCCTGACAATCTTTCCCGACGCAGACACCAGATCGACACGGGATATTCCAGCTAGATTCATCTCGATGGTACGACCATTCAACTTCAATGAAGACTGATGCGAAATCTTTTTTTGCGACAATTTCATCGGAGGAGTTGTCGCAGCAGCCAGATTCGGCATATTACCTGACACCAGGAGACCATTCAGCAACTTTAGCGACTGGTTGAAGTAATTCTCATTGCCCAGCTTCACCGCTTCGGCCCAATATTCATCGAGTTTGGACTGGTAAGAAGCATCCGAAATCAGAGCCGTCATTAACGACGAGACAAAAGTGCTGTTGTGGTCGCTACCGAGAGATCCCGTAGAACGATTGACAGGACCACTCATACTGGAGGCATTTATCGTAGACACCCAGGCAGCCATTTTCTTGTCGATTGCAAGGGCACGTTGATCGCCATGCCAGCAAACGGCCTTTGCATTACGCCAGGGAGCTCGGGAAGCATCATAACTGTAAAAATCATCTTCGCTTTTACCGGTTTTATCCGTCCAGTCATCCACAAGTCCCGTAGTGACCTCTGCAGAACTTGCCTCGTATAGCTTCATGTTCGCATCGTACGCAGTCGTCTTCCAGAATTCCGCATTCTCCGTATCCACGTCGGCAAACAACGGCATATAAGCAGGATCGAAATACCCCGGATTCTTGCGATTGTAAGCAGCGTCGCCCCAGGCATCCCCCGGCATGTGCAAGCCGTTACTTTCGAATTCAGCCTTTTTCATGCTCTGGATTAGCGTTCTGGCCTCATCCAGATACTTGCTATCGCCAAACTGATACGAAGCCATAATCAATGCAGCGGCAGCGTCAATATCACCATCGAGTGCAGCACCGTTACCAGCATCCCAAGATTCCGAAAGGTTGCCAATTTTCCAAATCATGAGACCGTTCTTATTTTCGAACTTCTTGTAGAAATTCCACAACTTGTCAAATTCCGGCTGGTAACTCGTCGTATTATCACTGAAGTACACCATGAGGAGCATGCCATAGCCAACGCCCTCCGAAAAATACTCGTTGGAGCCTTCGTTGGAACGAACACCTGCCACATCACCGGATTCATTATAGAAGGCGCTTTTCCACCATTCAAAGCCGGCCTTTAGCTGTTCTGCTGCAGCCGCCTTGTCAGAAAGCAGGGTCGCTGTTCCACCATAATCGGAATTTTGGGGAAAGGGAAAATTGACGGTGGCCTGAGCTAGCCCAAAAACCAGGAGGGCCGAGCCCCCTAATATTCTGAAATTCATAAAACACTCCTTTTTCCTGCCTTTCGGCAGACTACCTTATCATATAATAATGAAATTTTTTCGGAGCGTAAACTTTTATTTTTATTTCACAGTCCTAAATTTCGGTCATAAACCGAAAAATAATCATCTCGGTACTTCAAGTGCCATTTTTTTCCGGAATCCAGAGCATTCAGCAGCTTTTCCCAGCGGGCGTAATAGCGCAGCGGAAATACCGCCCGGTCGATACCGAGAGAATCCGCTTCCTGCAGAAATAGCGCCGGATTATTGGAAAATTCCAGATAATGCCCGAAGAATTCAGCCGTTTTCAGGATAAACCGACCATCAATATAAACAGGATCAGCAGGGTTCATAAATTCAAGATACCCCCCCGCACGATCGTCATTAAACAACCTCCCGTGATGCGGATGAGCCGACATCCATCGCGCAGCACCGACCGGAATGCGCTGGTAAGCGACCATCGCATAATCGTATGCCGAAAGGGAACGGGCCCAGAGACCAAGGAGAAAGGCAAGAAAAACAGCCGGAATTAGAACATGGCCCATGCGGAGAAAATGATTCTGGCATTTTTCGTCGGGACCAATCGTCCCCACCTTCAAAAGCAGGAACGGCAACAAAATGATAAAATTGCGTTCTGCGATCAAGGCCAGAATCGACATGACGATCAATGAGATTCCTAGAATATCGGGACGATGGCTCCTATATAGCCGGTAAATGGCATATCCCATTCCTGCCATACACGACAGAATCATCAGCATACTTTCAAGCACGTTCTCCCCTGCCATCAACAAAGTGAAAGGAGATCGGTTCTCGGCAATTTCGCTTGCAAATACAGCGGCAGAAGGAGAAAGACCTAGCAGGCGGTCCAAAAGCCCAAACGGATATAGGAACAGGTTCAAGCCCTCTTTGTGCAAGAACGGCATTGCAAAAAGTGCAAGCACAAAGGTCACGCACAATGCAATTTTCCTACGGCTTAGGGTCATTCCCGATTTATGCGAATTCCAGATTCCGACAAACAGTACCAGAGTCGCAAACAGCGGACCCAAGATGAACAAGCCCTGACACTTGCACCAGAACCATTGTACAGCAAGTATAAGCACCGAGAGGAGCAAGGTTACAGGCTTCAGGAGAGACATTTTTACGTCCGAATGCGCTCGCGCGAACAATCCTGGCAAGACATTCCAGTAGATTCCGAGGAACAGAAGACTGAAAAGAACCGGACGCATTTCAAGGTGGAAGCGGAAAATGAAGAGAAAATAGGTAACGAAGAGCATTCCCATCCATTTTCCCGGTCGCACAAATAGCGCAAAGACGACGCCCCACGAAAGTGCCTTGAACACGACTAACAAGGGCGCCCCCCCAAGCGCATAGACATATCCTACGATATGCTGGAAATACTCATGAACATTCACGACGGGTTCTCGCACGGGAGTCCACGTGGTCACCCATTCGCGAGCACAAGCCAAGTGCCACCAGATATCGGTATCCGTGAGCGGGAAAATGGCGAACAGGGCCGTTACAAGCGATATGAAAATGCCGCGAGCTACCATTTCAGCGTTTTCAGGACCGAATCCAGACGGGAAGCCATCTGCAAGCTTCCCAGACGGCTTAAGTGATCCCTGTTATAGGCCATCTCGTCCGTATAGTCGTGATTTCCCATCTTGTTTTCATCCATCAATACAAAGTACTTGTTCGCCTTGTCGAGCGAATCGAGCGAACTGATTACTTGACGCGCGACACTACGCTGGAGTCCATACACGCCCATCGCCCCTGTCTTCTTATACTGCGGCGCCTGGGGAAAAATGATTCCAATAATATAAATGTTGTTTTCCGCGGCCCTCCGCACAATAAGATTCAGCCGTTCCACAGCAGACTTCAGGACAGACATTTCCTTTTCCGAGAACACGGAGTCGTGAAGAATTTCCACCTTGTCCGCATCCCAGGAACGCGACGCCACCGTGAGGAATCCGCCCCTTTCGGAAAATTCGGAGCGAACTTCCTCCATTGCCGGGAATGAATTCTCGACCGCAGCCAACATTCCATTAGGAACACCCTCTTTCCAGAATCCATGAAGAGCATCGTAAGTGTAACCAACACCCGCGTTCATGACTAGCGCCAAATGATCCTCGAGACCACGCCAGCAGTCGATATCCAAGGAAATCGCAATCGCCTTAAGATGCTGCGGATGATTCAGCATGTAATTCTCAACGAAATAGAAATCCCTGTTGGGATCTATCCCCTGCACCGCGAAATTCAGCATGTTCCATTTAGGAAAGGCATCGGGATCCATTCCCAATTCCATTCGGGAACTTCCCACCAAAAGCACATTTGCCTGTTCCAAGGTTCTCCAGTACAGTTCCATCTTCACACGAAAACGCATCTGTTCCAAGTCTACATTTTCGCTCAGGTAGATTCCGGCACTATCTAGATTTATCAGAACATCATCACTGGCAGATTTGACACGATTTATCCACACATTCGGATGCCAAAGTTCATCACCCTGCACAAGATCCACGATGCTGCTATCGGCAAGATTTACCAGCACGGCCTTTTCGTGGACGCCATTGGCATTCGTCAATGTTGCGACAATCAGGTTAGCATCCCCTGATGTCCATTCACTATGGTCGAAGGAGTACCCTGCAGGTGCTGCAACAGATCGAATCAGCTTCCCCGTGCTGTCTGCGATCAGGAGCCTTTCGTGAGTTCCATATTTTTCACCCACAAACTCTCGACCCGTCTCGCCACCGAAATCAAGGAAGAGGGTCCGCTTGGAACTATCCTTGGCTAGCGAGACATTGCAAGCCTGTTCCCCGTTATACCACAGCGTATCGCGATTTGAAACACGGGCGCGAAGGAGGCGCGCCCCTGTTACCGCAAGGCGACCATCTTCGCTTATGCCACCATGATAGGCACCATCGAAAAGCTTTTCAGGTTTTCCGAACTTGCCGTTTGCAAATTTCACCTGCCAGGTCGAAGCCGTATGGAAAGCGGATTCTTCCTTATTATTGCCAGAGCTTGTCACATAGACAATTACCGTGTCGCCGTTTTCGAGCACTCGCCAGCGAGGAATAGCCGCACTTTTTACATCGAGTTTCACCAAGTTGGTTCCCGCTGCGTCCAAATCGCGTACATAAAGTGCAGAAGTTCCTGAAACTCCTTCGAGACCTGTACAAAAAGCAATCCTCTTTCCGTCTGGCGAGATTTCCGGATGGTAAGAATCAATCGTATCCTGAATCTCAATTACCGAAAGGTTGCCATCGAAATAATCTATAAAGGCAATATTTCCAGTCAAGTCATTGCGAAAGGCAAGTTTGACCTTATATGTTCCAGTAAGCGAATGTATTTCCACAGCCCCCGTAATCGGAACTACTCGGCTCGTCACAGCGCCACCATTGGAACTCATCCAGACCGCATTAGGAACTTTTCCGAATGCCAGACGAAAGCCGACATAATCGGCACGTGT
Organism: uncultured Fibrobacter sp.; assembly: GCF_937877005.1. GTDB lineage: Bacteria > Fibrobacterota > Fibrobacteria > Fibrobacterales > Fibrobacteraceae > Fibrobacter. The sequence goes on along the minus strand of NZ_CALEFV010000123.1, from coordinate 8,979 downwards.
CGACGAAGTGACCGTATAGACATCGCCACGACCATACAGGCTGATGGACGATGCCGCATTACGATAGCTACCCCCCTTGACAATACGCTGACCGAGCGCACCTCCGTCGGGAGCCCCCACATAATTTGAAATCGTCGTATCTCGGAATTCGCCTAACCAGTCGTTCACCCATTCCATAGCGTTACCAGCCATGTCACAGACTTCACTACCCGACATTTTGCACACCCCATGCAAACGATAATCCGAATTGTCCGCATTCCATCCCCCAGAGGGATTCCAGTCCTGTTCAGCCACGAATACCCATTCCGCCTCTGTCGGCAGACGATATCCTTCCACATCTGGATGATAGGCAAAGCCCTCCAAATTCGTGCAGTGCCTTTCGGCATCAAAATTCGCCTTGACATAGGTATAGACGGAATCCCTTTTTTTCGATTTGCTTTTCGCATTGGAAAAAAGAACAGCGTCATAGTAGGTCAAATTTGTCGCAGGCAAGGCATTATCTTCACAATCAAGGGAAAGACCCGTTTCGTTTTTCATCAAGGCATTAAAATCGGCGCATGTCACTTCATGTCTGTCTATCAAGAAGTCATAATCAAAGGAAACATTCATCTGCGGACGCTCATTGACGCGAGCATTTCCTTCATTCGTACCTAGCCGAGTTTGACGACCTGTCGCTGCGACGTTCACCATTCCCGGCAATGTTCCCTCTGTAAAAACCGCATCCTGTCTTGGCGACGAACCCACGCCTTCGGAATTCGAGCAGGCGCACAACAAGATGCCAAGGACTCCAACTAGCCAGACAAGATTTTTCATCGTTTTCCCTAGCCTCTATTTCAGAACTTTTAGGACAGAATCAAGACGGGCAGTAAAACGTGCAGCACCCAAGTAACTCAAATGAGAATTATTATAGGCCTCTTCCGGCGTATAGTCATGTTGCCCGTTCTTATTCTCATCAAAAATATAAAAACCATTCTTTTGCAATTCCTCAATAATCTTTTCCGCGACTTCGAGAGATGGGCCAAAAAGACCAAATGAGTCCGTATCCTTGTAATAGGCCGGATTTCGCGGCGTGATTGCCAACACCAAGTCAACGCCATGCTTTTCGGCTTTTTCCTTCATTCTTTTCAAAATACCGATATTCGCCTGCAGGGTCGGACTATCGAAAGGCATCTGGGATATATCCACAGAGACATAGGTATCCCCCCAGGAAACGGATTCTAACAGGAAAGTTCCTTCCATATATCCCTGAGTAAACAAATTTCTCGGATACGAATAATCCTGACTTATTCTTGCCACCAAAGCGTAATTTTCTGCATTCAAATGGTTTTCATCGTAAATCAGTCCTGGGGAATAATTCCTCAAAAAGACGAGATAATCCATAGGACTCCTGAACAATAATCCCGGAGCAAGTTCTATCACAAGAGTCTTTTTCTTGGTTGCGTACGGAATAATGTAATGGTCGACAAGATAATCGAACAAGTGTACATCTGCAAGAGTCACACCCATATTAAGCATTTTGCAGCTTTTAACGGAATCTTCGATGACAGCGTCCATTAGCATGGAACTTCCCAAGACGAAGCATTCAGGAACATCCGGATCTTTCCAGAACATCTGCAATTTCATCGCCAATTCCACCGAAGATGACATCAGATGATTTTCTTCCCTATAGGCAAAATAAACGCCAGCACTGTCCAGATCAAGAGTTTCTCCATCGCCTTGAGAAGCACCTCCGTTCACCCAGAAGCAGGGATGCCACAGTTCATCTCCTTCAACCAGGTCCACGATGGTACCGTCAGAGACATTCACCAGCACAACTTTTGTATGTGCGCCATTTGCATTTGTCAGTGTCGCAACAACAAGATTGCTATGTCCCAGAAGCCATTCGCTATGGTCAAACGAATACCCCGTCGGCGCAGCAATGGACTGAACAAGACGACCGGAAGCATCGGCAATCAGCAAACGTTCGTGTACACCATATTTCTCACCGACAAAGCCCTGTCCTGTTTTCCCGCCAAAATCCAGGAACAGAATCCGGCTACTGCTATCCTTTGCCAGGGACACATTACAAGCCTGTTCTCCATTATACCAAAGCGTATCACGGCCGGAAACATTCACACGCAGAAGCCTCGCCCCCGTTACGGCTAGATGGTCGTTGACACCTCCGTGATAGGAGCCATCAAGAAGTTTCCGTGGCTTGCCAAACTTTCCATTTGAAAATTTCACCTGCCAAGTGGATGCCGACTTGAATGTAGATTCATCCTTATTATTACTCGCATCCGTCACATATACAATCACGGTATCGCCATTCTCTAGTACACGCCAGCGTGGAATTGCGGCACTTTCCACCTCAAGTTTCACTAAATTCGTTCCTTCCGCATTCAAGTCGCGCACATAAAGGTCCGATTGTCCCGAGACACCTTCGAGTCCCGTACAGAACGCCACCAGCGCACCATCCGGAGACAGATCCGGATGGTAGACCTGAATGGTATCGGCAATCTCATTTATCGAAAGAATTCCACTCGAATAATCGATATAAACAAGATTCCCCGTCAAATCATTGCGGAACACAAGCTTCATCCGCGAAGACTCAGTCAAAGACTGCAGCATTGACGCTCCTGCCAAGGGAACAATACGGTTCGTCACCGAGTTCCCTGAAGCATTCATCCAAAGGGCATTGGGAATCTTGCCAAAGGCAAGCCTAAAACCGACATACTCCGCCCTAGTCGAAGAGGTTACCGCATATACATCTCCACGGCTATAGAGATTAATAGTCGAAGAGGCATGGCGATAGCTCCCCCCTTTCACCACTCGCTGACCGAGTCCCCCTCCATCGGGAGCACCCACATAATTCAAAACAGTCGTATCACGGAAATTACCAAGCCAGTCATTCACCCACTCCATCGCATTTCCCGCAATATCACAGATTTCATCACTTTCGGCTTTTAAGCAAACCGCATGTAACATATAATCCGAATTATCGGCAGTCCAGGAATTCTCCAGGTTCCAGTTCTGGCTAGCCACAAGCACCCATTCCGCCTCAGTTGGCAGACGATAGCCCTCTATTTCCGGATGAAACACAAAGCCTTCCAAATTCACGCAATGATTTTCAGCATCTAGAATCACCTTCGTGTAAGTATAAGCCGTATCAAGCCCCTCCTCCTTGCTGCGTGCATTGGCAAAGAGAACTGCATCATAGAAGGTCAAGTCTGTCGCAGGAAGATTCTTTGCATTGCATTTCAGCGAAAGACCCGTCAAGGAATCCATTTTCGAATTAAATTCGCTACACGGGACTTCGGATCTTCCAATCGAGAACGGATAATCCAAAATCACGGTCATTTCCGGTCGCTCATTCTTCTTGGCCCGAGTCTCCGAGGTGCCCAGGATGGCCTTTTTCTCGTCCAGTACAACACGCATCATTCCTTCGAGAGAATCAGCCACAAAAGCAAGATGTTCTCTCGTCGATTCCGCACTATCCGTCGAATTCGAACAAGACATCAGCAAAAGCGACACCAAAAGGAACAGCAATACAATCAAGCGCATCTTTTATTCCATTTTTTTCAAAAGGGAATCAAGTCTTTTCGTCACTACAGGGGCTCCAAGCGAGCAGAGATGATCATTGTCCGAAGCAAACTTGTCGCCATAATCATGTTTTCCCATCTTATTTTCATCGACAAACTTGAAATTGTCGTAAGTTTTCTCAAGGTCCCTGAATTTCTTGATCAATTCCTGCGCAGTACTCCGACGCAGTCCATAACGGCCGAAAGCTCCCGTTTTCCTGTAATTCGGATTTTGCGGGAAAATGACTCCTATGACATATATCCCCTTGCTCCGAGCCTTATCGATAATACCTTCGAGAGCATCCATACTGTTTGACAGAAGGTACTCGTGATCATCATAATAGGTTGAATCCAAGTCTATCGCCGGCTTTTTCGCCCAAGGCTTACAAGTCACAGCCAACAGGCGTCCTCGATCTTCCAGATACACCTGTTCCGAAGATACCGTCAAGAAATTCTCGGTATATTCCAAAAGACCTTCGGGGTAACCCGTTTCCCAGTAGTCATGATTCCTGTCATAGACATATCCTGGATACTTATCCACCGAAGTCACAAAGAAATTGTCTCCTTCCGGGCCATCAATCTTGTTCCAGAAATCAATATCCAGTGACAGGATAATGTACTTCAGCCGCTTTAGGTGCCTGTAAACATACAAGTCCAGAAAATCACGCGTCGCATAGACGGAATTTGGAGTATGGGCCAAATTGACTGCATAGAAATTTCTGCTGAAGCAGCGAGAGCATACGCTAATCAATGGCCGAGAAGATCCCATGATAGCCACATTTGCCGAATCACGATAGCGCCATAGCACTTCCATATTATACCGCATCAGCAGAGACGAGTAATCGCCATCCGCATGCATGTAGACACCGGCACTATCCGGATCCAGATCAAATTTTGAATAATCCGCCGGAGTATACATCCAGAAATTCGGGTGCCAGATTTCATCCCCTTCGGCCAGTTCCAACACCTCGCCATTTTCCATTTTTACTAGAACAATCTTGGAATGAGCCCCCTGAGCATTCGTTATTGTCGCCACAGCCAAATCGGAACGTCCCTGCACCCATTCCGCATGATCGAACGAATACCCCGAAGGAGCCGCTACGGAATGAATCAGTTTTCCCGTACTGTCCGCGACCAGCAAGCGTTCATGAGTGCCATAATCCTTTCCAACAAATTTCCGTCCCGTCTTTCCGCCAAAATCAAGGAACAATGTCTTTTTCGCAGCATCCTGAGAGAGCGATACATTGCAGGCCTGCTCGCCTCCATACCAGACCGTATCGCGGGCACTTCCTGTAACCGTAGAATTTGATTTCGCGATTCTTGCACGAAGCAACCTCGCACCACTTACAGCTAGGCGCCTGTCATAAGAAATTCCCCCATGATAAGCTCCATCAAAAAGTTTCGTCGGGGTTCTAAACCGGCCGTTCTTAAACACGACCTGCCACGTGGATGATTTCCTGAAGGAAGTTTCTTCCTTGTTATTTCCTGCGTCGGACACATAGACGATGGCCGTATCTCCATTATCAAGGACGTGCCACCGCGGAATCGCTGCACTTTTCACATCTAGCTTGACCAACCTTGAACCAATCACGTCTAGCGTTCTTATGTACACTTCAGATTTTCCCGAAACACCTTCAATCCCCGTGCAGAATGCGACCATCCGACCGTCAGGTGATATTTCAGGATGATAAACCGGCAATGTATCCTTGATTTCAGCTACATAGATAACCCCGGTAGAATAGTCAATATACGAGAGATTTCCCGACACATCGTTCCTGAAGGCGAGTTTCATCTTGTATGTTTTCGAAACAGACCGAATAGATGCCGTATTCAGCAAAGGCATGACACGGCTAACAATGCGCATTCCATTATAGCCAAGCCATGTTACATCGGGAATCTTTCCGAACGCCAAACGAAAACCGACATAGGGTGCTCGAGTCGAAGAGGTCACCGTATAGACGTCCCCACGGCCGTACAGCGTAATGTTCGAATCCAGATTCTGATACGAGCCGCCCTTCACCACTCTTTCGCCAAGAGTCCCTCCATCGGGAGATCCCGCATAATTCGAAACCGTCGTATCCGTAAATGTTCCAAGCCAGTCATTCATCCATTCCATGGCATTTCCGACCATGTCACACGGTTTTTCCCCATCCTTTTCAAGTGAACAAACCTCGTGCAGCTTATAGCCGGAATTTTGTGAAGTCCAGGCCTTTTTCGTGTCCCAGTTTTTCTGCGCGACCAAAATCCATTCCGCTTCTGTCGGCAAACGATACGCATCTACCTCAGGATGGTAAATCAGCCCTTCTATCCCAATGCAATGTTTTTTCTCGTCAAAACGGAGTTTCGTATAGGAATACGCCGTATCTCGCTTTTCGGACTTGCTTTTTTCATTCGCAAAGAGAACTGCATCGTAATATGTGAGATCCGTTGCAGGAATGCTGTCCTTATCGCATTCTACGCGGAGTCCCGACGCAGACTCCATCAGGCCATTAAAATCGGAACAAATGACTTCATGACGACCAAGAGAAAACGAATAATCAAGTTCAACCTTCATGGATGGGCGTTCACTAATAACGGCAAGGGTATCATCAGTCCCTAAAACCGCAATGCCCTTTACGGCTGTAACTCGAAGCATTCCCGACAAGGTATCCGCTTCCACGTCCACGAAAGATTTGTCTACATGCTCTATCCCAACCGAGTTGGAACATGAACAAAACAAAAGCGCAAGCGCAATGGAAAGAAGAAGCCGCATTGGATAAAAATAGCAATTATGGCTCTTGCAAGTTTCTACAGGTGGTCAGGCAGCCGACTTTTGGCTATATCCTGATTGATTTTAATTCCTGGATACTCTGGAAAGAATTCTTCGGCCATCCGGAACCATGTCAAGGCCCTGCGCAAATCACTATCCAGATAAAGATTTCCCATGTCAAATGCCGCTAGGCCCACAAAATTCGATGCCGATAACGGCTTAAATTCCAATCCGGTCCAGTGGCCATCCCTATACTTTTCACGATATTCTTCATCGGTATAGAAAAAGCCTTCTCGATTCGGTTCCATATTGACAGGAGGCACGCCCGCCCCCGCGTACCGCAAATACACATGTCCCGGAAGCAGAATGACCGAAAGCGGAATATGGCGAGATTCTGCCACCATCATCGCCACCCACGAAAGTCCCATGCATCCAGATTTTCTCGTGTCAAGAACGCGCAGAGCGCTAATCGCATCGGCTGAAATTGCGGCCTTCCCCGCTCCGGCAAATTCAATTTTCCAGTATTGCCACAAAAGAGCCTTAAGGCTCTGCAAGGTATCCCCCGTCTCAGCCAAAGTACTGTCGTAAAATTTCAGGCCCAAATTCCAAGCATCATTCGTATCAAGGCATCCCGGAACATGGTCTTCAAAGAAACACGCTGCATCGCGAAAACTGATGGATTCAGTGCGACCGCTCCAAAGCACCAGCGTAAGCGATATCGCGAACACTGTTATCAGAATCGGCCAGAACAGACGCAAAAGAATTTTCTTCATTGTAAAGGCGGAAGACTACAATCCGTCCCATTCCATGGGAGATTGCCAGAAGTCGCGAGCCGTCATCATATATATCACGAGACGCTTGCTCTGCATATCCTTTTTCATTTTCATCATGCGATGGTATATACCGGGACCACCACCCCAGCTCGTCAACACCTGCACATCAAGGCCAGTCGCAAAGGCAAGAAGGGATCCCGGCCCACCACTTTTCTGGTTGACCGATTCAAAGACTCCCGTAAACGAGTCCCCCATCAGGAGAATAGGAGAATTCTTGCCCCCCTTGTAAGGTTCGGAACCCTTAAAAATCTGCATGGCCGGAAGCGTATCAGCCGGATACTTGGACTTTTCGGCATCGGGCATTTGCGCAACGAGATCGCCTTCGCGAAGCGTCCTCGTTTCCTGCATATTGAGCATTCCCGGTTGCGCACCAGATTCAGCATACCAGGAATACTGCGTCACACGAGCCGCGAGCAGTTCCATCGCGGCAAGCATGCCAGGCAGCGACCAGTGCGTATCATAACGCTGATAACTATAATGCGGAGGCTCGTCACCAGCTTTGGCCGCCATGAGCGCCGGATACACATCAAGCACGTCAATTCCCGCGGAAAGCATTTCACGCGTAAACTCGCGACCCGCAGGATTTACGCAAAGGTCTGCCGGAGTTCCTTCGACAAGGCGATCTGCATAAATTTCTTCCTTCACCGGAATCGGCACAACCAAAAGCTGCACATTTAGGGAATCCAGATACTTCTTGAGTTCCAGAAGACGCGGGAGAGGATTGTGAAGCGAATCCTGGCCCGTTATCTGATCTGCAAGCAGATAGTTCGCATTGCGCCTAAACCAGAGCATATCGCCCGAAGCCCAGGCATTCTGTTCCTTGGGCAACTTCGCCATGATTTTCGAAAGCCCTTCACGGAACCTATCCGTCGCCGCGTTTGCAGGGCAAGAACCTTCTACACCGGCAAGAGTCTGCAGTCGGAAAGTGGAAGTCGTGTCAAGCATCCTATTCACCGGAATGACTTCTCCTGCGGCCGAGAGAGAATCAGCGACCCGCTTTGCCCGCAAAGCTTCTTCCGAAAGTCTGAACGCAGGCACCTCGAAGCCAATCCACATCGGCTCGCCCATGGGGTTTCCACGCATCACAGCAAAGGGTTTGCCATTTTCCCAGGGGGCTCCCGGCGTATGCGGTTCCAAATCCGTATTCAAGGTCGGATACCAGTAAGACGACAAGGTTCGAGCCCAATTCAAGGCATCTTCGGCATTCATTTCTGCCGTCAAATAGTAATTCAGAACTTCCGCCGTTTCACCACGGGACACCAATCTCAGCTTACCGTAGAATACGGAACGCTCCGTCCAGAGGGCGGGCATCACTTCGACCCACCATTCCACGGAACCATCGCTCATGGGCACACCCCACAAACGCGACACCGTCTGGAAGGCTCGGAAAACGTCGGGTTCATCCCACTTGACCGACTCAACGGAATTGAGTAATGCCCCCAGAGAATCATTTCCCACCTGGGCGTAGAGAATTTTTGAAAGCGGCTCCCACGCAAGGGGGGCTCTCCCCGCAAGAACAGCAGGTTCGCTTTCCGATATGGAACTGAGCATCGGGAAGGGATATTGCGCTACGGTTGTCGCAGCCATCTTTCCGGTATAATTTTCGGGCTTTTCATCCTTGCCAGCCAAGCGAATCGGATTGTTGTAGTAAGCAGCGAAATCAAGGGCGGCAAGCGTCGGCTTTTCCACGACACGCACCTGCCTATCGTCACCCACCTTCTTCGTTTCAAACAGAGTCGTAGGAACCGACTGCGACAAAGGCTGCACAAACGGTTGCGTTTCGGAAACAGTGGGCTGTTCCACCACCGCATCATTCTTACTCGACGCACAAGACGAAAGC
>NZ_CALEFV010000122.1 GCF_937877005.1 uncultured Fibrobacter sp. | reverse complement strand
TTGCGGATTGCGGCATTGCCCTTTCGGCATCGGGCAGGGAAATTCAGTTGTCGGGCTGCGATTCGTCGATGCTGGTTGTCGAGTTGAATGAAGTTTTTTCCGGATTCCGGCGTCAGGATTCTGTGGTTGTCCGCGGAAACTATCCGCTGGACCGTCTACTGGAATCGGGAAAAGTTTACTGGCTTAGGGCCCGTTTGCCCCGAGACGAGGCGCCTGCAAATGACGTTCTGGACACTTTGATTGTCGTGGATAGGGCCGCAGAATCCTTGTTCCCGCTACAGATTTCCGAAATTCATCATTGTCCTGCGGAGCCTGAGCCAGAATGGGTCGAAGTCTATAATGCAGCGGCCTTTTCGCTACCGCTTTCAAAATTCCGCTTCTGCGGCCGTGGGGGCGCATGGGCTGTGCCATCCGGTGGGGTCGATTCCATTGCTTCGCATGAGTCAGTCGTTTTCACTCGGGATACGCTCCTGTTGCGGGAGTTTATGGGGTTTCGCGATGTTCGTTTGCGTCAGGTCTCGCTGGGTTACCTAAACAATGCGGCTGGGGCCGTGGCGATATGTATGGGTGACGATGTCGTTGATAGTGTCGCCTGGGACAAGACTACAGTCGCATGTCCTGCGGGGTTCGATCCTCGGACGGGGCGCAGCGAAAACACTCCCGGCTTTCAGGGACGGCATGTGCATTCGGGATTTGTGGGGGAGGCGCCTTTTACCTATAAGATTTCGTCGAGGGTAGTCCGTCGCAGTGGAGCTCCCTTGCGGGTACTTGTCGAAAGTGAATCTCCTGTAGGGGTTCGTCTGCTGGACTCGGCGGGTCGTGAGGTGTACCGTCGGACTGTACCCGCCCAATCCAGCGCGTGGTGGGAAATTCCGTTAACGGCCCTGCCGCATGTCGGTATAGCCTATGTCGAACTGTCTGTGGGGCGGTACGAAAAAATGCTCGGAATACTTTTGAGACCGTAGGGGAGGTGGTATGCGACTGTTTTTCGGATTCTGTCTCTTGCTGCTTATGGGCGCTCCGTTGCTTGCCGCGGACTTTCCCGGTGAATTTGTCCAAAATCCGGGCGGCAATCTCGCTTTGGCTGGGTTACCCGGTTATCGCTCAACCCCCGCCCGACAAGCAAATCCTGGTTTCGGATTTCTATATGCAGATTTAGAAGATGTCGAGGAAAGGGTTTTTGGAGCATCGGCGGAATTCGGCAGCGGAACTTATCGGGTGGGTTTCCTGGGGGCATACCAGGAACTGGATTCCGTCTATAGGCAGGTCTATACGGAATGGGACTTTTCCCTTTGCAATACCTGGGCCATTTTCGGTATCGGTTATGGCCTGGATATCGGCTGGATTCCAGAGATGGAGTCCTGGGCGAATCACCGCTATAAGGCGGGAATCTCCTTTTATGGTTGGAATATGGCCGTTTCGGGGATGGTTTCGGGATGGAAGGGGGAGTTTCTGGAGAATCTTGATTATTCCGTGGGTCTTGCGCTCAATCCGGGGGGACGACTTTCCGCTTTTGTGGAATGGGATGGAGTTTCGTCAGATGTAGGGACATCGGTTCTCTTTGAACTTGTGCGTTTGGACATTGTTTATCGTTTCCCCGAGTTTGGTGTCGGTGCATCTCTTGAAATATCGTTCGGAAACTGGTTCATGCAGGGGGTATATGGGTTCTCTGGTTCGGTTTGGCGGTGGCTTGGGGGCGCTGTGGGTCGTCAAATTTCAAAATAATCTATATTGTGATTTAGTCGGAATTGCTTATGAATATATCGATTGGTCTAATTGCGGCACTTTTGTTCCTCTGCTTTGTCTTGGCTGTTGCCTTGGTGATAGTGGTTTTGCTTCTCCGTGATATAAGCGAAAAGCAGAAGGTGTACGGTAGTTTTTCCAATTATCTGAACGAGTTCCTGATTATTATTTCGCAGGAAGGGCGCCTTCTGGATGTTTTCCCCAAGTATATCTCGGATCCTCTTTATGAGCAGCTTTGCCAAAAACAGTCCCTGAAGAGAATTCTGTCCATTTCGGAATATCGTCGCTTGCAGGAATACGTGAGGGGTCTCGATGCCTATCCCGAAATTCCGTTCATTTTCTCGTTCAATACGGAAACGGGTGTGCAATGGTACGAACTTCGTGCGTTTATCCGCAAAAAGAATGGCGAAATCAAGACGATTCTCTTTTTCAAGAATGTGTCCATTGAAATGGAAACTCGAAACCAGCGTGACCGTCTGCAGGAAAACGAAAAACTTCTGTTGCAGAGTACGGGAGACTTCCTCTGGAGCCTGGATGTCGATTCGAGACAGTTCAGCTTTTTAACTCCGCTCCTGGACCAAAATGGTCTTGTTGTTCCGAGAACTCTCGGCAAGCAGAACATTCGCGAAATGATGCCTGAAGAAGATTATGCCCTTTTCGAAAAGCTGTTAAATGCCAGGGTGGTTGCATTTAGGACGACCGGAAATGATATCGAAGATCGCCAAAACATTTTGTTGCGCCTTCGCGGGGCGGACGGATTGCAGACCTGGTTCTCTTTTTGCGGAAAGCTCTGTGCCGAGGAAGGTTCGAAGATGGTGTTCCGTGGAGCGGCGCGCCGTATGGAATTGTTGCAGGAAAATTTTGGTGACGATGAAAACGAGGATCTCCGTAAACTGCTTTCGATGGCGATGTCTTTTCCGGATGTACGTCTGTTCCTGATTGATCGTGATTACAGAATTTGCGGTTGCAATCTCGCTTTTTCACTGGCGTTCGGTATGGCGGATCCCAAGAATGTCGAAGGAAAACGTCTGATCGAGGTGGTTCGTCCCAGGTATTTCACCATTTTCCACGGGTTCATTTCCGAGGCGCTGGAACGAGGCATCGCGCGTTCCTGGAAGGGGCCCTTTGGTGTCGAAGATAGGCTCCTGTGGCTCAACGCGGTTCCCCTGAGGGGAACGGACGGTCTTACGAACCGCGTGCTGGGTGTCTACATGCAGCTTGATAAGAAGGAATTTGAACACAATCATTCCACCTATTTGGAGGTCTAATATGAATAAGTTCGTCGTTGGCGCAGTTGCGTCACTTATCGTTTTATCCGCTTGCAATGAATCCAAGAGCGAAGAGGTTTCTAAGTCAGTCGAAAAGCCGGTTGTAGCGGCTCAGCCCGTCGCTCAGGTTCAGGTTCCGGTCGAAAATGCAGCAACGGTTGAAATCCAGTCGGTTGACTGGGACAAGGCGATTGAAATGAACGCTGCCGGTGCGATTTATGTAGATGTTCGTGAGCCAAATGAATTGGAACAGGGTTTTGCTCCCAATGCGACGAACCTTCCTCTGAGTGTTATCAAGGATAAATTCTTTGATTTGCCAAAGGACAAGGACTTGCTGGTATACTGCCGTTCCGGTCGCCGCAGCATGGCTGCATCCAAGTTCCTCCTGGAAAATGGCTACACCCGCGTCTATAATGTTCTTGGCGGATTCCTCGCTTATCCGAAAAAGTAGACCGCTCGAGGTGGCTTGGGCCTGAGTCTGTGGCCACCACAAGGAATAAGGTCCCGATGAACTTGAACTATATGCAGCTAGCCTTTGACGAGTCGTTGCTCGCTATTGGCAGGAGTCGTCCGAACCCCGCCGTAGGCGCAGTCGTCGTCAAGGACGGTATCGTTGTCGGTAGGGGGGCGACGCAGCGCCCGGGAAACGCTCATGCCGAAGTCATGGCGCTGCGTGACGCGGGCGAACTCGCCCGCGGGGCGTCCATTTACGTGACGCTTGAGCCCTGCTGCCATTATGGACGCACCCCTCCCTGTACCAAGGCGATTATCGAGGCTGGAATTTCTGAAGTTTATTTTGCACATGCCGACCCCAATCCTCAGGTCCGCGGCAAGAGCCGCCTTGTCCTTGAGGAATCCGGCGTGAAGGTTTTCGAAGGGGAAGAGGCCTGCGTCAAGGCGGCGGTGGCTGAGTCCTGGGGCGATACCTGTGGTGCGGATGGTTGCAAAGTTCTTACGGCAGACGAGTCAATTTCGGCAGATTTCCTTGCCGAAAGCCGTATGCTCTTTCATGAAATCGAGCGCTTTTTCGAGGCGTACGACTATTATGTCCGTTTCAGGAAGACTTTTGTCGAAGTCAAGTCCGCTCTCTCCCAAGACGGGTTTATGGGGGCTGAAAATCCTAGTGGCGAGCATCTTCCTCTGAAAATAACCGCTCAGGGGGCCAATTGTTGGAACCATGAGCTTCGTGCAATGAGCGATGCGGTCCTGGTTGGTGCGGGAACGCTCCTTGCCGATAACCCTTCCCTAGATGTGCGTCTTTCCCGAGGCAATAACCCCGTCAAGATTGTCTGGGCGGGGCATCATGTCTTTTCGCAATCCGAAATCGCCGGACTTCGCTTCTTTGAAGACTTTGCCGCATCCTCCGATTCCCGTTTGCTCTTTACTTGTGTCCCGCAGCCCATGCTGCAGGGGGAAAATGTCGTTCTCCTTTCTGGAAAATCCTTTAGCGAAAACTGGAACGCCATGCTCGCCGACCTTTCGGCCCGCGGCATGCATCGCCTCATGGTTGAACCGGGGGCCTGCCTTGCAAGGGAAATCTTTACTTCGGGCCTCTGGAACCGTCTGGACCTGTGGCGTTCTTCTGACTCTAGGGTGGACATGGCCCTGGAAGATTCAGGACTGTCCGGCCTGCCTTATCCGGAACTCCCTGAAAAAGTAGTGGCTCGCGAATCCTTTATGATCGGTTCTGATACGTTGACGGTCTACGAACCGATTATGGCGGATTAATTCATCGCGTACAGTTTCCTACATTTTGTTTAAAAGCTATATTTGCGCCGTACAAATCAAGGAGTAGCTAAATGCTCAAATCTACACTGCAACAGACCGATCCGGAAATCTACAACATCATCCAGGAAGAAGCCGAACGCCAGGAATATGGCATCGAACTCATCGCTTCCGAAAACTACACCTCCAAGGCCGTCATGGAAGCCATGGGCTCCGTGCTCACCAACAAGTACAGCGAAGGCTACGTGGGCAAGCGCTACTACGGTGGTAACGAAGTGATCGACAAGATGGAAGCATTGGCCATCGAACGTTGCAAGAAGCTCTTTGGTTGCGACCACGTGAACATTCAGCCGCTGTCCGGTTCTCCGGCCAACGCTGCCGTGTACTTCGCCGTCCTCAAACCGGGCGACAAGGTCCTCGGCCTCAAGCTCGACCACGGTGGACACCTTTCTCACGGCCATCCGGTGAACTTCTCCGGCATGCTCTACAACTTCGTGCAGTACGAAGTCGATAAGGAAACGGGCCGCATCGATATGGACAAGGTCCGCGAAATCGCTCTCCGCGAAAAGCCGAAGATGATTCTCGCCGGTTTCTCTGCCTACAGCCGCAACCTCGACTGGAAGCGCTTCAAGGAAATCGCCGACGAAGTTGGGGCGCTTACCATGGCTGACATTTCTCACGTCGCTGGACTCATTGCCGGTAAGGCAATCGATTCTCCGGTGCCGTACTTCGACATCGTGACGACCACGACTCACAAGACCCTCCGTGGCCCGCGCTCCGCTATCATTATGTGCAAGGACCGCACCATCCAGAAGATGGTCAAGGGCGAACTCAAGGAAGTTTCTTTGGCCAAGGAAATCGACAAGGGCGTGTTCCCGGGCATGCAGGGTGGTCCGCACGACCACATCAACGCCGGTAAGGCCGTTGCATTCCTCGAAGCTTTGCAGCCGGAATTCCAGACCTACGCGAAGAACGTCATCAAGAACGCTCAGGCCATGGCCGACGAAATGATGAAGCTGGGCTACAAGGTCATCAGCGATGGTACCGACAACCACCTCATCGTTGTCGATATGACCTCCAAGGGCGTTTCCGGTAAGGAAGCCGAAGTGGCCATGGAAAAGGTCGGCATCTCCTGCAGCCGTTCTACAATCCCGTTCGATCCCCGCAAGCCGATGGACCCGTCCGGTGTGCGTCTCGGTACTGCCGCTATCACGACCCGTGGCTTCGACGAAGAAGATACCCGCGAAGTGACCCGCATCATCGACCGCTGCATCAAGGCCAAGGACGACGATGCCGCTCTCGCCAAGATCCGCGAAGAGATCGTGGCTCTCTGCAAGAAGCACCCGCTTTATAAATAAGCTTGCTTGCGAAAATCATTTAAAAGCCCTCGGTTCAAAACTGGGGGCTTTTTGACGCTTACTCGCTATAGACAAAATCTTTGTAATAGTCTATTTTTTTTGAGTAAAGGAGAAAATATATGAGTTTTTACAAAGCCGATGTCTGGGGCGTGGTTGCAATTTCTGCAGTGACTTTGGCGCTTACCGCCTGCGGTGACAGTAGTAGTTCAAGTGATGATAGCAATTTGACAAGGCTTGAAAGCGTAAAGTTGAACTATTATTACTGGGTGGATACGGTACAACAGGAAATTTTTCTGCATACGACGGGTGTTTGCAGGATTGTTGCGGTTGCCGATTATCAATGGGATACTACCGCTGCTAATGACAACCTGGCGTATAAGTACACGCTTTCCAATGACACTCTTTATTTGAACGGCTTGGGTCAGAAAGTACTCGTTAGAACTTCGGGAACGCCGGGTAGTATCGATGGCACTTGGATGGCCGTTCGCTACTATAATGAATCGGGTGATGAGGTTTCTGGTGAAAGTGGCGGCCTGATTGCTAATATCGTGGTTACGATATCCGGAACATCGTTCGATCAGACGGGGGAACTTGCCAGTTCTTTTGATTTTACGAAGAGTGTTGGCTTGCAGTCGGCAATGAGATTCGTTTTTGATGCCCAGGATGGCATGTATAGCGGAAATGGTGCTGAATCTGGAAGCCCGTTTTTTTACGAAACGGAATTGTATCTAGAGATGAAATATGAATTTACGGTCGTTAACCGGACAAACACCTCAATAGAGGTCGCTCGGAATGGCCGTACGTTCTTGTTCGAAATTCTTGATCCCAAAGTAGACAATTTTGTACGTTCGTTTACATATAGATTGACCTCGGATGGTAAAAGTTGTTCTTTTGACTATGAAAATTTCAGCATAACCGAGGAAACCTGCGACTGGAGTGTTCCGGAGCCTTTGGTATTCAATAATAGTGATGGCATCATCTTTGATGCAGAAAAAAGGAATTATTACGAATTTGAAAGCTGTTTTCAAAAGATGTTTGAATAGAATTGCTTGTGTGCATGAATACGATGGACTTCGAATGATCCAAGTCAGGATGCAGCGTCAACTTGAACAGAATTTTGCTTTGCTATGAGTTTTACGAATGCTCTTTTAAAGATGGAGAATGTTTCGTTCCGTTATCCGAAATCGGACATGGACGCACTCTCCTGCGTGAATCTTGAAATCCCCGAGGGCAGCTTCTTTGCGCTTCTCGGCCCCAATGGCGCTGGCAAGACAACCTTGTTGCGTCTTTTATGTGGACGCTTTGACAAGTTTTTGGGATCGATTAAAATCGCAGATAAACTTCGTGCCGCAAATGGATTTCTGGACATGACTTCATGTGGAATTCTGCTTGAAAATCCAGGGGTCTATCCAAAGCTCTCTATTGCCGAATATCTTGATTACTTTATTGGTTTCTATGCCTCTTGCCAGGCGAACTGGAACAGGTCTCTTGTGCAGGAACGCGTATTGGCTCTGGCAAAGCGACTGGAACTTCCTTCGCTAAAGACAAGAATGTCTGCACTTTCGCTCGGAAATCGCCAGAAGGTTCAGTTGCTACGAGCGTTGGCTCCGAATCCGCAACTCTTGATTCTCGATGAACCTGTAGCGAATCTTGACCCCATGGCGCGTGAAGCCGTTTGGAATATACTGTCAGACTGGCGCAAGAACGAAGGCGGTACGGCAATCGTTTGCTCGCATATCCTTGCCGAAATGGAAAAAATGGCAACGGACTATGCCATCATTAATTATGGCCGCATGCTTTGTAGTGGGCGAGTCGATGACATCTCGGTTGATGTTTCGTCGTTTATAGTGAACGCTTCTGCAGGTGTGACATTGGAACAGATTAGCGCCGCTCTCCATAATGCTGGACTCGAAGCGGAAATTTCCCCTGCTCCGGTCAGTCTTTCTAAGCTTTATCGCGAAACAGTCTAGAAAGTCTGCGATAGGTCGAAGGCGAATCTACCCCAGCCGAAGTTTTCGGGATTCCAGTTGCTCAAGTCCTTCTTGAATGCGTAATCTAGACGGAAAGTCAGGAACTGCCAGCGGTATCGAATGCCGAATCCGAAACTTTCCTTTTCCTTTTCGGTGTAAATACTTTCGCTGTCCATAATGCGCGTCCAGTCATAGAATTGGACGATTTGCCAGCGCTGCCAAGATTTCCATGGGAACGTCCAGCGGATTTCTTCGTTGATTCTGTAGTAGAGAGGCGTAAGCCCCGTGTTGATGACTGTATCGGTGACAGCGTTGCCGTCGTCGTCGGTCGAGGGACTGTAGGTCGTGTCACTGGCGAAAATGCTACGGAAACGATAGCCGCGTACAGAACGTGAGCCACCCTGATAGAATACGCGAGCATCGTCTTCGAGAGCTTTGGCGAAGAACTTGCCTACACTTCCGCTCAGCGCTCCGTTAAATGTCCAAAATAGCGGATGGTAAAGATTCAAGGTCATTTCGCCATAGGTATAGGGGTTGCCGACCATGGACAGGGATTTGATGTTGCCGTTCCAGTTTGTCCCCGCACCTAATGTAGGTGCCATACGAATGCCTCTGACGGGGTTGAAATAGTCGTCCGTGTAGTCAAATGTTAGAGCTACTTCGCCTTTCAATTTAAGAAGTTCATCGTCGTTCTTGTTTACGTATCGCGTATCGAGCGTTCCGCGGAAACGGATGTGCTTGGTGATGCCGAAGGTCAAGTCGCCACGGTTGATTACTTCGTAGCGTTCTTCGATGCTGTCCGGATACGCGGGAGGATTGATTTTTTCATGGTTGATCGTGAGTCGGTCTTCTAAGCGGATTGCCGTCGGAATAAAACTGAATGAGGTTCCAAACAGAAGCGGATTCGCATAACCAATGGATGCTTCCTGTTTGTGCTGTGCCACTTGGGCGCTAGTCGAAAATTCATGGAAACGTCCAAAGAAGTTCTTGTGTTTTGCGGATGCATGGGCTCCGAAACCGTAAATTTCTTCATAGAAGAAACCGTATCTAGTCTCGCCAGGAATGCGCTCGGTTACATCAAGATACACATCGGAAAGTCCATCGCTTCGCAAGGAATCCTTCATCTTGATTTGCGTGAATAACTGAGTCGAAAACAATTTGTTTCTAAAGGTGTTGTACTGGTTACCATCAATGATTTCGCCTTGTGGAATTTTCCAAAGTGAAGAAAGCCAGGTTGTATCGGTCAGTCCGTGTTCATCCATGGGGGTGTTGTATTTCTTGTCTTTCGAACGCTTGCTGTTGCTTGCAATATTACCCATCATGACTTTCGCACCGGGATCAACTGTGATTTCGACATAAATCTGTTTCTTGGTGGTGTCAAGCATTTCTACCGAGGACAAGTGTACATGCAGATAACCTTCCTTGCGATAAGTTTTCTGGATTTCTTCGAGATCTTCAGAAATGTCTTCCTGGTTGTACAAGTTCTTTTTGGAAATGTTCAGTTTCGTTTCGTCTATTTCAATCTTCTTCTCTTCAGGAACGATAATCTTGACACTGTTGAATCGGAATCTTTCGCCATCGATAATGTTGATAAAGTAACCGCGTACGATGCTGTCTTGCGTAATATAGTCACGGTGAATCTCCATGGAAACATCTAGACTATAGTAGCCTCTAGAGAAATACAGTGCCTTGATATTTTCGAGAGACAGTCGCATCATGAAGTCCTGCTTGGTTGTATCCATCATGCCGAACTCTTCGGGAATGTCGAGCTGCTCTTCGAGCTGATAATTGGAAAATGCCTTGTTGCCGGTAATGTTCAGGTACCAGGGGTGCTTGTCGTTGTCCGCCGCGTACACGATGCTAAAGAATGCGTATAGAAGGATAATCAGAAAATTCTTCATTTTTCAGCCTCCTTCTTTTGATTTGCGTTCAATTCAATGCTTTCGCAATGTCCAAGTCCCAGAATGCAGGGATTCCAGAAACGGTAAATGTAGTCGATACCGACATTCTTTTCAAGTCTGGATGCGCTATTGTCGTCGGTACCGGTGTTTGTCAGGTATTGCTTGGATATTAGTTGTGCATTGAGTTCCAATGTCGGCGAAAGGTGATTCTGATGCGAGTATTCTGCTCCCTGGAAAACCGGCAGCGTGTAGTTGATTCCGAATTGGAGTGACTGGTCGTAGGTCGGGTTTTCGCTCTGGTCCTGGGTGTAACCGAAAATAAGGCTCAGGTTCTTGACCCAGCGGTCAAGGGAGACGGGCACCTTGAAGTAACTGGAATCTTTGTCGCTGGTGGTGTTGTTTTCGAATAACATGACTTTCATGTCAATGTCTCCGATGTATTCTCCGCCAAGAGTTTTGTTAGCTGTCGTTGAAATGACCTTGCCAATGGCCTTGCCCGCAAGCTTATTCCAGTCTGTCTGCTCGCCGTTATCTTCTGCAATACAGCCGAGGAGTATGTTGTAGTAAATCGCCGCCGATGAGGACTCGGTTCCGCAGTTGGACGAGGGCGATGGCTGTGGGTTCGTAATGGTTCCCTGAATGTCCAGGTTAATGGGACATGTCTCACGCTCTGTTTCCGAAGTCTCGCTACAGTAAGGCAGTTCCTGGCTGCTGGTGACATCGACAATGCCCTTTTGCCACGGAACGTCGTTCCAGGATATCATGAAGGAATTCAGTTCAAATTCGTAAAGATCCTTGACCCCGATAAAACCACTGTTCGTGTTGCTGATATCGCCCCGCAATAGCGGTCTTGTCGTGTTGCCAAGTACCCAGAGGTCAACTGTCAGCGGGAATGACGCGAATGGTGTGACGATGGCGATGGAGTCTGCCTGGGAGTCGCTGATGTGTAGCGACAGGTTGATGGGGCTAGAGGTCGAAAGCTTTGCTTCGGGGGCGTCGTTCTTACGCAGCTTGGCAAGAGCGTTGTTCATCATGGTCAGATACTTGTCTAGTGCACTCGGTGTTACGTCGATGTCGGCTTCCCTATAGAAGACGGCTTTGTCGATGACTATGTTTCCTGTAACGGTGTTGTTTCGGATGTATCCATCTTCGCTGTGGGGAATGTTGAGGCCGATGTCGCCATGTAGCAATGCATTGGCGTGACCGAAGACATCATCTTTAAAGCTGTATGTGATTTGCGGAATGCTTGCCGATATTTGCAGCTCCGTTTCGGAGTCTTCCATGTGTCCGTTGATTTCGCTTAGGTAGATCTTGTGCTTGTCCGTAATGATGGAGTAGTGGTCCGAATGAATGTCGATGCCGCGCAAACGCATGCTATCTAGATCGAATTGGAGCTTGGCCGAAATGACTTCGCCGCTGTCGTTTTGAGTCTTGATGTCGTAGATGTCGACGAGACCGTTTTCGATATGCCCGCGCATATAGATGGGGAACATGAGCTGTGTCTTTGGCGGCTGGTATTTTGTCGAGTCGAGTCGCATGTCGGCTGTAATGCCGCTAAGTCCCTTTCTTAGGTCGAAACTGATGTCGGCGTGCAAATCGGTCTGATGAATTTCGCTGACGGTCTTGGGTATATACCAGGATCCATTCGCATCGATTGTTCCATTGAACAAGAGATCGTTGTCGATAAATCCTTCCGCCCATAGCGTGCCACCGTTGTCGCTGCCATGCGTAAAGCTTACATGCCGTTTGTCGCTAAAGATGTTGTCGATAATGATTTGCGTGTTTCCTGTCCAACCGCCACCACCGATGTCGAGGTAGGAATTTAGTTCCACCTTGTTATGTTCGGCAAAAATGTTCAGCTTTCGAATGTTGAAGAGCGTCGGTGAAATTTTCCTGAAGTGAATGTCGAAGAAGTCTAGGTTTCCGATAAGTCCGTTTTCCTGGCTATAGGCGAGTTGTCCGTTGAACATGCCGGAAGTGAGTGTGGAATCGTTGAGAGGTTCGAGTAACAGGGGAATCGTGAAGTCGTGTGACTCGATGGATGCGTACAGGACCTGCACCGGTAGTAGATTGGTCGGCTTGAAGTCTGGGTTCGAATCGTTGGGCAGAATGAAGGCGCCGCTGGCTTTTACGGTGTTCTTGTTATGCGTGGCATCGATATTGTCGATAAAGATCGTGTCTCCGTTTTGGCGGATCTTCGTGTTCATGGCAATGCCGAAAGCTTCAATTTCGCCTTCGACGGAAACGTTGGCTTCGCCAATCTTGTGCTCAAAGTCCTGATGCCATTCACCG
Source organism: uncultured Fibrobacter sp. (assembly GCF_937877005.1). Classification (GTDB taxonomy): domain Bacteria; phylum Fibrobacterota; class Fibrobacteria; order Fibrobacterales; family Fibrobacteraceae; genus Fibrobacter. Next base: position 2,306 of record NZ_CALEFV010000122.1, on the reverse strand, counting down.
GTAACCTTTCCGTCAATTTTCTGACTGAATTTCAGGTCGGAGAAGGGAATGCTGGCGAAAACGACCTGGTCCGCCTTGACATCCAGGGCGATGGTGTCGCCAATGCTTACGTAAGCGCTTGCCTTGCCGCCCTGCCGCTGCGTCACATTCCACGATGTGTGTGGATGCTCGTCATTCCATTTGACATCGCCATCGAAGTCAAAGGTTTCCTTGGGCGCATAGATGACTCCGTTCGTGAAATCAATACCCTTCTTGTTGATGTCCAGGGTCACTTGCAGAGAGTCCGCCGCGATGTGGTATGCGTTCTTCACGGCTCCGATCTTGGTTAGAATTCTCAACTTCTTTCCATCGAATACACCGTAGGCTTTGGGCCTGCAGTCAAATTCCAGATTGCCGTGCGTCCAGTCTAGCGCCCATGGTTCGACGGGGGAAATGTCGCCGCTAAAAGTGAGGAACAAGGAATCCCGCAAGTCGATCGTTGCATCGACAAGGGATCCCTGTCGGGTCTCGGCAGAAACCATGATTTTCCGGTCGGTGATGTCGGCTGAATGGATTGTCATGTCAAGGGGCATCATTTGTGGTCCGAACTTGGCACTCATCTGACTTATTACCCCTTCTAGATGGCCGTTCATATTTTTGTCAAAAGACCCATTGAGTTGTATACTTCCGCCTTCATCGTTTTTCATCAATATGTTGGCGTCAATATAATCGCGAGTTCCTTGAACTTGCATGGTTACATTTTCGGCCATGAGCGGCCAGAATGCGCCAATCCTTGTCTTGATGGTCGCGTCGTAGTATACGCTTCCTTTTTTGAGATTGCTCTTGACTTCGGCCGATACTTGTAGCTTGCCTATGGTCGGAACCGCTTTAGGGAGTTTCACGGGAATCCATTCTTCGGGATTGTCGATAGTGAAACTAGTACTCCCCGTGATAGTTGCAAGATCATTCTTTGGCGCTTGCGCTTTGATTGTCACGACATCCTTGTCCGTTTTGACTTTGGCGTTTATGTTGAGGTCGTCGCTGCTAAAGTCTGCCCTGAAATCTAGTGATGCAGTCCCGTTGATGTGGTCTCCCTGGATGGCAGCAACCTTTAGGGTGACGGCCTTTTCGCCTTCGCTTTTTAGGTTGAGCTTTTTGATTTGCCAACCTTGCCCGTTGGACAGTTGCACATTGGCCTCGTTCACGGATAAGTTGACGGGAATGGGAAACTTCATTTTTTCGGGGAAGACTGGCTCTATTTCTTTGTGGCTTGTATCCGGTGTCTCGGGAATCTGTATGTTTGCGTCGACGGATTTGACATCCAGTGTCACGCCTTTGGTTTCTCCCAAAATGGTCAGATCGAGATTTGGTTGGACGATTTTGACATCGGTCCCGTTGACGGAAACGATAAGTGAATCGAAACTGTGGGTCAGAAGGGATTCCATGCTGTGCCCATAAGGTGATATGGTGACACCGGCAATGGTGTGCGGAGTGGATAGGATCCTTTCGAAGAGTGCACGACAAAACCAGACGCCAAGGGCAATGGCGCCAACAACAACCGTGGCTATGACGGCTGTTCCGACAAATGTCGTAGGTCTTTTAATCACCTTATCCTCAAGTATAGAAAAGATGTTCGTAACTCATTGAGTATCAACGAGTTAGATGTGTTCTAAGAGCCCCTTAAAATGGTTAGGGTTGCTCAAATGTGCATTTATTTCGTGGTCAGAGAGGGTTTGTCCGAAAAATTTTGAGGAAAAGGCTTCTTTTTTTGTATATTTCCACGAAAAATGGAGCTAAAAATGTTATCTAATATTGCCAAATTTTCTGTTGCTGTGTTTTCGGCTGCCATCCTGGCCGCTTGCGGTGATTCCTCCTCGTCTAGCTCTCCGGAAGAAAACGATTCCGAAGTGTCTTACGATTGCTCCGTCAACGACGGCGTGAACGGCGACTACCTCCAGCTGAGCGAGACCGAAATCAGCGTGCTGAACGGTCTGAAGGCACTCAAGGAGCAGGGTACCATCAAAAAGACCGTGCTGATTCTGAACATGGCCAGCACCATCGAAATGGACTTCCTGAGGGCCCTTTCAACAGGCAATGCTCCATTTGCCTTATTAGACAGGGACGGGACGCAGACCCGTTATCAGGCTGCACCGTATGTTGGTACGGGGTAAGCGGGCCGGATTTCCGGTCAATATGAGTGGCACCACGAGAGAGTATTTTCCGCCTCATATCTCCATTCGGAGATATGGAATCTATTAATTGTTTTGCCGCATTTGCTTTAGTAAGAAGTTTGGGGGCAAGTTCAAAATTGATAGATGTAATTCTTT
>NZ_CALEFV010000121.1 GCF_937877005.1 uncultured Fibrobacter sp. | reverse complement strand
AATTAAAAGTCCGGTACGACATTCTGGCACCGAACTTCCGCACGATTCAAAAGACTTGGGACTTGACGGGATTCTGGCAGAATACTTACGCCGAAGTGCGCAAGGAATTGCGCGGTCGCTACCCCAAACATCCCTGGCCCGAGACCGTGGAATTCTAGAAAGCGGGCATTACCCTTTCCCTAAATTGAACTTTCAATAAATTCCTTACGGAAAGTACCATTTCCAAGCAGTATATCGATGGGCAACTTCTTGAATTCGTATTCATAGGGAGGCTGTTTCCAGGCGAATTCGTCTGGATACTCGTTGAAGATGTACTGCAACAGTTTTACCGCCATGTCGAAACTGCGGAACTTGTCGCGATCGAGCACATGAATCTGTGCGCCACCGCAAATCTGACCAGCACCCTTGTGGAAGGTCGGCTGGAAGTAGTTTTCGCGGAAATAAACACCTGGAAGTTTGAGGCCATTCATATACTTGCAGAGCTTGACCGCATCAATGAACGGAGCGCCGAAAATTTCAAACGGGCGCGTGGTACCACGGCCTTCGCTCACGTTAGTGGCTTCGAACAGGCACATGCCCGGGTAAACAATGGCGGTATCAAGCGTCGGCATGTTCGGGCTCGGCAGAATCCACGGGAGTCCCGTCTGGTCGTACCACATCTTTTTATCGTAACCTTCCATGCCGAGCACGTAGAGCTCGCACTTCGGGAAACGTTCTTCCTTAAACTGTACAGCAAGTTCACCAATCGTCTTTGCATGGCGCGTGCGGATGCTATGAAGTCCCACGAAACTGGTGTAGTCAAGGTCTAGCACCGGACCTTCTTCGTCTACGCAGTTGATGGGATTCGGTCGGTCCACCACAATCACGGGGATGCCGGCTTTTTCGCAGGCTTTCATACAAAGGAACAATGTCCAGATGAATGTGTAGTAGCGCGCCCCCACATCCTGCAAGTCCACAAGCATCATGTCCACGTGACTGAGCATTTCGGCAGTGGGTTCGCGGTGTTCGCCGTAAAGGCTATAAACGGGAATGCCCAGTTCGGGGTCGGTGTAACCTTCCCATTCGATCATGTTGTCCTGGGTATGTCCCTTGATACCATGCTGGGGGCCAAAAAGGGCAGAAAGCTTAAAGAGTTTGCCGTCGTATTCTTTGAGTAAATCGAGGGTATAATGCAAATCCGGGAGAACCGATGCCGGGTGGAGGACTGCGCCAAGGCGCTTGCCCTTGAGGTTTTCGGGGAAAGATCGTTCGAATCGGGTAAGAGCGAGAGAAACCATGAATGAGTGACTGGTTAGTAGTTCGTGATTAGGGGTTTATTTTTGAAGAAAATATAAATATTTTGCCAAACATTATTCCAAAACGAAAAATTTTTCTGAAAATGGCACAAAGTGACAGACGGATTTTTTTATTTTTAGACCATAAATAAAACAAATAGGATAATTATATGGCTTATCTCAATAAAGTGATGCTTATCGGCAATATTGGCAAGGACCCCGTCATTAGCGCAAGCGCAACTGGTCGCAAGCGCGTATCGTTCTCACTCGCCACCAGCCGTCGCTATCGTGACAACAATGGTGAACAAAAGGAACAGACCGATTGGCACAACATCGTCGGCTGGGGAAAAATTGCAGACACCATGGAATCCCTCGGCGTTCATAAGGGCATGACCCTCTATGTCGAAGGTTCCCTCACCAACCGCAGCTGGACCGACCAGACTACCGGCCAGAAGCGCTATAGCACCGAAGTCAACCTCGATACATTCCAGCTTTTGACGCCCCGTGGACAGAACGGAAATTTCCAGGGCGGAAATTCGTCCCAAGGCGGAAGTTTCTACAATCAATCCAACAACTTCAACCAGCAAAGCGCTCCGGCATACGATGCCCCAGTGCAGGATGTCGTCGACGACGATCTTCCGTTCTAATTAGAAAATGAACCAACAAATTGCGGACATCGCCTTAATGATGGTGCTCCCTCTGGGCATCACCTTTACGGCAATACTCATGTCGGCCGCCGCCGATACACGCACTCAGAAAATGATGGGTGCGCTTTTGTCGTTCCTGATTGTAGTCATGGACTGCATTTTCTTCTTCGCGAAGAACTCGTTCATCGCCTACAACTGCGACGGCGGGCTTCTGCTTTCGTTTGCAAGCCTGCTGTTTTTCTCGATTATCTGTGTCATCCGCAGCGAAGACCCCGCTTCCAAGACAGGATACATCTTCCTCGCTTTCTTCATGTTGTCAGGCTTCATGGGAATCGCCTACTGGGATCGTCCAACATTCATTCCGACATCGGAATATTCCGCTGCAGAAATTTCTGCAATGAACGCGAAGTACCAGGACTACATAGCCTCGTTTGAAAACGGCGAAGGCGGCAAGATCTACCCCGCGAAGTCCAACGGCCAACAGGCAAACACAAAGCGCAACACCGCGGCAAAAAGCGCAGACGATGGTTCAATGAGCCGTCTCGAAAGCTACCTGATGGATGCCGAAACGGTCATCAATCGCATGAACGTCATCACAAATTCCATCGACGACTTCGAGCCTCTCCCCGCAAACATTTCAGAATCAGAACGAGAAAAGCGTAGCAGCCAGGCTCTTGCCATCAACAACAACGCTGTCGCCCTCAACAAGAAAGTTTTGGGTCTTTTCCACCCGCACGAATCTAGCGAAGCTCACAGCGAGCTAATTCAAGCGAGCGAATGCGTGCGCCTTTCCGCCTACGCTCTTTACAGCTACACGCTGCAGGAAAATCCGGAACAGCAGCTAATTCTCTATAGGCAATCTCGCGACCAAATCAGCCAGATGAAAATCTACCTGAAGCGGTTCTGGAACGCCACCGATGCTTTACAAACTAACAATCAACAATAAACCGAAAAAAGGTTCAATATGATTCGCAACGTAGCCATTATGGGCGCCACTGGTGCCGTAGGCCAAGAAATCCTTTCCATTCTCGAAGAACGCAACTTCCCGATGCAGAGTCTGAAGCTCCTCGCTTCTGAACGCAGCGCCGGTAAGGAATTCAAGTTCAAGGGCGAAACTCTCAAGTGCGAAGTTCTGAACAAGGATTCTTTCAAGGGTGTCGACCTGGTGCTCAGCTCCGCCGGTGCCGCGATATCCAAGGAATTCGCCCCGATCGCCGTCGAAAACGGCGCCGTGGTTGTCGACAACACTAGCCACTTCCGTATGGACCCGAATGTTCCGCTGGTCGTTCCCGAAGTGAACCCGGAAGACATCAAGCTCCACAAGGGCATCATTGCCAACCCGAACTGCACGACCATCATGATGGTTGTAGTACTGAACCCGATTGAAAAGATTTCCCACATCAAGAAGATTCACATTTCCTCTTACCAGAGCGCGAGCGGCGCAGGTGCCATCGCCATGGAAGAACTCAAGCAGCAGTACAAGGACATCCTCGAAACCGGTACGACGACGCACATCAACAAGTTCCCGTTCCAGCTCGCGTACAACGTGATTCCGCAGATCGACAAGATGACGGAAAACGACTACACGAAGGAAGAAATGAAGATGTTCAACGAAACGCGCAAGATTATGCACTCCGACGTGCGTACCAGCGCTACCTGCGTGCGCGTGAGCTCGCTGCGTTCTCACTCCGAATCCGTGTGGTTCGAGACCGAGCGCCCGGTTTCTGTCGAAGAAATCCGCAACGCTTTGAAGAACGCCCCGGGCGTGACCCTCAAGGACGACCCGCAGAACTACGTCTACCCGATGCCGCTCGAAAGCGCCGGCAAGGACAACGTGTTCGTTGGCCGTATCCGTAAGGACCTCGCTGACGAGAACAGCAACACGCTGTGGCTCACCGGTGACCAGATCCGCAAGGGCGCAGCTCTCAACGCCGTGCAGATTGGCGAGATTCTCCTCAAGATGTAAATCGGTGAGATGCTGTAAAGGCAAGAGTCTCGCCCGTGCTTGCATGAGGCATGACCGAGCCGAAAGCATCGAACTCCGAGGAGTCCACGCGACTGCGCAACTTTCTTTTTTGTGAAAAACATTAAAAAGCCGTCCCATAAAGGACGGCTTTTTCCGTCTACAGCACTGTCTACTATTTTCCCAACTGGTCCGGGTTCAGGCATTTGAGTTCGTCAACCACAAACAATCCATCTTTACGAATGAGCTTGTCGTCGAACCAGATCTCGCCGCCACCGTATTCCGGACGCATGATGAGCACCAGGTCCCAGTGGATAGCGCTGATGTTGCCGTTCGGGGCCTCTTCATAACAGCGGCCCGGCGTGAAGTGGATGGAACCCGCAATTTTTTCATCGAACAGGATATCGCACATGGGGGCGTTCACGAACGGATTAAAGCCGATGGCGAACTCGCCCACGTAGCGGCCACCTTCGTCGGTATCGAAGAGCGCATTTAGAGCAATGTTATCGCCGGATTCGCATGTGGCGTTCACAATCTTGCCATCCTTGAATTCAAGACGGATATTGCTGAAGTACTTGCCATCGTAAAGGGTCGGCGTATTGTAGTGAATCACGCCGTTCACGCTGTTCTTGACCGGTGCGGTATAGACTTCGCCATCGGGGATGTTCATGTTGCCGCAGCACGGAATCGCCGGAATGTCCTTGATGCTGAACGTCAAATCGGTACCGTTTGCCACAAGACGTACCTTGTCGGTGCGGTTCATGAGGTCCACGAGGTTCTGGGCGGCCTTGGCCATCTTCGGATAGTCGGCAAGGCAAGCTTCGAAGTAGAAGTCTTCAAACGCCTCGGAACTCATCTTGGCTCCCTGCGCCATGGAGGGGTTCGGCCAGCGAAGCACGCACCAACGCGTCTTATTCACGCGGTAGTTGAGAACATCTTCGTTAATCTTGCGGTAGTTGAGCATTTGGCGGCCATCGATGTCGCAATTTTCGAGGGCGTTATCGGCACCGCGAATAGCGATGTAGGCCTGCATCTTCTGCATTTCGGCCATCGCAAGGTCAGCCTGAAGCTTCATCTGTTCGATGGTCGCAGACTTGATCATTTCGCGACGGACACGGCCGCGGTAATTGTGAACGAATGCGTTACCGCCCACTTTAGCGACTGCCTTCACGAGTTCTGTCGTGACTTCGTCGGGAGTGTCGGTCGTTTCGATAAGGATGTTTTCGCCCGCCTTAAGGGCTATGGCGTTGTTAATCAGATTTTCTGCAAGTTTCGTAACACGTGGATCAGTCATTAAAAATCTCCTTTAGCATCTCCAAAAATAGCAATTTGACTTATCAAAAGCAAAAAAAAACCTGCCCGCTATGCGGGCAGGCGTATTTCGTATGCGGAAAACCGCAAAAGACGATTACTTAGCTTCGGCAGCCGGAGCTTCAGCAGCAGCGTCATCAGCCTTCTTACCGCTCTTGGCAGTAATAGTGAAGATCACGGTGCGCGGCTGACAAGCGAGTTCGATGCCGTCAGCAAGCTTGAGATCCTTGGCGTAGAAGGTCGTCGGAGCCGGGAAGTCAGAGATGTCCATTTCGAGGACAGCAGGAATCTTGGCCGGTTCAGCAGCGAGCTGGATGTAGCGGTTCTGCTGAGCGAAGGTACCGCCCTGGGTCTTGACGCCAACCGGAAGACCGGAAAGCTTGACCGGAACGCGAACCTTGACCTTGGTAGAATCTTCGATCTTGAGGAAGTCGATGTGTTCGATTTCCTGAGTCAGCGGATTCTTCTGATAGTTGTAAATTACGGCAGCGTTGCCGGCCTTGCCATCAATTTCCAGGTCGAGAAGCGTGTAACGCTTACCCGGGGCGAGAACCTTGCGAACATCGATTGCGCTAACGCTGATATTCACAGACTCCTGACCCTTACCATAATAGACAGCCGGAATCTTGCCTTCCTTGCGGAGACGGGCGCAGTCGCGGCTCTTGCCTAGCACTCTCGAGGTTGCTGCGAGCTTTGTGAGTTCCATAATTTTACTCCAATTAAGTAAATGGTTAAAAAATTCATTGGGGTAGCTGGATTCGAACCAACGAATAACGGAATCAAAATCCGTTGTCTTACCACTTGACGATACCCCAATGGTGGCGCAAATATAGCAAAAACATCACAATTTTAAAGGGGAATGACTAAAAACCCTCGAAAAAACGGGTTACGACCTGATATCTAGTTAGGGGTTTCAGTTCATCGGCAGCCGCTTTTGCCTGTTCTCGTGTTTCAAAAAAGCCAAAAACCGAAGCACCGGACCCAGACATCAGGGCAACCTTCGCTCCCAGTCGCAGAAGTTCCTTCTTCAATTCCTCGACAAGAGGATGCTTCGGAAAAACAGAAACTTCAAAACTATTGAACGCGTGGGCACAGGCATAATCCATACCGGACTTACCGCTCCGGAACGAACTCTTGTACTGATTCCAACGGTCAGGGCCCGATTTCGGAACGCCCGCATAGGCATCCTTGGTTGGCACGGAATCAAGCGGAGTCGCAATCAGCAGATACTCGTCATTCTGCAACTGCAGCGGCTTTACAAAAGTCAACTTTTCGCCAATTCCCTCTGCAAAGGCGGTGCCACCACGCACCAAAAACGGGACATCGGCTCCGAGACGGGCTCCGAGCTCTTCCAATCGTTCGAAACGATACCGGAGTTTCCACAGCTGATTCAAAAGACGAAGCGTCGCCGCAGCATCGGCGCTACCACCACCGAGACCCGCACCCAAAGGCATTATCTTTTTTAGATAGATATCCGCACCGAGCGTAGTCCCCGACTCCTGCTGCAAGAGCTTGGCAGCCTTGTAAACCAGGTCTGATTCCAGCGGATAATCCTGCGGTTCGTTATAGCAAAGCGTAATTCGACCATCCTGACGCAGTTCGGCACTTACGGTATCACCTGCGTCAATAGTCTGGAACAGCGTGCCCAAGTCATGATATCCGTCTTCACGCTTGCGGATGACGTCTAAGAACAAGTTAATTTTAGCAGGAGCGTATTCTTTCATTTCAATTACCCGAATTTACCAGAGCGCTGCATGCTCTGGATTTCTTCGATTCCAAGGAGCATGGCGCGGGGTTTGCTGTTACCCTTGGCAGGGCCACACACGCCGAGGCTGTAAAGTTGGTCCACAATTTTACCGGCTCGGCTGAATCCCACGCTAAAGTGGCGCTGCACCGCCGAGGTCGAAAGCCCGCGGCATTCGACAGCCCAAACGGCCACATCGTAAAGCAGTTTGTCAAGCTTGCCCAAGTCCTTGCCTCCGCCCTCGCCGTCTTCGTCGCCTTCGCCGTCAGAGACGTCGAACGATTCCACCTGCGGGTAGAATACGTTCTGGTCGGAGCAGGCATCGGCAAGCTTTTCGGCTTCTTCGTCGCTTAAGAAGGCTCCATGAACGCGAACCGGTTCCGGATCGTTCACGGCCTTGTAAAGCATGTCGCCACGGCCCAAAAGCTTTTCTGCGCCGGCATGGTCCATGACCGTGCGGGCGTCAATCTGAGAGGCCACCTTGAAGCTGATACGCGTCGGCAAGTTCGCCTTGATAATACCAGTGATAACCTTCACCGACGGGCGCTGCGTGGCAAGCACCAGGTGAATGCCCACGGCACGAGCCTTTGCGGCAAGGCGCGCCACGTTCTTTTCGATTTCCTTGCCAGCGACCATCATGAGGTCCGCCATTTCATCGATAATCACCACGATGAACGCCATGCGATGGCTGCGGTCTTCTTCGGGCACTTCGTCAGGCAACTCGCCCGCTTCAAACTTCGCGTTAAAGCCGCCAATGTTACGCACCTTCGCCGATGCCAAGACTTCGGTTCGGCGGTCCATCTCATAACACAGCCACTGGAGCGCCTGAATGGCAATTTCGGGCTTGGTAATCACCGGAGCGAGCAGGTGCGGGATGTTTTCGTACATCTTGAGTTCCACCGCCTTCGGGTCCACCAGAATCATGCGGAGTTCATCAGGAGTCTTACTAAAAAGCATAGACGCCATGAGGGCGTTAATGCACACGGACTTACCGGAGCCCGTCTGACCTGCAATCAGCAAGTGCGGAGCCTTGGCCAAGTCCATCGTAAACGCTTCGCCGGTAATGTCTTTACCGAGCGCCACCAGAATCTTTTCGGGCGACGGCTTGAACTTTTCGCTCTGGAACACATCCAAACTATACACCGTCTGGAATTTACGATTCGGAATTTCGATACCGACAGCCGCCTTGCCTGGAATCGGGGCCAGAATGCGGACCGACGAAACGCGGAGCGGAAGCGCCAAGTCTTCTTGCAAGGCAGAGAACCGGCTCACCTTCATGCCCGGGCCCGGTTCCACTTCAAAACGGGTAATCATCGGGCCCGTTTCGCAACCGATCACGCGGCCCTTCACCTTGAAGTTTTCAAGCTTTTCTTCGAGCATCTTGCCGATAGCGTTCAGTTCTTCTTCGCTGTAATCGGCGGTCTGCGGCTCATGTTCTTCCAGAATGTCGCTAATCGCAGGCACCTTGTATTCGTCGTAAACCGTGGTCGGGTCTCGCTGCGGAATCGGGGCAGCCTTCATACCCGCTGTTGATGTACCGTTCGGCACATTCCCAATCGAAGCGCCCAATGTTTCGTCCGGCATTTCAGGGACCTCACCCACATCGTCGGCACCGTAAACTTCGGGCACGAACGTTTCGTCATCAGAGGCCGCCACATCGATTGTTTGAGCGCCATCGCCACCCAGCAAGTCTTCTGCATTAAAGGGAGCCTCATTACCAACCGTCGGCTCGCCCGCCATCACCGTGCGTTCATCGGCCGGGACCTGCGTCATGGACCTTTGCGTTACACCCCTTGCGGCAGGCATCGTTCCGGTCGGCATCGCATCTGCAGCCACCGTACGTGCCGCCATAGAACCCGTCACCGGAGAACCATCGCGGCGCACATCGCCCTTCACCTGCATACGGCCGCGGTGATCCTTTTCCCAGGCAATCAGGTCGCGGGCACGCTTGAGGGCTGCGATTTTTTCCTTGACTTCCACGATTTCAAGGGCGTTCATCTTGCCGCCATTCACACGCAAGTAATCTTCGAGCCTGCGGATTTCAGGGTCTTCGTCCAAATTATATTCGCCTGCTACATTGTCCGTACATTCGGCTGGTTTCAGATTTTCCTGCATAGAGGCAACGGTCACCGGGGCCTCGTCCGGAACTTCTGGGACCTCATCAAATCCCTGATTCAAGCTGAAGTCATCGTTCATCCAGCTATTGCGTCCGCTAAACGGAGTCACCTTGCCCTTGCGGCGAATCTTGAAACCGTCTGGCTCTATGTCCACCGTATTGTCGTCCATGTACACGCCTTTCGGAAGAGATGCGGCAACACCGGGTAGCGGCATGTTTGACACCACATTTCCACGAGTAGACGTAATCGGCTCAACCAACTCTCCCTCAACCGGATCTTTTTTCTTGAGCACGGACTTGAACCAGTTTGTCGTCTGTACAACAAACGCAAAATGCCGCGGACGAAGACCGAACGCCAATACCAGTATGAGTGCGAACGCCAACAACAGGATAACAAGAGGTATCAAGACCGATGTGGGGAAAACAGCCTGAGCTACATTCTGGCTAAAAAATTGACCTAATGCACCGCCATTCTGCGCAAAGGCTTCTCTAGATAAGTTCTTGACTCCGTAGCTCTTCAAGGAAAACAGAAACGAGAGGTCCAGCGACAAAAGCGTAAGACCAAGCGCATAACGCAGAAAACGCAACCGGAACGTCACTGAAACCAGAACAAGTCCCCAAAGTGCTAGGGCCAGCGAGAAAAACAAGGACGGAACACGGCCGAAGAAAAAAGCAAGCGATTCCGGGAAAAGATTTCCCAAGTAAGGGCCCATGACATTGCCTTCTGCCCCGCTCGCGACCGAACAAATGCAGCCAAAAGCAAGAACAGCCCCCAAAGCCACTAAAAACCACCCACCCACAATAATGCCGAATCCCTGAGAATCAGCGTTTTGAGCAGATTTAGAGTTCTTTCCCGTTTTTTTTGAAGAAGTTTTCTTTTGACTAGCCAAAATGCCTCCGCGATTATATTTAAATATAGTTCTTCCGACCCTAATTGTCTCATCCAAAAACAAAAAAATGCGCTGTAACTCGTTGTGCATCAACAAGTTACAGTTTTCACAGCCTTTTTGCTCCAAAAGAGAATTTTCTATTTTCCGTTTTCCAAACAGATTCCCACAGACAACTTTCCTCGATTTATTATCTTTTTCTTATGCGAGCCAAGATTTCCAAGAAACTGAAAAAGATTTTTGCAGGCTTACTCCTGTCAGCCGTCTTTGTAGCCATAATCCTTATTTTCGGTAGTACCCAGAATGAAATCGTCGGAACGACCCGTAATACGGCAGAATCCCTAGAAAACATCTTCTACGACATATTCTTCAAGGTCCACACGCATATCGACGATTCCGAAAACACAGATATGCAGGCAATCAACGCCGTCCACTACGATCCAAACATTATCATTGTCGATATCGACGAAGCCTCGCTTGCCAAACTGGGCAACTACTACGAATGGGACCGTTCCATCCACGCCAATGTAATCCGCAACTTAAGCAAGAGCGGAGCCTCGGCGATAAGCCTCGACATTCTGTTCAAAACGGCCGATTTTGGCAAGCAGAAGAGTGACCAGGTCATGGACATCCTGCGCAAGGTCACTCCGGACGCACCACTTGATTCCATCTACCCCTCCGTCAAGACCAACTACAACTTCGACTCCATGCTCGTTGACGCCGTCCAGGAAAGCGGCAACACGATTGTCTGCGACATGTTCGATATCAGGTCTTCGTACCAGCACAAGAGTCAATGGGAGCCTCTCAGTACCACGCAACGCGCCGAGGAAATCGGCTACCAGTTTACACTCAGCAATAGCCAAGTAGACAACATTGACCAAATCGAGGGCAAGGACCTGCTCGACAACGTTTTCCCCGAACTGGCCCGCGCGGGTGCAGGCCTGGGTTCCGTCAATGTATTCCCCGACAACGACGGTGTCGTCCGCAAAGTCGCCATGCTTTACCGTTTCCCCAATCCAGAACTCTATCCGGATGACAGCAGCAGAGTCTACCCCACAATGTCGCTCATGACCATCCTGCACCTGTTCCACAAGGATTTCAGCGAAATAAAGGTCAAGACGGGCAAATACATCGACCTCGGCAAGCCGTTCGGCATTTATCGCGACAAGGATGGAGTCTACCACACGACCTACCCCAATTTTAGCTATCCGATGTTCCTTTCCCTCAAGGAAAAAACGGCAGACAAGCACCTGAAGAAAGCGGCCGGGCAAGCCTTTGTAGACATATCTTCCAAGGTCTTTGCGACTAAGGACAAGAACGGGAACATACTCTTCGATATTTACAACAACCAGTCCCTGAATGTCGAATTTTCCAAGGCTCTATTGAATCTTACTGTCGAAAAACTTGATTCCATTCCCGAAGACAAAACAGTCAATCTTGGCAACGGGATTGTCATCAAAAGGGGTTCACAAAACAAGGAGCTTTTCATTCTCAAGAACCTAGCCCAATTTGACGAAGAAGACGAAGAGGAAGACGAAGAAGACGACCTAGATGGCGAAACTATCTGCGGCATCAACAAGAACATCATTCAGACGATTTCCTATTTCAAGGACTCAATTCCCAAAATTCCCGTCGGAAAGATTGTCCCGCTTTCCCTGGACATGGACATTCACTATGACAAGAAAAATCGCAAGTGGCGTTCGAGTCAGGTCATCATCTCCGACGCCGTGCTACGCGACATCCAGAAAACGAGCAACGAGGCCATCCAAAACCTTAAACCGGGCGAAGAGCTACGCTTTGGCCCCGTCAAGCGAATTCCCATTAACAACCAAGCCGCCTTCCGTGTGAACTACAAGGGGCACTATAACATAACACCGTCCTTCCGCACATTCCAGCACCTTTCCTACTACGACGTCTATGTCGGTCGTTTCGACGCCTCCTCCAGCCAGGGAAACATCTACATCCTAGGTTCAGCAGCTACGGCCCTATTCGACTACCACCCCGTCCCCAACGAAGAGAACTTCGCGGCAGTGTTAATCCACGCCAACATCATCAAGAACATCCTCGAAGACGATTACCTGACCATCCTAAGCGAAAAATACCAGCAAATTATCGTCATTCTCCTAGCACTCATCTGTCTGTTCCTCGGACTATACTTCAAGAGCTACATTTCCGTTTCCATCTCCATCCTCCTCATGGGCATTTATACCTATGTCGCCTACCGCTACTTCGAAGGAGGGCTATACATCGGAGTGTCGAAACAGCTCCTTTCCATATTGCTAACAAGCGTTACCGCTCTAGCGGTTCAGTTCTATTTTGAAAACAAGGAAAAAAGCTTCATCAACAACGCCTTCAAGCAATATATCTCTCCGGAACTAATCGATGCCATGGTGGATCAGGAAATCATGCCGACCCTCGGTGGCGAAAAGTCGAACATAACCGCCTACTTTACCGACATCGCCAGTTTCTCGACATTCTCCGAAAAGATCGGCGACCCGAGTAAGCTCGTTGAACTTCTGAACGAATACTTGACTGCCATGACCGACACCCTTTTGAGCAACAAGGGAACTCTCGACAAGTACGAAGGCGACGCCATCATCGCATTCTTCGGTGCGCCCATGCCTCTCCCCAACCACGCCCAAAACGCCTGCGATTCTGCCATCGACATGCAGAATAAGTTACGCGATCTCCGTAAAAAATGGGCTCACGAAGGCGACAAATGGCCCAAGGTGGTGCATGACATGCACATGAGAATCGGAATCAATTCGGGCGACATCGTGACAGGAAACATGGGATCCACCATGCGCAAGAACTACACCATGATGGGCGACGCGGTGAACCTCGCAGCACGTCTCGAAAGCGCAGCCAAGCAGTACGGCGCCTACATTCAAATTAGCGAAGACACGCAAGCCCACCTCGAAGACGGAAGGTTCATCTACCGTTCTCTCGACACCATCCGCGTGATAGGAAAAAGCCAGCCAGTCAAGACATTTGAACTACTGGAACGCCGCGGATCTGAAAACGAAAGTTCACTACTCCAACTGGTCGATATTTGGGAAAAGGCTCGCACCTGCTACCTGAATATGCAATGGGACAACGCCATCGAGCTCTTCAAGCAATGTCTTGACCTGGAGCCGCATCACCCCGACCGCGATCCGGGCAGCAAGACAACACCGTCACATGTATACATCAAACGTTGCATGGCATACAAGGAGAATCCGCCTGTTGCAGAAGGCGAAGTCTGGGACGGCGTGTTCACCGCGACGGAAAAATAAGAGATCCTTCGACGCGCTTCGCGTGCTCAGGATGACACTTCGTGTCAATTCAATTCGATATTGTCGATCAGGCGGGTCTTTCCAAAGAAGGCCGCTACCAGAATGACCACCTTGTCATCGGGTCCAAGCATACCGGAGAATTTCTGCAAGTTCTTTTGATTGACGACTTCGACAAACTGGACGATACCGTGCGCAGCGAGAATCGACTTTAGGGCGATATCGCGAAGCTTCGCGACGCTCCTTTCTCCCGCTTCGTAGGCATCCTTCGCAAGCTTCAGGCCGACGCTAATTCCTAGTGCGCGCTTATGTTCGTCTTCGGACAGGTATTCATTTCGGCTAGACAGAGCAAGTCCCGAGGCCTCACGGACAATCTTTACTCGATGAATCTGAAGATCGAAATTAAGGTCCTTGACCATTCGCTCGATCAGAAACACCTGCTGATAGTCCTTTTCCCCAAAATAGGCATGATTACAGCCAGAAATGATAAACAGCTTCGAAACAACCGTAAGCACTCCACGGAAATGCCCGGGGCGATAGGCCCCGCAATACATTCCTTCCAGAGTTTCATCGCGAACCATCGTGAGCGGGTCACCATCAGGATACATTTCCTGAACGCTCGGAGCAAAGATATAGTCTGCGCCCAGGCTTTCTGCCAATTTCGCATCGGCTTCTAGGCGTTTCGGATACTTGTCCAAATCCTCGTTCTTTCCAAATTGGATGGGATTTAGGAAAACGCTCACAACCGTGACATCGCAATTTTTTACGGACTCCTTGATTAGCGCTCCATGACCATCGTGCAACGCTCCCATCGTGGGAACAAGCCCGATAGACTTGCCGGACTTCGAAATCGGCTTAAGTATCTGGCGGAGAGAATCAATAGTAGTAACGATTTGCATTATTTACCTTCTGGAACAAAATAGGTCGTCTGCCGCGGACAATTCGCGATGGCGTCCATGACCAATTGCAGATGCGCTTCATTATGGACAAAATCAATGTTATCGGTATTGATAATCAGGACCGGAGCATAGGGATAATTCCAAAAATGCTGGTCGAATCGCTCCATGAGCCCCTTTAAATACGAGCCTTCAATAGTTTTTTCCATCGCACGACCACGACCATGAATGCGTTTTAGCAGAGTCGGAATGGAAGCCTGCAAGTAAACAACCAGGTCAGGTCTCGGAATATCATGATTGAGCGCACGGGCCACCTGCTCATACATGGCATATTCGCTTTCAGTCAAATTTTGCGCTGCGAAAATCTGGTCCTTATCATAGGTATAGTCGCTCACCAACAAATCATGGAAAAGGTCACTCTGCAACGCTGAATTCTGCAGCTGCTTCAAACGGTCAAGCAAAAAGAAAAGCTGGGTTTGAAACGCGTAAGCTTCCTTGTTCTGGTAAAACTTTTCCAGAAAGGGGTTCTCCGCGAAGTTTTCCTCGATAAACATGGCGTTCCAACGTTCGGCAATGATTTTAGCAAGAGAAGTCTTGCCTACGCCGATGACCCCTTCGATGGCCAAAA
The DNA here is from genome assembly GCF_937877005.1 of uncultured Fibrobacter sp. Lineage (GTDB taxonomy): Bacteria > Fibrobacterota > Fibrobacteria > Fibrobacterales > Fibrobacteraceae > Fibrobacter. The sequence continues at coordinate 8,024 of NZ_CALEFV010000121.1, read as the reverse complement.
AATGGACGTCCTTTTCTCTCAGCATATCAGGGTTCCTCCGATGAAATGACACGGAATGGAATTTTCTCTTCTTTCTGCAACAAGTTCGAAAGCAAATCCTTGACCTTAAGCCCCATTTGTGGATCAACCCAATCTTGAGCGATATCGGCAAGCGGCACCAGTACAAACTGGCGATTCACAATCTGCGGATGCGGGAGTTCCGGACGGCCTTTATGGATTTCATTCCCAAAATACAGCAGGTCCAGATCGATTTCGCGAGAATTCCAGTGTCCTCGAGGTTTTCGTCCCAACACGAACTCGGAACCTTTCAGATAGTTCAACAATGTCGTCGATGTTCCAGAATACCAGAAGCTGACCACCTGGTTGAAATAGGGACCCTGCCCCTCCGGTCCGACCGGAGGAGTCTCGTACACCGGGCTTTCTTTCCAACCACCCGACGATATCTTACGCAGCATTTCGCGCCCTTCGCTTAAATGCCGGGAGCGATCCGGAAGGTTCGAACCGAGTGCAATAAAAACTCTTTCTAAAGAATCCACGACACAAATATAAATATTCAGAAGGCTCTTTTTTGTTTAAAAATTGACAGAACCGCCGAAGATGAGCCCCAATTAAAAAAAATCAAAAAAAAAGCCAGTTTCAATGACAAAATTCCTTTTTTTAATTATCTTATACACCACTGGATAGAATTGTCCAGCTTAGCCTTCCCATCCATAAAATTGCTTTTCAATCGGCAAATCGAATTGAAAGCATGGTCAGGCCAAATTTTTCCTAAATAACAACATTTTATAAACCAAAATCTTTATTTCATTCCCTCAATACAGGAAACTATCGTGGCACCCACAAAGAAGAATTCAAAAAACACCCACCTTGCAGATCAAGAACCGACCGGAATGGAAGTGCCTTCCGAACTGAAATCGGATTTTGTCGACGAGGCGGAAAAAGAATCCAAGGAAGAACAGACGCCCAAGCGCCGCATCAAGTCGAAAAAGACCAAGGATGAGTCCGAAGAGGTTAAGCCGAGCAAAAAGCAAAGCAAGCCTGTCGCCAACGAAGAAACCACCGCAACAGAAAATACGCAAACAACCGAAAAAGCCGATTTGTCTAGTATCGAGAAGGAGAATCCAGTTTCGTCCGAGAACACCGACTCCCTTCCCGATGAAAAGAATGCAGAAAACATTGTCGATCCACAAAACGACATTCAAGGCGACAACCAGCAGAATTTCAAAAATCAACAGAACAACCGATTCAACAAGTTCGGAAAGAACCGTCGTTTCGACAAGAACAATCGTCAAAACCGGAATTTCCAGCCCGAAGAGGAGGACACGACCCCACTCCCCGAACCAGATTCTGAAGCATGGAACAAGGCTCGCGAATGCTGGAGCAAATACCGCAAGATGACGATGAGTGACTTGCAGGAACTCGCCTCCCAGAAAGAGAATCTCGACTACCGCCGTTATCGCAAGCAGTCGCTCGGTCTGCTGCTACAGAGCCTCGAGAATGAAAATAACATCGTCTATGCCGAAGGCCTTCTGGAAGTAACCCCGCAGGGACACGGATTCCTCCGCAATACAGAATTCAACTACCAGCAAGGTCCGGACGACGTCTATGTAAGTCAAAATCTTATCCGTCGCCTTGGTCTTAAGGTCGGAGACACTGTTGCCGGCCTAGCCCGTCCTCCTCGCGACCAGCAAGACAAATACTACGCCCTGCGCCGTGTAGACAAAGTAAATTTTGAAGATCCCGAAAAGATCAAGCGCCGTGTTGCCTTCGAATACCTGACCCCGATTCATCCGAATGAAAAAATCAAGCTCGAATGGAATCCTGAAGAATTGAGCACACGCGTCATGGATCTGTTCTCACCCATTGGTAAAGGGCAGCGAAGCATTATTCTCGCACCTCCACGCACCGGTAAGACAATTCTTTTGCAGAACATGACCCGTGCCATCGCTGCGAACCATCCTGAAATCATCATCATCGTGCTCCTGATCGACGAACGTCCTGAAGAAGTGACAGAAATGCGCGAGATTATCGGCAAGCTCGTCGAAACCAATCCGAACCTACGCGCTGAAGTCGTCGCATCGACCTTTGATGAGCCACCTGATCATCACGCCCGCGTTGCGACTATGGTTCTCGAAAAGGCCAAGCGACTCGTAGAGCAGCAGAAGGATGTCGTGGTCCTTCTCGATTCCATCACCCGCTTCGCCCGTGCAAACAATGTCGTCATTCCTCATTCCGGCAAGATCCTTTCGGGTGGCGTGGACGCAAACGCCATGCAGTTCCCGAAAAAGTTCTTCGGGGCAGCCCGTAAGATAGCCGACAAGCTCGGAGATTTCCAGAGGGATTCGCTCGGACAGGTTGTCCAAACGATTACCGGAGAACCCGTGCGCGAAGTAATTCAAAAAAATGGTTCTCTGACCATCATCGGCACCGCATTGATTGAAACAGGAAGCCGCATGGACGAAGTGATCTTTGAAGAATTCAAGGGTACAGGCAACATGGAACTGGTGCTAGACCGACGACTCGCCGAAAAACGCACCTGGCCAGCAATTGACATTTTCAAATCCGGCACCCGTAAGGAAGACCGCCTGCTATCTCTTTATGAACAGGACATCATCTGGAAATTCCGTCAGGGAGCCCTCGACACAGAAAACGGCATCATGGACAAGCTCATCAAATTGATGCATCAGAGCAAGACCAACGCCGAACTACTTGAACTTTTAAAGAAGGCCAAGGACAGCCTCCGCTAAAAAAGGATACAACATGACAGAAAAAATCTTTTTCGCAGGCACCGGCAACATGGGCGGAGCAATTCTCCGCGGACTTTTGAAGGCCGGCACCAATCCTTCTACCATTTTCTTCTTCGACCCCTCCGATAAGGCTGCAGCCGAAGTTTCTGCACTCGGCTGCGTGCGCGTGGCAAGCTTTGCCGAAGGTATCAACAAGGCCGACGTCACCTTCCTTTGCGTGAAACCGCAGATTTTCAAGCTAGTTTCCGCCGAATGGAAGGCCGCCGCTGCCGCCGAAACGTCTACCAAGACATTCGTGAGCATTATGGCCGGCGTGACCCGCAAGGCCCTCATCGAAGTCCTCGGCGAAAAGAACCAGATTCTCCGCGTGATGCCGAACCTGCCGCTGACTGTTGGCAAGGGGTCCGTGGGCCTCGCCACGGACGGCGTCACTGAAGAAACGCTCGCCATTGCCGAAAAGATTTTCGGCAACATAGGCGTGACCTGCCGCGTTGCAGAATCTCTGATGGATGCCGTCACCGGTCTTTCGGGCAGCGCACCCGCTTACGTGTTCGAATTCATCGAAGGCCTCACTCGCGGCGGAGTCAAAGCGGGTCTCACCCGCGATGTTGCACTCAAGCTCGCGCTAGGCACCATCGAAGGCAGCGTTGAACTCGTGAAGCAGTCCGGCAAGAGTCCCTCTGACCTTTGCGCCATGGTCTGCTCTCCGGCAGGCACTACCATCGCAGGCATCAACGCCCTCGAAGAAGGCGCCTTCCGCAGCACGCTTATCAAGGCCGTCGTGGCGGGTACCGACCGCAGCAAGGAACTGGGAAAATAGTAAACTGGGGCTAGTAAACAGGTTTTAGCCTAATCACCAGCCCCTAACCACTAATCACTAGATGTCCACTATCAATCTATTTGCGAAAGACAATGCAACGTCCTCGTTTATACAGGACGTTCTTTCGTCGGTAGATTACCCGGTAGACATTTTCCGCGATGTTCCCCCGTCGGATTTTATTCCACAGGTTCCACTTATTATCTGGGAACTGGACTCTTTTCCTACAAACAATTTGCAGGCTCTAACCCGTTTTCGCGAAACTGCACCAGATACGTTGATTCTAGTTTATGCCGAATCTCCCGAACAGTTTAGCGAAATATCTAATAAGCTTTACGACAGCATCCTTTCGGTGGAATCCCTAAAGCTCCACCTAATGACGCAAATAGCGAAGCTAAAGGAAATCCATAACGCAAGGAAAGTCTTTAGCGAACGCATGAGCCACCTGGTCGGAAAAAGTTCCGCAATGCAGGAGCTTCGCAAAATCGTAGAACGCGCTATTTTACATACGGGCCCCGTCCTCATCCAGGGGGAAACGGGAGTCGGCAAGGAACTGATCGCCAAGGCAGTCGCATGCATCTACGACAAATTCGTCACGGTCAACTGCAGCGCCATTCCCGAGAATCTCTTCGAAAGCGAACTTTTCGGGCACACCCGAGGAGCTTTCACCGGAGCACAAAACGAGCGTATCGGCCTTTTTGAGGCGGCTGATGGCGGAGCTATCTTCCTCGATGAAATCGGAGATATGCCTTTACACGCCCAGGTCAAGCTGTTGCGCGTTTTGCAGAACAAGGAAATCCGTCCTCTCGGTGCAAACAAGACCAAGCGAATTGATGTGCGGATCATCGCCGCGACCAACCGCGACTTACTTCGCGAAGTTCACGAAAAGCGTTTCCGCGAAGATCTTTACTACCGTCTGAACGTCATTCCAATGCAGATTTCCCCTCTTCGGAACCGCAAGGAAGATATCGAGGATCTCGCCAATTACTTCATCCAAACTTACAAGGGTGCAGGCGAAAATTACTCTCTCTCGGAATCGGCCCTTCAAAAGCTGCAGGCTCATAATTGGCCAGGCAACATCCGCGAGCTCGAGAATGTCATCCAGCGCACGCTCTGCTTTACGAATCCAGGAATCCTGCGAGCCGAAGACATTCAGATAGACAACATGAACATTTCGGAAATCGAACCTATTGATTATGAGTCCTTCCGCAAAATGCAGCTGGAACAGGAAAAAGATTTCTTAATCAAAAAAGTCCGCGAAGCAAACGGATCCGTTCGTGATGCAGCAGTGAATATAGGAATGCTCCGAACCGCCCTATACAACAGGCTCGCCCACCTGGGCGTCAATATAAAAGAAATCAAGTTCTAAAACGGATCGGACTCCGTCCAATCCAGAAGTCCTTTACTTCGAGCATCAGCCGCATTCTCAACCCGTGCCACGCCGTTAGAAACAGAAATGATTCTATCGCAATATTTTTCGGCATATTCCACGGAGTGCGTCGAAACCACAATTCCCATCTTTTTTTCGTGCGCAAGATTGCGCAGAGTCGAGAACAGTTTTCGGCTGTGCGGAATATCCAGGAAAGCGTTCGGTTCATCAAGCAACAGCACCTTGACCTGCTGCGCTAAGGATTCCGCCAAGTAGACCCGGCTCCGCTCACCATCGCTGAGTTCTGTCATCCAGCGATTCGCAAAATTTTCAAGCGACAAAAGCGCCAACGCTTCGTCCACCTTTTTCATATCCGCCGATGAGCGCACATCGAACAATCCTGTATAAGGCATTCTTCCTAAACCGACAAACTCCCTCACCTTCATTCGCGCAGGCGCCGCAGCACCCATCCGCACAAGAGCAATCACCTGCGCACGGGATCGAGCGTCCCATTGCGCACGACCAAGCAGCAAAACATTTCCCGACACCGGAGGCAGTTGTCCAATTAAAGTTTTAAGGAAGGTGCTCTTACCGCAACCATTCGCTCCAAGGAGAGCGACCACCTCGCCTTCGTGCAGCTTAAAATCAAATGCAGACACGAGCGGGCTCTGTCCGGCATAGCCCCACGAGAGGTTCTTGCAGTCAAGCAGGATCATCATGCACTCCCCCGGCTCCGGAACACGACCCAAATCACTACAGGAACTCCCACCAGGCTAAGTACCGCATTCAAAGGTATCGTCGTAAATAAACCCGAAGCAAGACAGAGCACGATGCCGCACAAGGCTGCCCCAGGAAACAGGATCCGGTGATCGCTTGTTTTGAACAACATAAATGCCAAATGAGGAACAGCAATACCAACAAACGCAACCGGACCACAAAAGGCGGTCGACGACGCAGCAAGAATAGTCGATGCAAGTAACACGAGCATACGGCCTCGGCGAACATCAACCCCCAGCCCCTTGGCAAATTCATCTCCAAGCCGAGCGGCATTCAAATAGCGTATGCAAAGCGCCAGCATTCCCATTCCCACGAATACCGCCAATGCATAGATCCAGATGCAGTCATAAGTCAATCGAGCAAAGCTTCCCATTCCCCAAGATACATATACACGAAGGGATTCCGCGGCACTATTCACAATCAGCATGCTAACCAAAGCATCCACGAAGTACCCCGTCAATAACCCGACAATTAGCAGTATTGTAGGATTTTCAAATTGCCGGGCAACGAGCATAATCAAAACGGAAACAGCAAAGGCGCCTACAGCTGCAGATGAAAGAACTCCAAAATGTCCGAAACTAAAACCGGCCAAAAGCGAGAGGGCGACACCGAAGCTTGCCCCGCTACTGATGCCCAAAACAAAAGGTCCCGCCAGCGGGTTGCGAAACAAAGTCTGCAACGAAAGACCGGACAGTGAAAGCGCTACTCCAGAAAGGACCGCCGCTACCAGTCGTGGCACACGGATGTCCCAAAAAATTCGTGACACCGTAGAAACTCCTTCATTACGGGCCGTAAAGACATCCGTCCAAGAGATGTCCGCGGTACCCGCAAAGAGATTCAAAAATGAAAAGAGAGCCGCCAACAAGAGCAGCAGCGCAAACCCCAACGGGATTCTCAGGTTGGAAGGTTCCCCTATCGGCTCCATTAAGGATAAGCCTTACTTTTTCTTCTTGTTCTTTTCAGCTTCCTTCTTTAGCTCGGCGGTTCCCTTGGGATCGCGCAAGTAAAGCTCAGCCGGGATATTGTCAAAGCCCTGCAGGGCATTGAGCCAGTTATCATTCAAGTCACGGAATTCCAGCTTGTTCAAATTGTATAGCAGGGAATCCTTGATGATATCAAACGTAATGTAGTCCCAACGGACCACCTGACCGTCCTTAAACACTTCGCGGCTCACAAGAGTCTGCTCACTGTCGAAGCGGTAACGAGCCTTGAAGGTGTATTCGCCAGTCATCTGATAACGGCCGGAATCGGAATAAGTACGGGTAATGCCCACCAGGGTATCATTCACGCCAAAGCGAAGTTCCGCATCGCGGAATGCATGACCATGGGCAATAATCGGAGTACGCCAAACGCCAATCATCTGGTCCTTCATTTTCTTCTGGAGGACGGTATCAATATTCCAATGATCAAAATTGCTTTTGTCATAACGAGCACGCTTCACGTACTTGCCTTCATTAATCATCTTGCGCACGCTGTCCGCCTGAACCTTCGCAACGCTATCGATATTGCGGGCTCCGAGAGTCGGAGCGACATTGTTCATGGAATCGAGCTTCGCCTGGATCATTTCATCCAAGGTGGCCGTTGCGCCGCGAGGAGCTGCAACCACCTGAGACTCAACCTTAGCCAAGTTAGCCTGCTGAGCCGGGGCAGCAGGAGCCGCTTTAGAGGCCGGAGCAGACGCACTGGTCGAAGATTGCACCGCAACCGTAGCTGCAGCTGAAGTTGTAGACGGAGCCGTCTGAGCCAAAGGCATTCCTACGAAAGCCAGAGAAAACAAAGAAATAAGAATATGCTTGTACATGGAATCACTCATCAGTTAAAATGTAGTTAAAGCATGAAAAAAAATATGGGAAAAAAGGCGAAAAAAGGCTATCTTTGGCACATGCTCGATTATTCTCAAGTTCCTTCCCCCTGTTTTGTACTGGACGAAGCTAGGCTTCGCCGCAATATGGAGATTCTCGACGACATTCAGAAGCGCGGGAATGTAAAAATAATTTGCGCTTTGAAGGGCTACAGCTTCTGGCGCTCCTTTCCGCTAATTGGCCAGTACCTTGCAGGTGCAACAGCAAGCTCCCTCAACGAAGCAAGACTTGCCAAAGAAGAGATGGGCAAGGAGGTCCATGTATTTGCCCCCGTCTACGAAGACGACGAAATCGACGAAATCATCTCAAAGTACAGTGAAAAGAGAAGCGTCGAAAGAATACCTAAGCTTAACCTTGCTATTCTGCGTATCGCTATCTATGAAGCTCTTTATGATGACAAGGTGCCTGTAAATGTAGCTATCAGTGAGGCTGTGCTTCTCGCTAAGGCTTAT
>NZ_CALEFV010000120.1 GCF_937877005.1 uncultured Fibrobacter sp. | reverse complement strand
CCATTTATCCGGGGCTATATCCCTTATTTAAAGCTAAAGACGGTACCGGCGACTTAATTGTCGGCGAAGTTTCTTCCATTAACGATGATAAAACCGATAACCATTTTGAGATAGAACGACTAAATGTCATTCGAAATAGCATTGTGAGCGATTGTGAAGGCTTTTTCCTGTGCTATCAGCCGATTGTAGATGCGACTACTGAAAAGTTGGTGGGAGCGGAGGCTCTAGTCCGTTGGCAACACGATGCGTATGGGACTGTTTCGCCCATCGAGTTCATGGATGTGTTGGAACAGGATAATATTTTCCCGGAGCTTGGCAAGTGGATTTTGCGTTGCGCGGTGAGGGACGGAAAAACATTCCTAACGCGTTATCCGGGTTTCTCCCTGAATGTCAATTTGTCCTACACGCAGCTTGAAAAACATAGTTTCGTACAGGATGTATTGACGATTCTCAAGGAATTTGATTTCCCTCCGCAAAATCTCTGCCTCGAAATTACGGAACGTTGTCGCCTTTTGGATATGTCGCTCCTCAAGGAAATCTTTACGGATCTCCGTAGCAAGGGTATTAAGATCGCCCTCGACGATTTCGGAACGGGCTTCAGTTCTCTCGGCGTTCTGCGAGAACTCCCCGTAACTTCTGTGAAAATTGATCGCAGCTTTGTCATGAATGTCGTGCAGGATAATTCGGATCAGAATACGGTGCGGTTTATTTCGGACCTGGCGGATTCCTTCTCTTCTTCTGTGACGGCAGAAGGTATCGAAACATCCGAAATGCGCGATTTTCTGATGCACTTCAAGATCAAGTGTCTGCAGGGCTTTTATTATTCCAAACCGCTTCCGTATGACGAATTTGTGGCTAAATACATAGATTCGTAGGTTCGGGTTCGGGGCCATTCGCCTAATTTTATACATTTTAGGACATGAAGAAGATTCTAGAACGTCTAGGCGTCTGCCGTAGGCATTTTGTCGCTTTAGGAATTACGATGGCCGTTTTGGTCGTTGCGTTCCTTATTTTCAATAATCTGACCGTTCCCTATGCTAGGCGCTGGGACATTGACTGGGGGTATTACGCCATCCTCTCGACATTTGTCCTGCTTGTGGTCGGCCTGTTCGTGAATTTGCCCACGGTTCTGCGCGGCTGGAACGACTATAGGCCTTCGGGAAAGAGTCTTTGCGCTTTTGCTGGAATTGTACTTGTTTTTTCGGTGTTCATGTTCGGAAATATCGGCAATACGCATCGCGTATTGAGTGACGAGACGAGCTGGGAGTCGATGGGACTCCAGATGTACTTCGACCAAACGGGCGGTATTTGCAACGAAGGAATATGGAAGGATGGCGTCCTGGACTGCAAAACCGAAGTGAATAACTTCAAGGGCAAGGCTTTAGGATTTGTCTATTCGCTAGTGTTCCTTTTTATGGAACCGGGGCGCGATACGGCGTTGCGGGTGAATTATCCTTTCTACTTGCTTAGCTTGCTTTTCTTTTTCTTCGCTCTTTCGAAATGGTTCAAAAACGAATGGGCCGCCTTGGCGGCGACCGCTTTTCTTGGCGGTATGCCAATCTATCTGTTGCAGGCGCGTGCTGCATCGACAGAAGTCCTTTATATTTTCCTGCTTGCGGTTCTTATGGCTTGGTATTCTTTTGTACCCGCCTCCAAGGTGAACTGGAAACATTTCCTGTTGACGGTCCCGTTGCTTGGCTTCTTTGCACAGACTCGCCAGGAGACCGTATTTGCGTTTATTCCCTTCGCTCTCTACTATTATAAGTATTTTCTGGAAAAGGCGCATCGCCTTCCGCTGTTTGTCGCTGCAGTCATTGCTGTGAGTTGGCCTTCTGTGAATACCATGGCGGCCTACCGCGGTTACGATTTTCAGGGTGGAGAACATGCTGCCCACTCGCTTGAAAATCTTTGGTTCAATCTCAAGACGAATATCGAAATCATGATGAATCTGAAGGAAGACCCCGCTTTTGGTGGAATCATGATGAATCCGTTCTATACGACTTTTACGGTCATCTTGCTTGCGGCGACGGTCTGGCTCCTGTTCCGCTTGTTTTACTCGCGTAGGTATTGGCGTGGAGCCCTACTCGGCATAACCTTCTGTTTGCAGATTTTCGTAATACTTCTGAATGTGTCAGGTACATTTACCATTGACATTAACCAGCGCTATGTGCTGGTGGCGCTTCCTCTGTTCGCTCTGATCATGGCACTCGGCCTATACGATGCCCTTGCCTTTACGACCAAGATGAAGACGGATGCGGCAGGAAAGATTGTTCTGGCCGTTTCGGTAGCCCTTTCCGTTGGACTCATGATCTACCATGGCGATAGTTACCGCCACAACATGCTTTACTACAAGAACAAGCTTCTGGGAGAAGAGGATTACCTAGATCAGGCTCTTGAACGCTATCCCGAGAACTCAATCTTTATCTATTCCCGTCCATGGCAGATGCTGGCTTCGCGTCACAGCTCGTTCAGCGAAAGGTCCTTCATGGGGTGGGATAACGAAACCTTTGCCAAGTGGCAGCAGGCATCCGGTGGCAATATCTATATGGTTCGTGGTCAGGATGGTTATGGGGAACTCAACCGCAAGTCTCGCGTAGTGGGATTCAAGACGACGGATCAGGTTGATGAAATTCTGAAGGATTACAAGAGTGAACGCGTGCTAATTGAACCGAAATTATTCGGTTATCCGCTTGCCATATACAAAATTGTGGCGAAGAAGGGAGTGTCTCATTATCTGCAGAATTTCTTTGTGAGCGAGATGGACAATAATTCAATGGTCGTGAGCAAACATTTTCCAGAGGCAATTACCTGTAATTATACTTTGAATGGGGAACTGCAAGAAGATCTGATGCTTTCTCAGGAAGCGGATACGCTGCAACTGGACTCTTCCGGGATCATGGCCGGCTTGAATAAAGTCGTGTTCGAATGCCTGTTGCCCGATGGAGACTCCTTGAGGCTCAAGAAGGAATTTTTCGTGCGGACTCCAGAAGTCCTGCTCCTATCGGATCAGAAAATCGACAGCTACGAACAGGCGTGGGGTGTTCCTCAGCTGAATCAAACCGTGGAACACGGCAAGATTACGCTTGATAAGGAAGTTTTCCGTTATGGTATTGGTTCGCATGCTCCGGCATTAATCCGCTATAAGTTGCCTAGGACCTATGCGACGCTCCATGTGACATTCGGCCTCGATGACGAAAGTGCCTGTGGCGATGGGGCGTATTTCATTGTAGTGGGTGACGACAGGGAACTGTTCCGTAGCAAGCGCATGTATTCGACGGAAAAGCAGTCTGCCGATGTTGATGTGTCTGGCGTTAACACTCTTGAACTTCGCCTCGACGAAGGAGACAAGAAGGACAAGGACTGCGATCACGGCGATTGGGCGAATGCCTGGCTGGAGGCTGCACGTTGAAAGTCCTTGTTGCACCGCTGGACTGGGGACTGGGGCATGCAACTCGATGTGTGCCGGTGGTTCGCGAATTCCTGAATCAAGGTGCAGAAGTAGAGCTGGCCGTGACGCGTTCGAATGCCGCCCTCTTGCGTAGCTTTTTTCCCGAAATCAAACAGCATCTTTCACCGTCGTATAATATTGTTTATCCAAAGCATGGCTACAATATGGGCTTGTGGCTTATCAAGAATAGCGCCCATTTGAAGAAGATTGTCACCTTTGAACATCGTTATGCCGAACAGATGGTGGAACGACACCATTACGATATGCTGCTGTCGGATAATCGATTCGGCTTTTATAGTCGTCAAGCTCAATCGGTGTATATGACGCATCAGTGTCGTATCGCTTTCCCGCCGATGTTTTCGCCTTTTGAGCCGATTGGCATGCTGTGGCACGCCTCGGTCATGAGACATTTCAATGAGGTCTGGATCCCAGACTTGCCTGAACCTCCCGGGTATGCGGGGGCGCTTTCGCATGTGTCAAAATGTCCTGTGCCGGTCAGGTATGTTGGTGCGCTGTCTCGATTCAATAACAGCGCTCCGCTTCAATCGAATGGGATTAAGTATAAGTTTGCTGCCGTTGTTTCTGGCGTCGAACCGGCGCGAAGCCGATTCGAAAATGTCCTGCGCAAGACTCTTTCCGAAATTCCGGGCCACCATGTTGTCGTTGTCGGAAAACCGGCTTCGGGACTTAGATCGTGGAACGAGGGTAATCTCGAATTCCATACGCACCTTCCGGATGACCGATTTATTGAAGCGATTCAATCGGCAGAATGGGTGATTTCCCGCGGTGGCTACAGTACGGTTATGGATATGGCCGTGCTCGGTGCGCGCTGTGTCTTTGTGCCCACGCCTGGGCAGTATGAACAGATTGTCTTAGGTCGTGATTTGTCCCGCATGGACTATGCCGTCTCTGTCGATGAATCCAAGTTGTCGGCAGAAACATTGCTTGCTGCCATTAGTGAAAAAAATGGCGTTGCTCTCCCGAAACCCAAAAGCAATGATCTTCTAAAAAAGGCTGTATGCCACCTGTTCTCAGATTGCTAATTATCCATTATCCATCCTCCATCATCCATTATCCACATGCCTCAATTCATTCTCGCTTTCCCACTCACTAAAGAAGTTAACGAACCGCTCGCTTTAACCGAAACCGTGACGCTTGCTGCCGACGCAACATCGGTAATCATTCCCGGCTGTAGTGTGATGTTCAAGGTCATCCGCAAAGAACGCGTGGCGGGCCTTGCCGATATTTTCAAGGAACACCAGGATATTTCGGCAGAGACTGCCGCTGCAATTGAAGCGCACAAGTCGTTGTTGTTCTTGCTCGGCGAGGTCAAGAATATCGAAGAAGTGACCCAAGTGAATATGGCCATTCTGAAGGCCTTTAACGCAGGCGCACTGGGCGTGTACATGCAGCAATGCGGCGCAGCCTGGACCGATGCGGGTTTCCGTGAAGAAGTGGGCGATGGCGAATATCCGATGGATCCGTGGATTAATTTCGTGGAAGCGGGTGATTCGATTTATACGCTCGGACTAGCAACGTTCGTGCTGCCGGATTTGTGCATCGCGGCTAGTGCCGAAGACCCGCAAGAAGCTTTGTTGATGGCGGCTGACTCCTTGTTCGGCGATGGTGTTCCGGCGAAATCGGGTTCCGAAGTCGACCTTGGTGAAGGTGCGCATTACGTGCTCCGCGCCGAAGCCAAGAATCCGTTTCCGAAGGACAGCCCCGAGTACAACAAACAGGGAATCTTAAGGCTAATTAAAAAGTAGCGGTGAGCGATGAGGTCGCTTCGCTCTGAGGTCTGATAAAATGAAAAAGAACCTAGTTGATACTAGGTTCTTTTTGCTCAAAGCTCATTGCTCAAAGGGCGCATCGCGCCCGAGCTCATCCCTCTTACAATTCAGGTTGCTTGCCGGTGAGGCGCACGAAGATTTCTTCGTATTTGGCGAGCGTGTTCTTTACCACGTCTGCCGGAATTTCCGGACCCGGGTAGGTCTTGCCCCAGTCGAGAGTTTCGAGCCAGTCGCGAACGTACTGCTTGTCGAAGCTTTCCTGGTTCTTGCCCACCTGGTACTTGTCTGCCGGCCAGTAACGGCTGGAGTCCGGTGTGAGCACCTCGTCGATGAGGATGGTTTCGCCGTCGATTTCACCGAATTCGAACTTGGTGTCGGCAAGGATGATGCCCTTGCTTGCCGCGTAGTCGCGGGCCTTCGTGTAGATGTCCAGAGACATGTCGCGGAGAGTGGTTGCGACCTTTTCGCCAACGATGTCGAAAGTCTGTTCGAAGCTGATGTTCTCGTCGTGGCCAACGTCGGGCTTGGTGCTCGGCGTGTAGAGCGGTTTTTCCAGCTTCTGGCAGAGCTGCAGGCCTTCCGGGAGAACGTGACCGCAGATCTTGCCGGTCTTCTGGTAGTCCTTCCAGCCGGAACCCACGATGTAGCCGCGCACGATGCATTCCACGGAATGGCGGTGGGCCTTCTTCACGATCATGGAACGGCCGCGGAGGTAGTCGGCGTGCTTCTTGAGCACGGCCGGGTATTCGTTCACGTCGGCGGTGATGAGGTGGTTCTTCATGCCGAGGTGCTGGAACCAGAACAGCGAAAGCTGGTTCAGGATTTTGCCCTTACCAGGGATCGGGGTGGGGAGCACCACGTCAAAAGCGGAAAGACGGTCGCTGGCGACCATCAGGAAGCTGTCGCCCAGGTCGTACATGTCGCGTACTTTGCCCTGGTGGAACAGCGGAACTTCGGTAATGGGGGTATCAAATTTTAAGCTCATAGTGCCCTAAAATATAGAAAAGAGGGAGGGATGGTAGAATGAAGGGTCCCCCGAAGGGGACCCTAGTGCGGATGGGAGTTCCTTGCAACTATTATTTCTTGATGTACAGCGAGTTCACGGTGTGTCCCTGAACCCTGGAACGCACGATGTAACGACCGCGGGGGAGGCTGCTCATTGTTTCTGCATTCCCGACGCGGTGGCCATTCATGTCGAAGACCGCCATGACGGTTCCGCCTTGCTGCAATTGTAGGTTTCTTGCGAGACGAGTTGTTTCGTTCGGATTGTTTGAAGAATCGGGGGTGACGTTTGCCGTGTAGTTGTCCCAGCCGGGCATGTCCTCGAGCGAAATGACGCGTTCGTCATCCATGTTGCTCTTCCACACGGCATCCTTTGTTTGGCCGGGCCAGGTTCCGCTCCAGGTGCTGTACCACGGCATCCACCAGCTCCATACGGCTTCGTCGGTGTGCATGTTGTTCACGTCGGGAATGGGGCCGTTTTCGCTGAGAGCGAGAATCTTCGTCCCGTTCGATGCGCTCTTGAACTTGTCGAAAGAACTTGCGTTGCTCGAATGGTCGTTTTCATTGTTGTAAATGTCGATGGAAAGTACGTCGTAGTAATCGCTACCCGGATCCCAGGAGGTGACGGTACTCCCTTCGGGGTTGAACACCCAGATCATGTTCTTTACGCCCTTGACCTTCACCATGCGGTCAAATACCAGGCGGTAGAGGGCCGCAAACTGCTCGCCCGAATTGATGCTCCACCAGAACCACTTTCCGCCCGCTTCGTGCAGGGGGCGGAAGATTCCCGCCACGCCTTCTTTCTGCAGTTCGAGGAAGTAGTCTGCGATGTGGTCGATGTCGGCGACAATTCCCTTGTAGGCGGCACTTTCGGTGTTCCATTCGGTGGTGCCGGGCTTGAAACCCGTAGAGAAGTCGAAGTCCGTATATTCGTTGGTGCCGGCTGCGCTCTGGATGTAGAAGGCGTCCTTCTTGTCGAGCGGGTCTTTCCAGTGCCAAGTGAATGCGGGGATGCCGCCAGCCTTCCAAAGGCCTTTTGCAATGGAAATCGCCTTGTCGGTGTATTCCATGTTCCAGCCTTGAGACGCGTTCGGGCCTGTTGCGAATAGGAAGTCGAGGCCGACGAGTGCCGGGTACTTGCCCGTGCGCGTGTAGATGTACTTCACGTCGTCGTGGGTCTTGAAGTCGGCGCCCAGAGTGTAACCGCTCATGTCGCCGGTCATGATTCCACTAATCGTCTTCTTGCCGAAGTTCTCGCGCAAGAAACTGTAGAGCTTTACCGCACTTTCGGTCGCGTTCGGGGTGACCGGGGCCGCAGAAAGCTTGAAGGGGGCGGATTCGTAGGCGGAAATATCGATGTAGTCGACGTCAATCCATCCCCAGTATTTCTCGATGGCGATGGTGTTTGTGCCCGCCTTGAGCGTGACGGCAGTTGTGACATCTGCCCATCCGGTCGTTGCCGCAAAGTCGATTGTGCCTGCGGTGGCGCCATTCACCTTGAGGTAGTTAGCCTTGTAATCACCCGCCTTGTAATGGATGGCGAGCGTGTATTTGCCAGCCGATTCAACAGTGACATCTGTGAAGGAAATATTGCCTTCCTGGAGACTTGCGTACCCTGTGCCCGAAACTCCACTGCTGTTGACAATTTTAGCTTCGCTAGATACGGTTGCCGATTCCGCCTCGTACTTGGTGGCAAATGCCGCCGTCGAGACGCATAGACCGAGAATTGCGAATTTAAGGCCGATATTCATTAGAACTCCTTGGTTATACTGAATATACCTTGTTTTGCGGGTTGCCGCCAGTAAAATGTCCACGGGTGTGGACAAAAAAGTCAACATTGTTTTGAAAAAATTTACAAATTGATCCGAAAAAATTGGAAATTTAATAGCGAGAAACTATATTTATACCGGCAGGCCCGCCATGTTTTCGAAAAACAAGATCAACATATACGACTATTCCGACTACCGCAAGTTTTTGCAGGAGTTCTACGAACTGGAAAAGTCGCTGGACCCGACGTTCAGCTACCGCGTGTTCGCCGCTGCGGTCAACATGGATGCGAGCCTCCTGGTAAAGATTTTGCAGGGCAAGCGCCACGTTTCGCCCAAGTGCATCGAGACTTTCGTGCAGTTCTTCCGGTTCAAGGAAGCCAAGGCGGAGTATTTCCGCGAGATGGTCGCCTACGGGAAGGCGAAAACCGACGAGCAGGTGCGCAAGCATTTCGAGACGCTCCAGAAGATGCGCCCTGCCGCCTGCCGCGAGCTGGACGAGGCCCGCTACCGCTACTTTCAGCAGTGGTTCTACCCGATGATACGTTCGGCCCTCGACGTGTTCGACTACCGCGGCCCGCAGGATGCCGCAAAGCTTGGCGAGAGCAGCGTCCCGAAACTCACTGCCACGCAGGTACAGGCCGCAGTAGACGCGCTGTTGCAGCTCGGGCTCGCGCATACCCGCAAGGATGGCCGCGTGGTACCTACCGAGGCCCACCTCAAGACGAAGGAACACTGGCTGAGCGCCTGCATCAGCGACTACCAGGCGAGCATTGCGGAACTTGCCCGCAAGTCCATCGCCGATACCCCCAAGGAAAAGCGCGATATCAGCACGCTCACGATGGCGCTCGACTCGAAACAGATCGAAAAAATTCGCGAAATCCTCGCCGAGACGCGAAAATCCATCGTAAATGTGGTCAATGCGATGCCTTCGCAAATTTGCGACAGCGTTTATCAGTTAAATTTCCAGTTGTTCCCGATGATGAAAAAGGAAGAACGATGAAAAGGGCTGTGGAGTGTTTAATATTGGGCGTGGCCTTGCTTGCCGGCTGTTCCGACAGCGGCTCCGAAACTGCGGGAGCCACGAGCGAGACGACGAACGGGATTGCCATCGCGGTGTATGATGTAAATCGCGATCCGATTCCTCAGGCGCGTGTTACCCTGTATTCGAAGGCAGATTTTGCAGTAGTCAATAGTGCCGTCGCCAACGATTCGGGACTAGCCCACTTCGATTCGCTCGCAGAAGAATGTTCCAGCGGGAACTGCTTTGTCGAAGGTATCGCCGGGGCAGATTCCGCACTCATGACCTGGAGCGAATTCAAGTCCGCCGCTTCCGAAGCCGAAATCGCGACGCAAATTGAACTCGCCCCGTCGGCATCGCTCACTCTGCGTACGGGAACGACGACTGACGATGAAGTCTTTGAATTCCTGCGCCTGGAATCTACCCCCTACATGGCCTCGCGCTCCGGAAGCGATTACGTATTCGCCCATGTACCCGCAGGCATGTTCACCGTAGTTGCCGGAGATTCCGCTGTCGCCACGTTCTCGCTCGAAGCAGGAGCCGAAGCCGACACGCTCGTGAATGTTCCCGGAAAGACCCGCGAATACGTCTTCGAGGATTTCGACGATGGCGATAGCCTGAACAACCTCGCGAAGACTTACAAGAACTACGGCTGGTACTATATCGCCTCGGGTACGGCAACCTGGATAAAGCCCGATTCTGCAGGCGGATTTGGCAGTGCCATCGTGGACGGTGACCGTGGGAAGTACCTTTCGCTGCAGTTCGACCTCGGCGATTCTGGCTACGTGCTTCTCGGCACGCATCTCGGACTCGACACGGGCTATTATGACCTGAGCACTCTCACCGCCATCCGCGTGAAGGTGCGCGGGGACTGCGACTTCAGTTTTGCGCTGGAACACTACAAGGATCTTGGCGACAACAACTTCCAGAAATCACTCTGGCACGCGACCGCCGACACCGCCTGGAAGGAATTCGTGTTCAGGCCCGGCAGGGAAAAGCTCAACGCATCCGTGTACCAGGTGGAATGGAAAAATATCGCCCACGAAATTGGGTTCATGAGCATCTTTGCCAGTGGCGGCAGTTTCCTCGAAATCGACGAGATCGTATTCGAGGGAATAGACGAAAGCGAACTTTAGGACGCGTTCACCTTCTATTTAGCGACGTTTTGAAGGAGTGGGCTCTCGAGGGCTCCCTCCGTTTTTTTTTCGTCTATATGAAACAAAAGTGTTGCATATAGAAATTGTATTTGCTGAAATTTTGAAAATATTTGATAATTTTGATAAAAAAATGAATTTTGTTGCATGAAACTATTGCTTTTTGAAAAAAGTAGATTTATATTTAGGAGTGAAAGAAGAATTCAACGAGGAGGATTCAATGAACAAGTCTTCGGTTGTCTCGGTTGCCGCTTCGGCTGCTGTTGTCACGGTTCTTTCGTTCGCCTTGGTTGCCTGTGGCGACGATTCGGCATCGACATCGACTTCGACATCGGATTTGCATCAGACTGCTAAGGATGTTGTAGCGGAATGCCGGAACGATGTCTATAGGGGTGTTGCGGCAGATTTCATTGTCGAAGCGAAGGATGCTGTTGATGGTGCTGAGGATGCTGCTCCTGTGGCGCAAATGTACGAAAGCGAAGATGGCGACATAACGGTTGTCGTAGAAAACGTGATGCTTAATTGCGGGGCGATTGTCCGTGGGGTGGATGTTTCTATGGCGAGCGATACGATCTTCGCTCAACTCGATATCGATCCGAGTAGCCCGATAGCTAGATGCATTTGTAGTACACGAATCTTCTTCAAGATTGAGAAGGAGGACGATTTCTCCAGGGCGACCCACTTGGTGTTAGGAGACCTGGGCGTTTTTGAGTTGCATGCCTCCGGTGTAGAGCTCGCCTCTTCCAATTCTCAGGGTCCCGAGTCCTCTGATGGTGAGGAAGAACAATCTTCTGCGTCGGAGCCCTCGTCCAGTGAAACTACGCCGGAATCCAGCGCTGCAGTCTCTTCTTCGAGCGATGCCGAGGAATCCTCTTCAAGTGAAGAATCTGTGAAAAATCCTTTCCAGGTGGTGACTCAAATCGAGGGCGACTGCATGTCTGCCAGAGGTAACTCCGACATACCTGGTGGCGACGGCATGGCCTTGCCTCCGCATGCTGTCATAACCTGGGATGATGGTTCCGACTTTGCGGTTGTTTCCGTTGATCATATGATGATGTCATGCAAACGGGTTGAGGGGGCTGCGGGGTTGACCGTGACGCCGTCTATTCTTGATACTGTTGTAGTGACTGCCATTGGGGACACGCTCCAGGTAAATCCGTTTATAGATGAAACGAGAGCTGATTCCGATTGTCGTTGTCTAGGGGAGGCTAATTTCAGGATAATGGTTGAAGAGGCTTTTGTCTATGCGTCTATCCTGGTTCTTGATGAAAATACTTTAACGCTTCAGCAGGAACACTATATTCCTATGCCGACGGAATCCATGGAATAGTTTAGGAAAAAGGAGAATTGTATGAAAAAAATGTTTGCTTGTTCGGCAGTCTTGTCGCTTATGTTGCTTGCTTGCGGCGATGAATCTTCGTCGACGGCTCCCGTTACCGGCGGCGAGGAAAGCTCCTCTGCGACGGGAATTTCTTCGGGAGCCGAGAACCCGTCGTCGAGCGCGGGCGCGGAATCGTCCGGCTCGCAGCCTTCTTCCTCGGGCTCCGAGAATCCGGAGTCTTCGAGCGGAACGGTGAGCTCCTCTTCGTCCATTGCGGGTAACCCGGTGCAGAAGGTGAAGGTTTTTGGCACATGCATGGAATCCAAAGGGCGTTCCGATATCGATATTCCGGGTGGTGATGGCCTCGCTCTCCCGCCGCACGCCCTCATGGGGCAGGAAGATGGTTCCGACAAGGTGATTGTTTCCGTGGACCATGTGATGATGCCGGCTTACAAGATTAGCGGGTTTGCCGGGATGATTGTGAATCCGGCGCTTCTCGACAGCATCGATGTCATGGCGGTGGGTGATACGCTCTATGTGAAGCAGGTTGTGGACGAGGCCAAGGCGGAGGATGACTCCAAGTGCGTGGCTGAATTCCATTTCGTGATGAAGGATGAGCCCGCCTTTACGAACGCCACCTTTATAGTTGTGGATGATGTCATACGTTCGACCATCGACAAGGAATCCTATGTAGCCTCTTCGTCGTCGACAGCACCGAGTTCCTCGTCGGTTACTGGCAGGAGTGTCGCCGTACCGGTTTCCAACGTGTCGCTTACCTGTACGGCAAACGAGTGGTTCGATGGGAGCACTATTCCGCCTGATATACTGGCTGAGCCTTACCCCTACATGGGCTCTATTACAAGAATTGACGGGCTTGCGAAGCTCACTATCATTAATGCGCGGCTAGATCTGCCCTGCAGCGGTGACAGCGCTGTCGCGAACGCTGCGATGAACGATGCCGAGGTCGCCATTGCGCGCTCCGGTGCGAACCTTATTGACGATACGCTTTTCGTGAATATCGACCGCAGCAAGGGTGTAGATTATTCGTGCGGGTGCAATGCCCGGGTGGAGTTCCTGTTCGATGGGCAATATGCCGATTTCGGCTATACCGTCTTTGATAACAAATGGCCTATAGAAGTTTTCGATGCGGCAAAGCAGCGCCCGCGCCAGATTATTGAGGATGCGACGGCCCAGTGCCGCAACTCGAACAGTGGAGATGACCCGCTGACGGACGGTGGTTCAGATGGCCCGCGTGCAGGTGACGGCGCAATTCCTCCGGTGGCCTACATGTATGAATTGGGAAACAAGGCGCAGATTGTTATCGAGACAGTTCAGATGCCTTGCGGCGTGCAGTTCAAGAATATCGATGTTTCCGTTGGGGGCGATACCCTCTATGTGAAGCCGGATATTGACGAGTCCGCACCGCAGGCCGATTGCATCTGCTCGACGCAACTCGACTTCTATATCGAAGCGGAGGATGCCTTTAGGAATGCGACGATCCTCGTGTTCGACTACGGCTGGAACACCAATCCGAGCAACAAGATGCAAATTGTGAAGCAAAGGCATGTCGTTGAGTAGCCCAATTAATCGGAATACTCCTTGGAAAGATAAAACAGGTGCCCGCACGGGACACCTGTTTTTATATCCGAAAAAACGGAGCTTATTAGTATTGCGAAAGCGAAAGAGGTAAGTCGTTGAGCGAACATTCGTTGGCCGAAGGCCAAGGCCATGTGAGCGAGTCGAGCTCACCTCTGAAGCGAGGCAATCTTAATAAAGCAAAGCGAACACCATGCCGGGGCGGAAGTACTTGCCGGCGGTGTACTTGAGAGCCGTGCTGTGGAGCAGCATGAACAGCGCGCTTGCTTCAACCTTGTTGGCCTTCGCGATGCTGCCGAATGCCTTCGTAAAGGCGGGCAGGTTGCGGGGGAGCTTCGGGCTGATGCGGGAATCTGCAAGCAGGGCGCCCTTCTTCAGGAGTTCCTTGTGCATCTTGTCGGCGGCGGTGGCGCTAAGGCCGAAAGCCTTCACGAGCGCTTCCGGGTGCAGGCGGCAGGATCCGTTGAATCCTTCCGGTGCGGCGAACGGAATGCGGGCTTCTTCGTAGAGGTTGCGGATCATGGAGTCACCCATGTCGGCAGCCTGCTTTTCGAGGCCGTGGTGCATCATGGCGCACATGATGCTGTACTGGATGCCGATCCACACGTCGTGAGCCTGGAAGTTGAATTCGTCGAGCGGGCTGCCGTCCTTACGAACAAGGTTGGCGGCACCGATGAGCGGGCTGTTGGCCTTGTAGTTCGTGTTGAAAACGCGCAACAGGTTGGCCTTCGCCTTCTTTTCGTCGCTGATGGGCTTGAGGCCAAGCAGACGCAGGTAAGTGTCGGCGAGCATCGTGTCGGCGAATACATCGTCGCAGTCGTTGGCAATCTTTGCGTTCCAGCTGGCGGTAAAGGCGTCCTTGCACTGGGCGGTGAGCCAAGCCTTCTTGAGGCCGCGGAGTTCGTTCTTGGAAAGTTCCACATCGCTGGGGATTTCGCCGGAGTTGAGCCATTCATTGATGGTCTTGAGGGCGGCCTTCACATTGTTGCCGTCAATCGCGAGCGTGTCCTTGATGGCGTCGGCGAGTTGCGGGAGCTTGTCTGCCACAACGTCCTTCGCTTCCATCGGGGTCACGAAGAAGTGGTAGTAGCCTTCGGCTTCGTCCCACAAGGCTTCGTCGAATTCCTTGTTGGCGGCGTCGGCCTTCGCATTCCAGGTGTCGGCCTGTGCCTTGTCGCCGAGGATTTCGGCAATCTTTGCCGCAGCGCGGAGGCCTGCAATCCAGAGGCTACCGCAGTACACGGAAATGCCGTGGCTGGAGAGGTTGTCGAACGTGTCGTCGGTACCGTGGGTGAGCGGGAAGTTTTCGCCTTCGTTCACCATCTTTTCGAGGTACTGCATGGCGGCGTAGACGGCTTCCTTGCAATCCTGCAAGTTCTGCTTGTCCTGCGTCTTCACGTAATGACGGAGAACCATCAAAACATACTTCGGAGCGAGATCCTTCCATTCCTTCACGTTGTGCCAGTCGTAGGCATCGGGTTCGGCGTCGAAGGGGCTTCCGAGGTCGTGAATCACGGCGCCACGCACGGCGCGCGGGCCTTCGAGTTTCGGGTCCGGCAGGTCTGCGAACGGGTGGTTCACGTATTCGTGGTGACGGCGACGGTTGTCGTTTACGGCGAGAATCGCATCACCGAAGCGCTTCATCACCACACCGTCGAGGCGCGGCATCAGGGCCATCAGGCTGAAGCTGCCGTAGAAGTAAACGTCGAGGGAGTTGAAGAACGGATAGTCTGCGCATTCGCGGACGAGGAAACGGTCGTCCTTGTCCCACACGGTGGCTTCGGCGAGGAAGCTGAGCGTGTTGATGGCGAGGCTCTTGAATTCGTCCTGCTTGGCGGCCGTCTTGTAGAGCTTGGCCACGGCCTTCTTCGGCACGAGTGCTTCGAATGCCTTGAGGCGAGCGTCAAAGTTCTTGTCTGCGGCGAGGGCTTCTTCTAGGATGGCGCCCACGCGGCCGTAAGCTTCGGGGAAGAATGCGGTGTACTTCTTGGCGGAAGTAAGCTTGTTCAGCTTGATTTCGGGGAAGTCGAGCACTAGGTTGAACTGGAAAGAAACCTTCTGCTTCGGCTTCAAGACGGCAGTCACAGCGACGGCACCGGCCATCGTTTCGCGGCCGCTGTAAACGTTCTTGACCCAGGCTTCGCAAACGCGACCGCTGCGGAGAGCGCCCTTCAAAACAGAGGCGGCGTCATCCTGGTAGAACATCGGCTTCACGGAAACGTTCAGGTTGTCCTTCTTGTTCCAAGCGACAGACACGCCCATGCAACCGTTGAAGTCGCTTTCGGCGAGCGGCTTTTCGTTGTAAAATTCGAGACCGCGGACTTCGCGACCATCGCCTGCCTGCTTGCTGAACTTGACTCCCTTCGGGAAACGTGCAGACGGAACGAGTACGAAGCTGGAGTCCTGAACGCCCTGGCGGTCCTTCTTGGCCATGTAACCGGCGATGCAGTCCTGCACCTGCACAATCGTGATTTCGCGGGTTTCCTTGGTGGTATTTTCGAGAGTGAATACGGTGGCGTTCACGGGGAGGCTGGAGAGGCGTTCGTCACCCGGAGTCACGTAGCTGGACTGGGTTTTGGTAATCTGCACGCCCTTGCCTTCGTACTTAGTTTCACTCACCGGGTAGAGAGCGGTGTACTGCATCTTGGCGGCATCATAACCGGCCTGGCCCAGGAATTCAGTGTCGTTTGCCCAGGCGGCGGTGAGGGCGCCCTGGCGCACGGCCTTTTCGCCGACGACGCCGTTGAAGAAGTCGATGACGGCGCTGCGGTTGAGTTCGGCACCGGCCTTGTTCAGGAGGGCCGCGGTGCGGTCGCTCCATTCGATGTGCCAGCGTTCAAAGTCGGCCTTGTTGTTCTTGAAAAAGTCCTTCTCGGCGATGGCCTTGTTGAGCTTGGCCTCGGCCTTCTTCTGGTTCGCAAGTTCGGCGGCGGTAAAGAGTGCTTCGCCCTTTGCGTCCACCAGCGGGTACTTGGCGAGCATCTGCGTAAAGCCTGCGAGGTCGACGATTTCGAGAGCGGCCTTCGCATCAATTACGGATTCGCGGAAGAAGAAGTTGTTGAAGCGGAGGTCAGAAGGCTTTTCGGTGCGGACCTGCACGCCAGGCATCACGTTCATCACGGGAGTGGTGCCCGCAGGCGTTGCGGTGAATGTCGAGCCGATACCGCCGACAGCAATACCCGTGGTAGAGGGGGTCGTAGAAAGCGGGGTGTACCAGGGCTGGATAAATTCCACGGCGAGGCCCGGGGTCATCAGCTTCTGGACGGAACCGGCCTGTTTGGCGCCGGCGAGATAATCTTTGATGCTCATAGTCAATTCCATGAATAGGGTTAATTTTACCTTAGAAAAATTAGCAAATTTGGAGCGGTGATGGACCTTTTGGCAGGTATTTTAAGGTTACAAACGAAAACGCGTAAAAAGGAGGGGCTTGTTGCCGATGAAATGCTTAATCTGCAAGTTGAAAAGTTTTTCTGAAAACTTAAAATAAAGTATATTGATTATGTGACGAATATTCGTATTGACTACGCAAAACAGCTCTTAGAGCAAACAAATTTATCCCTTACAGAAATTTGTTCTAAAGTGGGCTATTCAGATCAGTCAACCTTCTTCAGAGCATTTAAAAAAATAACAAAAGAAACCCCTGCACAATATAAGCGCAGAATAAAACAATAATAAAAAAACTCTTGATTCCTCAAAAGAAT
>NZ_CALEFV010000119.1 GCF_937877005.1 uncultured Fibrobacter sp. | reverse complement strand
CTGTTGAAACACCGGCTGACCCTGCCACTGAAACCCCCGCTGACCCTGGCGCAGGCGAAGAGCCCGCCGGTCCTGGCGCAGGCGAAGAACCTACCGGCCCTGGCGCAGGCGAAGAGCCCGCTGATTCGGGCGATAGAGTTTCCTGCTTGAAGGAATCTGATTTTGTATGTGCTGAAGGTCCCTCTTCTTTCGTGGGTGGTTGCGTCGAGGAAGAAGGCGAAGTTGTTGTTGATCAGTGCCCTGCTGGTGGTGAGGCGTGCGATATCGGTGAAAACGATATTATCATGTACCTTTATGAAGGTTATGGCCTGAACTGCGCACAACTGAAAGCGTTTATGAATATGTAATTTTTTGTAGAGCGTTTAGGTGAATGAACCTAGCGCGGCTATGCAAAACGACTCCCCATCAGGGGAGCTGTTTTTTGTTGTTGTGTTTTACAACAAATAATCACATTTTTTTTTGAAAAAAAGTTGTACTTTGGAATTAGTTTATGTATTTTGGTGGCTCATTTTATAATTAAAGGAGTAACAATGATTTCAAAAAAAGTTCTTTTCCCGCTGGCCGCCGTTGCAATGGCTTCTTTCGTTGCCTGCGGCGATGATAGTTCCTCTGGCTCTCCGGCATCCGGTAATACCGCCCCGGCAAGCGTTCCGACCTTTATGGACATCGACAGCTATGAATGTTCTGCGACTGTGAACAAGTGCGCCAAGGTTCTGATTGAAGACAAGAATGATACCATGCAGTGCGATGGCGTGAATGCTTGGAGATCGCTGGTTACAGGTCCTATTGCCGCCTGTGAAGCTACGTCGCAGCCTGCCGAAGAAACTCCGGCTGACCCTGCCACTGAAAACCCGACTGATCCTGCTGTTGAAACACCGGCTGACCCCGCCACTGAAACCCCCGCTGACCCTGTTGTTGAAACACCGGCTGACCCGACGGCTACGAATTCCGGAGAGTTGCCAGAATCCGTGAAGAGCTATGCGGAACTGGAAGCGTATACTTGCTCCGAAACGGTGCATAAGTGCGCAACGGTTCCTCTTGTTGATGCTTTTGGCACCGATATTTATCAGTGCGATGGTTCGCGTTGGTTCATGCAGGTTTCCGGCGATATTATCGGCTGTGAGAAGAACACGGATACTGCTCCGGTAACTGGAGACAAGGCTTACTGCTCCAAGGATGGTTCTTGCGTTGAAGGCCCTGCTTCTTCTGCTGCCGAGTGCAAGGCTGAAGAAGGTGAGACTCTCGTGGAATCCTGCCCCGCTGGTGGTTATGCATGTGAAATTCCTGAACAGGAAATCATAATGTATTTTTACGATGAGGCCTCGGCAGAAGAATCTTGTGCCTTCATCAAGGCCATTATGGCCTTGTAGTTTTTTCTAGCTTTTTGGTGCATATAGAAACGGCTCCCCTAGGGGAGCCGATTTTTTTTGGAGCACTTTAAATTTTATAGAGCCTGCAGCAAAAGGATGGCGAGTACCTGCCCACTCAAGATGCGCAGCAACATGGTCAAAGGATAGACGGAGGCATACCCGATGTTCACCGCTTCGCTGTCCGCCTGGCTGTTGGCAAAGGCTAGGGCCGGCGGGTCCGTGGTAGCTCCTGCAAGCACGCCGCAGAGCGAAAGGTAGTTCACCTTGAAAACCAGGTGTCCCACAGCGGCCATGATGGCGAGCGGGACAAAGGTGATGATAGCGGCAAGTCCCATGTAGTAGAGCCCGCTTCCGTTTAGCAGCACGTCAAAGAACTTGATGCCTGCATTCAGGCCCACGCAGCTCAAGAAAAGCGTAAGGCCGAATTCACGAAGCATCAGGTTTGCGCTGTTGGCCATGAAAAAGTTCAGCGGTCCGATTTTGCGCTTGCGGCTTAGGAGGATGGCCACAATCAGCGGGCCGCCTGCAAGCCCAAGCTTAAGCGGGGTAGGCATCCCGGGAATGGCGAAGGGAATGCTCCCTACGATGACTCCCAGGAAGATTCCCAGGAACGCGGGCAGAATTTCAGGGTAGTCCAGGGCGGTTAGGGAGTTGCCCAATTTTTGGGTCACCGCGTCCAGCCCAGAAGCGGGGCCGACGATTTTCAGCTTGTCGGCAAACTTGATGCGCAAATCCAGTCGGCCCGTGAACTTGAACCCGCTCCGGGTCACGCGACTTACGGTCACGCCAAAGCGTTCCGCTAGAGCCAAGGATCCGATGGTACGGCCCAGTATTTTCTTGTTGGTCACGAGCACGGTCCTCACCTGGATGGGTTCCGTATTCTTGGCGGGAATGGCGGTGATGGGCGTGTCCAGACGCTTGCCGATAATCTTTTCCATGGCGGCTACGGCCTCGGGCATGCCTACGATGTGCACCTTGTCGCCCTTCTCGATGACGGTTTTTCCGTTGGGGGTAAAGATGTTTTCGCCCCGCAAGAGTCGGGTCACCACCACGCCGCTAGAAATCAGGTCCGGAATTTCTTTCAGCATGATTCCGTACAGGTTCTGGTTATCTACCGTAAGGCTGCAGGATTCGATTTCCTTGCTGGTGGCGGCGATTTCATCGGCATAGTCGGTTGCCGCCTTGGCGGGGTCCTGCCGGAACACGAGCCGCACGAGCAGCATTACAAGAATAATCCCGATGACGCCGAAGGGGTAGGCTACCGCATACCCGATTCCCGTCAGGGACGTATCTACGCCGGCGGCGGCGAATGCGGAATTGGCGGCTCCCAGCGAGGGCGTGTTGGTCACGGCACCGCAGAGCATGCCGATAAGCACGGGCACGTTGTCGTGCATGCTGGTAAAGAAGTAAAGGCAGAGGGTCACGATAACGCCCAGCAGCACAATCCCCACGGAAAGAATGTTCAGCACCAGCCCGTGCCTACGGATGGAATCCATGAAGCCTGGGCCCACCTGCATGCCGATGGTATAGACGAACAGGATAAGGCCGAATTCCTGGATGAAGTGGAGCACATTTCCTTCGACGCGGAGTCCCAAGTGCCCAAGCAAGATGCCCACAAAGAGCGCTCCTGCACCGCCAAGGCTAATGCCCTTGACTTTGATTTTTCCGACCATGAGGCCGACTGCCGCCGTGAGGGCAATCGCCACAACTTGTTGCCCTACCGAGGGCTGGGTGAATAGATTGATAAGCCAAGTCATAGTTAGGGGAGTGTCATCTTCGCGGAGGCGAGGATCCGCTAGAGGGTAAAGTAATTAGTGGTTAGGCCGTAAGGCCGTGGTTTGGTTGTAGGTCACAAGAAGTGTCATCCCGAGCCGCGTATGTGGCGAAGGATCCAGCCTGAAAAATAACAACTAACTCCACCGGAGGGGTGTAGTTATTTCTTGATGCAGCGGACAGAGGCGAAAATATTCTTGTTATAGTGTTCGTAGGTTGTGGTGGAGTCGGTAATGCGTACAAGGTAAGCCCTGGAGTCGTCATAGCTGTCGCTTGTCCAGAAACTTGCGCTAGCTCCCTTGTCGGCGAATTTGCCGTCATAATATTTGAATCCTGCAAAGATGGCGTTAAAACCGTTGGCGTTTTTGAGTGCGGCGGGTTCGCTTGTGCCGAAGGCGGATTTGAAATCTTCTACGGTGGGGAGTGCCCAACCTGTGGGGCATACGTTACCCGTTGCGGAGGCGAAAGTGTACAGGCGTCCGTCCGTATTGCAGTTGTCGTGGTTGTTGGCGTAGCACACGCTCGAATCCGGAGTAAACACGTCCAGGTTTTCGGCCATCCAGGTCTTTCCGCCCAGCGTTACGGTCTTGTAAGTCTTTTCGGGGCAAGTGAGGGTGTGACCAGTCTCGTTGTAGGTACATTCGCGGTTGTCTCCGCAGGCTGTTATGGCTGCTGTGGCATAGAGGGTGATGGCGGTAGTGAGGATGGTCTTGAAAAACGATTTCATATGGATTCCTTTATTTTTTGCACAAAATTAAGAAAACATTTTGATATTGACTAATAAATAATTTATATTCTATTCATCAATAATTTTGATGAGTTGCCTGGCGGTTGCTCGAATTGAAGAAAGGAACCTTTATGGAACTGACGCATATCAAGTACTTTCTGGAAGTGGCCCGGACCGAACACGTGACCCAGAGCGCCAAGAACCTGTGCATTGTGCAGCCTGCATTGACTCACGCCATCCACAAGCTAGAAGACGAACTGGGCGTCAAGCTTTTTAAGTCCAGCGGCCGTAACATCAAGCTTACCGAAGCGGGAGACTACTTCTACAAAAAGGTGAAGCCCCTCTACGAAGATATCGAAGCATTGCCGGCGAGACTCCGTGCCAAATCCGATAAGCAGGCAATCACGGTGAGCGTCAAGGTCCTCGCTGCATCGTCGTTCGTGACCAATGCCGTCATCCAGTACAAAAAGCAGGCGCCCGCGCTCCGCTTTTACCTGGTCCAGAAAGAGGAATCCTCTCTCTATGACATCTGCGTGCAGACGTATGCGAATTATCATGCCCAGAACGATCCCGATGAAGAAACATTTGTATGCTCGGAAAACATCTATCTGGCTGTTCCGAATACGGCACAGTACCGCAAACTCGATAGCATCTCGCTACACGAACTCGGCGACACGAATTTTATCGGCCTGTACGGATCGAAGCAGTTGCATACGATTTGCGATGAATACTGCAGCCGCATTGGATTCTCTTCGCATGTGATTTTCGAAAGCGATAACGCCCTTGTCGTCAAGGATGCCATTGCTAGTGGAATCGGAGTTGGCTTCTGGCCCGAATTCTCGTGGGGTAAGGTCGATACTCGCAGGATTCGGCTGCTGAAAATAACCGATGCCGACTTCAAGCGAGATATTGTCATCAGTATGCGCCGTGTCAAGCAGGACAATTCCCAGATTGAGCAATTCTACAAGTTTTTGACGGGGCAGCTCAAGCGGGCTTCCCAAAAGGCTTCCGGTTAATTTGCTACTTTTCCAAATATGAATAACGTCTCGTCTGACTTTAATTCGCAACACTTTGAGGTTGCCGGTTTCATTCGTGAAGTGTTCGGCTACATGGAACGCTTCAAGGGTCAGCTCTTTGTGCTAAAAATCGAAGATGACCTGATGAGCCATCCGCTTTTTCCTGTGCTCATGCGCGATATCGCCATCTTGCACAAGGCGGGAATCCGGATTATCATCGTGCCCGGTACCCGCAACAGTATCGACGCTCAGCTCAAGGCCTGGGAACTTGAATCGACGTTCCATGCCGGCGTGCGTCTTACGAGCGAAGAGGCCCTGCCCCACATCGAGCAGGCTTCTTTGGGCGTGGCTCAGCATATTATGAGTCACCTCACGGCGAGCGGCCTTAGGGGCATTCAGGGCAACTGGGTTCTTGCGAGGAGTATGGGCGTAATTGACGGTATCGACTACATGCGTACCGGACGTATCGAACGTATCCAGCGCGATACTCTGGAACAGCTCCTAGACGAGAATTTCGTGCCCATCATTCCGCCGATTGGCTGGAACAAGCTTGGGCATGCCTACAATATCAGTTCTACGGAACTTGCGACAGAACTCTGCAAGTACATGCAGGTCGGCAAGCTGTTCTTTATCGGTAACCAGAATGGTATCAAGCTTGACGGACTCGTGACCGGCAGGAACACCAAGTACTTGGAACCTACGGAATCGGGCGTAATCTCGGCTATGGATGTGGACCAGGCTAAGGAACTTTTGGAACTCAATTCCGACATGCTGGACTTTGCGCAGATGGATTACTTGATGAACGCCATTCACGCCTGCGAAGCCGGCGCAAACCGTGTTCATCTGCTGAGTGGCGAGTTCCAGGGTAGCGTGCTACAGGAAGTCTTCAGTGCGCGCGGCGACGGTACCATGGTGTATGCAAACCAGTACTCGAGTATAAGGCCCGCGAACATCGAGGATATTCCCGATATCCTACGCATCATGCAGGACTATATCGACAAGGGCTACCTCGTGCCTCGTACGCAGGAAAGCATTTCCGAAAGGCTCAAGGACTATGTGGTTTACAGCATCGACAACAGCATTCACGGTTGCGGTGCTTTGCACGAGTTCGAAGACAACATGGCCGAAGTCGCTGGAATCGCCGTGGGCGCCAACTACCGCAAATCGGGCATTGGAGACGCTATCGTACGGCACCTTATTTCGGTGGGCCGCATGAAGGGATACAAGAAACTATTCCTGCTCACGACGCAGGCGCTCGATTGGTTCTATCACTTCGGATTCGAAGATGGTACGGTCGAGGATTTGCCCAAGAGCAAGCGCGACCACTATAATCAGAAGCGTAAATCGCGTATATTGATTCTACCACTGGATAAATAAGGACTCTTGTCGGGAGGAGCCCTGATGTTTTCTGCGCGAAGTGCTTTTGCCCTGCTACTGGTCCCGTTGTGGCTTGCGGCATGTTCCGAAGGCGATAGCAGCGGAAGGGTGATTCTCCGGGCTGATGATGATGGCGTTATCTTTTCCCCTGCGGATCTGGCGGGGTCTATCGAATACTTGCCTACAATGAAACCGGAACAGGTCCGGATCGTCGGTGTCGACAAAGACCTGAATCCGGTCGATTCCTTCGTGGCGACGGTAAGTGTTGATTACAGGGATAATTATGTGTTCTACGCCGAATCCCATGAATACGAGTATCCGTTGATCAAGGTGGTGACGTCGTTTCTGTCGGAGAACGGCAGGGACACGATGACGTTTGCACAATATGCGCGAATCTCTGGTGACAGGGGGCATCTCAGACAGAACCTTTTTGCGGCGCTTGCGGCAGACCGCATCGAAACCCTGGTGAAAAAAAAGAGATACACTTTTGCCGATGCCGAGGCGCTTGCACTATGGGAATTGGGAGAAGTGTTTGGCCTTGACCTGTCTGGCATTAACGGACAGGAATACGCTGGCTGCAATCCGGTATATGTCGACCAGTCGAACCTGAGGGGGTACGCGCCTTATATCTACTGTCGTCATGAAATTTCGGATAGCGTATTTTACCATGATTTCAAGAAGTTTCGCAAGGAATTCGCGAAATTGGGCAAGGTCGATTCGTCGTGGATCGTGAAGGCTGCCGATGCATGGCTCTCTACCTTTGAGAATGTCTTTCAAGATGATGTTAGCACCCTCTATCAAAGCATGTCCAGAGATGCATTGGCCGGAATCAGGTGCACGGATTATGTCTTTTTCGAGAGGGCCTACGGCATCAAGTTCGGATGGTCGGCAGGAGATACCAGTTCGCCGAAGGTTATGAACAAATCTAGCGCTTACTATGGAAGGTCCTTCGTGATGGACAATTCGTGGCGTCTGAAATCGAGCCTTGAGGACACGCTTGGACTTTGCCTTTACGACAAGGATACGACAGTCCTGAACGATGGCGACTATTATCGGTGCAGGCGCTCGTCCAACGTGTGGAAAAGGGAGTCTGATCACGATTCGGTTCTGGGATACACGATTGGAAAATGCGATCAATACTATACGAAAAACCGGGGGGCCTATGTCGGTGATTCGTTGTATGTCTGCTTGTGCGATGATGTCTCCTGCGGATGGAGTGACCGGTATGCCACTAGAAAATGGACGGAGGCGGATTCCCTTTATTCTGTAGTTATAGATGCGAGAGCGGCGAAGGTTTTTGGAAAGTGTAAGTCCAACTATTACCGCAGCGGTGAGATGAAACAGCTCGATAGCGCCCTGTTTGTCCAGTGTTCTCTTGAACAATGGATCCTGATTGATTCCCTTCATTATTATCTGGGCAATTGCATCAGTGGCCATGACAAGGGCAAACATTTGGGGATTTATTACGGATGCAAGGAATACGGCTGGGATAACGACTGGATTGAAATTCCTGCGCCGCAGTATTATGGCGATACCTGTTCTGATGATCGGTATTATAACCGTGTCGTTCAATATGATGGTGACTATTTTATCTGTAAACCGGATTATTGCCAGGATGAAGATGGCTTTGTAAACCACTTCTGTTCTTTTGATGGTTTTTGGCGAAAACTGGACAGTGCCGAAATAATTCCGCCGGTCATCAACATGGATACATGCGATAGACCGCAGGTGAACCAGAAGGTGAGTTATGATGGAATTATCTATGAGTGTCAGGCGGGGGACTGGCACCGGGTGCATCCGGATTCGCTGCTTGCGCCCGAAAAGGATGGCCTGATTTGTAGAGATAGCCTATTTGGGGTAATCAGAAACTATGACGTCAATTATTTCTCTTGCGACACGACAAGAAAATGGCGCGAGTTGACGACTAGGGAGGCGGCTCCCTACAAATATCGCGATAGCCTCGGAACCTGTGAAACGATAACGGAAAAGACGCTTTATTGGGACATGTGGTCGAGCGGACTTTACGGGTGCGTCCGAGATAGCGCCGGAATGACCTGGCAACAGGTGATGCTTGCTCCGGGACCTAATTATACGATGCCTAGGTCGTACGACAGGAAAAAGTTTGCCGGTGGAATGATGAAGGATGACTCTACTTATAGTGTGACCGTGGATGGAGTTGTCTACGAGTTTGGCGTGTACGGTGCCGACTGGTTCCTGAAACATGTCGATATTTCAGGCAGAGGCTATGATGCCTATTTTTACAGGGGCAATCTCTTCTTGCATAGTGAACGCGGTGAAGAGAGACGGCCTCTGCATACCGTCGAGAATCGTAGCGATAGTTTTGACTCCTTCTTTGCCGACTGGAAAGCCTGGGCAAAGGAGTGCAGCGTGTGCCAGAGCAGAAGGGCGGATGTCGATACGACCGTCGACCTACTGCTCTTTAATGAGGACGCCTACATGGACTGGACTCGTGCAAGTGTATTTTGTCCCGAAGGATTCCATGTGCCGACGAGGGACGAATTCGAACAGAATGATTATATCTCGTATGTGACGACAAATCTGGATATTCGAAATGACGCACCTGTCGTGTGGAACTATACGATGCACCGTTCCGGTTGCTATGAAAGCAATAGCCTGTATTTTGACCTCTTCTGGACCAGTACCGAAAAGGATTCGGAAATGCAGTACTGTTTCGAGGTTGCCTGGCATCCTCACCAGAACGAAAAGGGCCGTCGCATTGTAGAATGCCCCAAAGACTTATACCCGATGGTACAGGTGCTTTGTGTCAAGGACGACTGATTTGTAGATTTTAGAACGAGGTGAGACGATGAATACGCTTGATGCCATTAAGACACGCCGCAGTACCCGCAAGTTCAAGGCGCAGCCTGTGGAATTCGAAAAGTTGCAGACCGTCGTCGAGGCGGGGCGCTTTGGCCCCACCGGCGGTAATGCGCAAACGAATCACTTCTTCGTGATCTCGGATGCTGCGGTGATTGCAAAGCTCAAGGAACTCGTACAGTCCGCATTTGCCAGAATGGAACTCCGCGACGATCTTTATAAGAGCCTCCAGAATTCTATCCGCCTGTCGCAAAAAGGGAACTATTCCTTCTGCTATACTGCGCCCGTTCTGATTGTGGTCGCAAATAAAAAAGATTACGGCAACAACATGGCCGATGTGGCCTGCGCTGTCGAGAACATGATGCTTGCGGCGAACGAGCTTGATCTGGGAAGTTGCTATATCAACCAGCTCAAGTGGCTGAACGAAGATCCGGCTTTGTTCGATTACCTGCGTGGCCTTGGCTTGCGCGAGGACGAGCGCGTGTACGCCTCGGTGGCCGTCGGCTATGCCGACACCGAATCGGGACTTCCGAATCGTAGCGAGTCTCCCCGCACGGGCAACGAAGTTGTGTTTGTGTGATTTGAAAAAAGCAGCGTTCGCGTCATCATTTGTCGCTGTATATAATAAACCGAGAGGTTTGTTATGGCAGATATTGTCCGCGGTGAACGCATCGTTGGATCCAGAAAGTCGAACTCCTGTTCCGCAGGGTACTTTCGTATGCCGACAGCGCCTCATCAGCATGGCCGAAGTGATCCTGCCGAAGGACTGATGGTCATTCTGGAGCCTCGCAGAGGCGACGGAATCCATGGCCGCATTATTTGTCGCAAATAGCATTCGACTTGTTATGCCCCGTCATCCTGAATATCGGTTATGCATCCGTCTATCCGCTTACGATGTTGCTTAGAATTT
Source organism: uncultured Fibrobacter sp. (assembly GCF_937877005.1). Lineage (GTDB taxonomy): Bacteria > Fibrobacterota > Fibrobacteria > Fibrobacterales > Fibrobacteraceae > Fibrobacter. Next base: position 6,818 of record NZ_CALEFV010000119.1, on the reverse strand, counting down.
TGAGCGGACAAGTGCTCGCGATATTGCTAATCTCTTAGAGTGTTGGCGAGATGCGCGGTAAAATGCGTGATAAGATGCGTATCAAGATGCGCGCGGCACGATAACGGTTATTTTGTTTTTCCTGGTCATAACAAAGGGCGGCTCGAACGGGGCGCCCTTTTCAATGGATGCGTTAAAAAGAAATATACAGGAAATTTGGTAGGTAAATATATTTTTACAAAGAAATAATATAGTGTCGATTTTTGACATTTGAAGGCGAAAATCAGTTTTACGAGAGTCTCGGTTATATCGTTAATTATGCACAATCAATTATTTTGAAAAGATCTTTATTCATAAACATTAACCTTTTTATTGAATAGAATGATTTTAAAATGTTTTTTTTCGTTTCTTTTTTATAGTTTTCCATTTTCTTTTTTCTAAAACAATTAATTCATAAGCCATATTTTTCAAAAGAAACATTTCGCCAAAATCTGCAAAATCCATTAAATTTCAGAACATGAAATTTTTTGTTTTTTACCATTATATGTCTTGGATTCTTTTCAAATATTTTATATTATTAAGTAATAGTTCTTGATTATATAAAAGCAGCATGGCTGCTAGCATCTCCTATATTCTCATAAATAAAAGGCAATTTGGTAACAAATTGTTTTTTTTATTTTAAAACAGTAATTCAATGTATTGAATTTGATCAATGAAATTTACTTATTTTGTATGCTTTTTTTTGTATAACTTCTGTTGATTTTGGATAAAGTATCTGTTTTGGTGAAAAATTACTCACTTGCAAAGCGAAAATTTTTTATTTAGGTTTTGCGTGGTGGTTGAGTCATTCTCGAAATACGAAACTGGCTCATAAATGCAAACCCGTCATCGTACGCCACTTGCGAAGACTAATCAAATGGAGAATCACAATGTCCAGAATTGTTGAATCCTTGGCGATGGCCGCCGTATCCGCAATCGCAACCACGCTTGCAAACGAAATCACCAAGTGGGCGAAAAGTAAAGTGCACTAACCTCTTCTCAAAAGGAATCGAAACTTGAATAAAAAAAACTGGAAAGAATCGCGCTCCGCCTTTTACCATTCGTGGCCAGAATCTGAAAGGCGTATCCTTTCCATAATAAAGGCCTACATAGTTAAGGTACGGCCATTATTCTGACGGGTTTTCCCGTATTATTACGCAGAACGGTAAATCGTTACGTAAGTCGTTAAAGGCTCTTGGTGTCTTAATCGGTATGATTAACGGAACTGAGAGATAAATATTAGAAGAAGCTTCGGCTTATTAGGATCACCAGTGGTGACTAGCTAATAAACGAACGGCTTGTACTAATCCATAAAAATGCATATTCGATAGCCTCTTTGCTATCGGTAAAGAAAGAGAATGCGGCCGGTAGGGCCTAGTTTGACTCTGTCGGCTGCTTTCTCGCTTTTTGATCTTGACCACTGAAATAGTGGGTATGTTTAGTATAAATGAATCAGGAGAATTGTTATGAAATTACATGATGACATCTTTATCAAAAATGAACTAACCAAGCTCAAGTGTTTGATTATGCTGTCTAGCGAACGCAATATTGTGTCTGTTCAGCAGGCGTTAAGCCGTGTTGCTACTTCCTACGAGCGAGCGCTGAACGGCGTTGGAATGCACCGCTTTGGCGAGGGCAAATTTTGTTTTGAGAGTGGCTTTGTTACCGATGCTGGAGAAAGTATTGTGTGCTACTGCATACCGAATCGTTTTAGCAAGCGCCAGGCGTTTTGCGTTGGTTTTGCGAAGGCTTCGAACTATGGTTTGGATATTTCGCAAATTCCCACTCCTGCAAGGAAAATGAACTTCTTGGACCATGTTAAGGCTATTCTTCTCACAAAAATTTTCTAGGAGGCTGGAATGTCGTTGAATTGGCTAGAAAAACTTATGCCTTCCGAGTATCATAAGGTCGAAAGAGAGACTGATGTGAGAAAAGAGGTCTATTTTGCTCGTGAATCGAAGGAATCCTTGATTCTCGCGATGGCGTGCAAAATATCTCGTAGGGATTTTCTGCCTGAGATACGTTCCTTTGGTGGTGTCGATTGGCTTCGGTCTTTGGAAAAACATGATTCTTGTATCGTTGATTTTCGCGATGTAGTGGTAAATGGAGTGCTATGCCGCTATTACATCACGAAGGATCAGACGAAGGAAAAAGTGTGCTACTTCCTGAATTTGTATGTGTGTAAGGGCCGAAAGATTGTTCGCCTGTTTGTGTCTGGCGTGGAACGTGGTGATTCATACCAACGAAGGTCTATTCACGAGGACGAGTATCGCAAAATTGTCGCTGACGTTTTCGGAACCTCCTCGGAGAATACCGGGTATGATTGTATATATAGGATGCCGCGAGAGGGACTTTGTTATGCCTTAGGCGAAGACCCGTTTTATGATAATCTCTATCCAGAGCATCCGTTGACACAGCTGAGACTTCTCGTGAAGTCTGTTGTGCGTAAAGTTGGTAAAGTTGAGACAAAGGTGGTCGCATGAGTACCCGAAATAAAACTGTGGAAAATGGAGTCGTTGAACAGAGCTGGACTGCGGATTGCATCCGTGTAGGTTCTGTTGATGAAATCGTTTTGGCAGTTCGTGCCTTTGCCGAAGATATTGAAAGAATGGCTCGAGAAACCCCTAGTACGTGCATCGCTTTGGATTGCCGTGCAGGAACGTTAGGAGCTTTTAAGATGCGTTCTCTGTCGCAATTGGATAGTCAATTGATGGCGAAGACGAAATAAATCCCAATAAATGTGTTGTGGTAATGGGCGGAGGTGCCGATTGGTGCCTCCGCTTTCCTTTAAACGAATGGCGCCTTGAGCGACTACACCAATTGTCGCGTCTCGGTGCTAGATTAAAAATATTACGAGGATTTCGAAATGAATAAGAAAAGGGTTCCGTTGACTCCTGTAGTGCTTTTCAAGCTTGTTGTGATTTTTGTAGCTATGGCGGTAATTTGGTATTATGCGCAGATGCTAGTATATGCGGAAGTGTTAATTATTTTGATGAAACTGAATGGTAATTTTTGAATCGTAACGGCTCTGCTGGGCCAATCTGTACGCCCGACCTCGGCTAGCAAACTTTCCCGATTCCGTAAGCACCTTCCAGGCTGTTTATTCACTGCAGAACCGTAGTTTTTAGGCTGTTTTGGCCGGTTGCGCTACCGCAGCGTTTTCCCGAAAAATTTTGCTTCCAGCCGAATTCCGATGAAGTTGAATCCGTGAAGTCGCAAATTGCGACTTCACGAGGAGCAGGGTTCTTTGCAGGACAAAACGGGGGGGCGCAAGAATCCCTACGCATTCACGGAACAAGGTGTCGCTATGCTTTCTGGAATTTTGCATAGCAAAACAGCGATTTCAGTCAGCATTGCCATTATGGAAGCTTTTGTGGCGATGCGGCATTTCTTTCTTCAGGCTTTTTCCTTGCCGCACGATGTAGGCGCCGGGGTTCCTGAATTTGGTGCGGAGCACTTCGGCAATGGTACCGAATCTAAGCTGTTCGGGATGTAGGGTTCCCAAGTAGCGCCCTTGCATGTCAAAGACGAGTGCAGCTTCCGAAGATTCTGCAAGATTTGTGTGGGGCATCGCGGTGATCGCAGTGGTCCCAGAAGAAGAACCCGCGACAGAACTAGATGAGGTGGCGGAGTTGCTCGACATTCCGTATTCGAATGCGCCGAGGTCGGGCGCTTCACCCACAAACGGGAATCCGAGATCTTCGCCCTTGTCGATGGCGCGGCTCCCCTTCTTGAGTTTCAAGAAACCTACATAGGGCAAACTACCATCAGCATTGCGTGGGCCAAGCATTCCCGGAATTGTAGAGAGGTCCTTGCCGGTCACGGTCATGCTCGGGTCATCGAGACTCACAAAGTCGTCTTCGGTCAGGTCCAAATCAAGGTTCCAGGTGTTATTTTCACCCGCCGGACAATCCACATAATGGTCGATATTCTGGCTCGAAATTTTCTCCCAGCACGTTCCGATTTGCGAAACCTTGTTCGGGAAGGCGATGTTGTTCTTGAGTACGTGCGCCTTGTCGCCCGTGAGCGGGACCACTTCGGCAATGCGAGTCCTTTCATCTTCAGCGTAAAGTGTCGACGCCATGGTGTAGGCTCGGGCGCCGTTATTGTAAGCAGTGTTGTTTGTCCAGGTGCTACCGACGCTAGTGTAGTTCGCATAGAAACCGGAGGCGATATTGTTCCAGGCGACACAATTCCTGATAGTGTGTCGTCCCTTGTCGTTACGGCTGTATCCCATCTTGAACCCGTTGCCATTCACGTTAGGCGGTTTGCTTGTCCCGTAATGGATATAGCCGTTCCCCATGGCATAACTGTTTTCTACGACTACGGGAAATTCCTGGGCAAGTACGTCAAAGCCGTCGTCGCTGTTCCACCAGGCGCGGCATCCGTAGAACTTGGTCGTGTCGCCATCGAACTGATAATGCACACCAAAACCGTCAGCATTCTCGCCATCGCCCTGGCGTCCTGTAGGATCGTAGTTGTCGTGGGAGTCGCAGTTCAAAAAGAGATGCCCACCGCCGCCCGATGCGCCGTCGTGCACAAAGAATCCCGGGCCCGCATTATGGTGGCTTTCAATCTGCTCCAAGATGATGTGCTTACTCACAAAGACAAAAACGCCGGAGTTCGAGTTGTGCACCATGGGAGTGTTGCGAACCTCGAAGCCCTTCAGGTGCAGGTATTTCGCCTCGACTACGATAGGCGAAGTATACAGGATGCTATCGATAGAGCCGTCATGGTCGTATGCAATTCCAACCGGGAGATTGGTCGCGTCGAAAATCGGATGTTCACCCGGATAGGCAAAGTAATGGATGCGGTTGTCGTCGCTTTCGCCGCTGGCCGTCAAATGGATGGCAGCAGTCATCTTGTATCTCGGGACATAGACCGTATCGTTCAGGTCGTAGATGCCGCCGCGAATCCACACGGTATCACCCGCATGCACTACGGCATTCGCCTTGTTGAGCGTCGCGAAGGGCTTGTCCTTAGAACCAGCCGCATTATCGTCGCCATCGGTCGCCACATAATACACGGCTCCGAACGCCTGTGCCGCCAAGGCAAGCGCAAACGCGAAAGTGAACCTCTTGTCCATAAACACCTCAAGTATATTTGTAATATACTCTATTTTGAAATAAATCACTTGACAGCGTCCCACAAAAATTGCATTTATATACAGAAAGTCTCATTCAGAGCAAACTTGCAAGGGGAAAAATGAATTATACGAGATACAACTTTATCATAGCCTTGCTCATAGGCCTTTTCTGCTTGGCTTCGTGTGGAGACAATTCGTCCAGCGAAAATTCGATCGCTTCCACCGAGAATACGGGTGAGCTATCCTCTTCTGAAGCATTTCTGTCATCAAGCAGCATCATTAGCGACAATCCGCAAGAAATCTCGTCGAGCAGCGAAGACACTGAAAAAACGCTGGAAGAGCTTCTCGGTCCGTGCGAGGATTTAGGCATGTACGAGACTCGCCAATGGACTGACGGCAAGGGCAAATTCTACACCTGCTACAGAGGTGAATGGACCGAAGGCATTTTGGCGGTAGAAGGTCCCGAGTGGGGCAACTTATCTATGGGAGAAGAATCGAGCAGTTCAAGTGCGCTTGTTGAATCCAGCAGTTCCGACGAATCAGTTGAAACCAGTTCCAGCGAATTGCCTGTAGTGAGTAGCAGTAGCAAGAGTCTGAATGGCGTCGTCTGGTATGTTGTGGGCGACAGCTTTAGCGCAGGCGATTTCGAAGGACTCGACCCGAAGCCCACCATCCAGGAAGGACCATACGCCGGGAAGCCTCCCGTATACTCTTACCTGATCGGAAACAGGACGGGCTGCGACGTTCGGAACATTTCCGCCGGCGGAACCACCATCTGCTATTACGATACCTACGGCTTCACCAAGCCGGAAAACGGAATCATGTACCGGACTGACTTTTCGGACGCAGACATCATTACAATCTACTACGGAATCAACGATTCGCACAACAGAATTTCCATCGGGAACATTGACGACATGGACCCGACTACATTCTACGGCGCATTCAACGTGGCACTCGATTACCTGACGAAGAACTACCCGAAGGCAAAAATCGGCATCATCGTTTCGAATGGTTGCGATACCGAGGATTATCCCGAAGCGACCGAGCAGGTTGCAATCAAATGGGGCCTGCCCTACCTTGACCTGGATGGCGGCGTGAACGGTATTACGATGCTGCGCTCCAGTTCCAGGAACCCGACTCCCGACGAAGAGAAAACGGAAATCCTTAAACAGCAATGGGTGCACGAACACAACTGGCACCCGAACGAATACGCCCACGAACTCGAAAGCCATTTCATAGAAGAATGGCTCCTGACGCTTCTCTAGCTAGTTGGCAAAAAACCCTAGAAAATTACGCGGTAGCGGATCGGCTTGTCGTAGTGGCGGCCCTTGAGGTCGCGGTAACCTTTCAAATGATTGGGGCGTACAGGCGTCTCGCTATCAAATCTTTTTTGCGGCATGATGCGGGCTGTTCCAGAAGAAGAACCCATGGCAGAACTAGATGAGGTTGCGGAGCTGCTCGAAAGTCCGTATTCGAACGCGCCGAGGTCAGGCGCTTCGCCCACAAACGGGAACCCGAGATCTTCGCCCTTGTCGATGGCGCGGCTTCCCTTCTTGAGTTTCAAGAACCCCACGTCGGGTATGCTTCCGTCGGCGTTGCGCGGGCCCAATATTCCCGCGATGGTCGAGAGGTCCTTGCCTGTCACGGTCATGCTCGGGTCGTCGAGACTTTCAAAATCGTCTTCGGTCAGGTCAAGATTTAGGTTCCACGT
>NZ_CALEFV010000118.1 GCF_937877005.1 uncultured Fibrobacter sp. | reverse complement strand
GCAGGAGCCGGAGCAGCAGCGGCAGGGGCCGGGGCGGCAGCCGGAGCAGCAGCGGCAGGGGCGGCAGCAGGGGCAGCGGCGGGCTTCGCGGCTTCAGCAGCAAAAGCAACGGCAGAGGCAAGCATGGTTGCCAGCATGAGATTCTTGATCTTCATAGTAATCCTCGTTAGATAAAATTTCTACGATGTAAAAAATAGCACAAAATTTGACCGATTGCCAATTTTTTTACAAAAAAAGTTCAAATTGTCACCTTTTTTCGTCCATTCATCGGCATTTTGCATTTTTTTCGCACATCGTCAGGGGTAAAAGCACTCCATTCAGACAGAAATTTAAGACCAAAACCGCTAGAAATTTTAAATTACACACATAAAAAACAATGTGAGATATGTGATGTGCAATTAGTCATTCCACATTACACACCTTTCACTAACCCTTGATTCTAACCTTAACCCCTAATTAACTATGGCATTCAAATACGAAGCAACCGTCCAGCACGGTGAAGATACTACCGAATACGTGAACCTCGGTAAAGACGGCGTTTCCGTCGCCGAATTCGAAGGCAAGAAGATTCTGAAGGTCGCCCCCGAGGCGCTTACCAAGATCGCCCAGGCCGCCTTTGAAGAAGTCGAATTCTGCCTGCGTCCGGCCCACACGGCGAAGGTCGCAAAGATTTTGCAGGACCCGGAAGCTTCGGACAACGACAAGTTCGTGGCCCTCACCATGCTCAAGAACGCCTGCGTTGCCGCAAAGGGCATTCTCCCGTTCTGCCAGGACACCGGTACCGCAATCTGCGTTGCCCACAAGGGCCAGCAGGTGTGGACGGGCTTTGACGATGCCGAAGCGATTTCCGAAGGTATCTACAACGCCTACACCACCAAGAACCTGCGCTACAGCCAGATTGCACCGCTTACCATGTACGAAGAAAAGAACACCGGTTGCAACCTGCCTGCCCAGATCGACATCCACGCCGAAGAAGGCGCCGAGATGAAGTTCCTCTTTGTGGCCAAGGGCGGTGGCTCTGCCAACAAGACTTACTACTGGCCCATGACCAAGGCGCTCCTCAACCCGAAGTCCTTGGAAAAGTTCCTCGCCGAAAAGGTGAAGACCTTGGGTACAGCAGCTTGCCCTCCGTACCACCTCGCGATTGTGATTGGCGGTACCTCTGCCGAAATGAACACGCACATGGTGAAGCTCGCTAGCTGCGGATACCTCGATGATATTCCGACCACGGGTTCCGAAGGCGGCCGCATTTTCCGCGACCTCGAAATGGAAGAAAAGGTTCTGCACATCTGCCAGAAGACAGGCATTGGCGCCCAGTTCGGCGGCAAGTACCTGGTGCACGACGTTCGCGTGATTCGCGCTCCGCGTCATGCCGCAAGCTGCCCGGTTTCTATCGGCGTTAGCTGCTCTGCCGACCGCAACATCAAGGCAAAGATTGACGAGAACGGCCTCTGGCTCGAAAAGATGGAACACCATCCGGAAAACTACATTCCGGCAGGCAACGCCGTGAACCTCGCTCCGGCTGTGGAAATCGACCTCGACCGCCCCATGAAGGAAGTGCTCGCCGACCTCACCAAGTATCCGGTGAAGACCCGCCTCAGCCTCAAGGGCACCATGATTGTGGCCCGCGACATGGCCCACGCGAAGATCGCAGAAATCTTCGACAAGCAGGAACGTGGCGAAGAACTCACCGACGAAGAAAAGACCGTGCTCAAGGTCGTGTCTGACCACCCGATTTACTATGCCGGCCCGGCCAAGACTCCGGCTGGCATGCCGACGGGTAGCTTCGGCCCGACGACCGCCAACCGCATGGACCCGTACGTGATGCGCTTCCAGAGCAAGGGCGCTTCGATGATCATGGTCGCGAAGGGCAACCGCAGCCAGGACGTGACCGACGCCTGCAAGAAGTACGGTGGATTCTTCCTCGGCTCTATCGGCGGTCCGGCAGCCATTCTCGCTGAACAGAACATCCTTTCGAACGACATCGTGGCCTTCCCGGAACTCGGCATGGAAGCCATCCGCAAGATCACCATCAAGGACTTCCCCGCCTTTATCTTGGTCGACGATAAGGGAAATAATTTCTTTGAAGGATTAATTTAGTAAGCAGTTGGCAGTAGGCAGTTGGCAGTGATGCTACTGCCTGCCACAATCAAAATTCCCGTCGGAACAACCGGCGGGATTTTTCTATTGTATTTTTATCAAAGGGGAGTCGTTCTTTTTTGTCTTTTTCTGCAAAGAAAAGGTTATTTTATAGATATGCTCAACATTGACGAAATTAGCGACTACAGGGATTTGCTCAAGAATTACTATACCCAGCGCAAGCTGGATATGCCGCTGTATTCGTACAAGATGATGGGCCAGAAACTCGGGCTCGAGACAAGTCAGATGTTCCGCGTGCTGAATAAGGAACTACACCTGCCGAACCGCAGCATCCCGCTAGCAAAGGACCTTTTAGACCTGAAGGGACGCAGCGCTGAGATTTTTGAAATCCTGGTGGCGGCATCCAAGACGAAGTCACCCGCAAAGAAGGAAAAACTCTACAAGATGACGCTTTCGCTCCAGGACGTGGACCTGAGAAAATTCAACGCCAGCGAGTATCTCTTCCTTAGCAAGTGGTGGATTCCCGTCGTACGCGCCCTTATCGAAATGAATGGCGGACACGCCGAGGTCTCGCGTCTGGTGAAGCAGATTTCTCCGAGCGTCTCGGAAGACCAGGTCCGCGAAGCCATAAAGGTTCTCAAGAATCTGAAGCTCATAACGCCGCTCGCATCGGAACGATATGCCGCAACGACAGTCAACTTTACCTCGGCAGGTTCAGCGACTAAGACGGCTGCAATCCGCAGCTACCAAAACCAGCTATTGGCTCTGGCACAAAACGCCTTGGTTTCCGTAGAGCCTGCCAAACGAAACATTTCATCGTTACTCGTCGGCGTCGATGAAGACTGTTTTTCCGATTTGAATGAAATGACTCTCGAATTCAGGCGCCAAGTGCAAAAAAGAGTCGGCGAGGTGAAGGAACCGAACAGGGCGATGCAATTCATCTTTGCCCTGTACCCGGTAGCCGAAGTGCCAAACAGCCAACAAGTCAAAAAAGAGGTGACCAAAAGATGAACAGGTTTCTTTTACTTTTCGTACTTGTTGCACTCTGGGCCTGCTCCAAGGATTCCGAAGTTGCAGGCATCAGTACCGTTGAAACGGAGAACGCCTACCTGATTCAGATCGTCCGAGAAGATTCCACGCCTGCGGCGAATGCGATTGCCCGCATGCGATCGGTGAACCATGTTCACGCCTTTGACGAAAAATCTGCAAAGACGGATTTCTACGCGGAATACATGACCGATTCCCTGGGATATTTCCGCATGGACAGCCTCTCCGTAGACGAGGCGACTATTGAAATTGTAGACAGAGGTGCAGGCCTTTTCAGAAAAATCCTGGCCGAAGACGTGCAGAATGGCGATTCGGCGATATTCGTCTTGCAGAAGACGGGCAACCTGAGCGGCAAGGTGTACCTGCCAGAAGGTGTAGATTTTGCCTGGATTCAAGTGTACGGTACCGACCGTCTTGTAAAAACTGACAGCGAGGGTTTTTACGAAATTGATTCCTTACCACCATTTGAATACGACATGCGTATCACTATTGGCGACAGCGTTGTCGAGCAGTCTGCAGAAATCAAGACAGGTGAGGCGGCTTCCGCGAACATTTGCACTTTCGAACCCGACTCGGTCAAGGTACTTGACTTTGAATCGGCAAGCGCCCAATTCACAATCAAGGAACTCGGCATCAGCGAAACGGGCTACATGTCTTCTACCGACACAAGCGTCAAGACAACTCCCGAAGTCGAAACCATTCCCGAGACCCGCAAAGACCTCTCGGAATTCATTGTCGAAGCGGGCGCCGACCGCAAAGGGAACGCCATTTATTGGGAAACTTCGGCAGCCAAGCGTGGTTCCTGGTCGTTCTACGGAATCTGGATTTGCAAAGAAGAATCGCCCTGCGATGTGTCCGCAACCGATTCTATCGTTTACTACGCTCGCGGCAAGGGTGTCATCTCGATCATTCTGGAAACCTTGGGCGAATCGAACACCGAAGGCAAGACACTCGCCTACGATACGCTCAAGACGAGTGACGAATGGCAGCGCCGCGTTATAAAGCCAGAAAACTTCAAGCCGCGCGACGACTTGTACGGCAACCTCGGCTGGGAAGTCATTAGCAAGTCCGTGACGACGATTTCGATCGCCGCCTACGATAGCACGGAATTCTGGATTGACGATGTCGTATTCTATGGCGTAAAACCTAGCGACTTTACAGCTAAATAACCTTTTCCGTAACAACTCGCCACTCGCCCGGCCTTAAGGCGCCGAGCGGAATGTTGCCGATTTGCACGCGGACCAGGCGGAGCGTCGGAAAGCCCACTGCCGCCGTCATGTGACGGACTTGTCGGTTTTTGCCCTCGATGAGCGTCAGGCGTACCCAACTGGTAGGAATATTCGCACGGAATCGCACCGGCGGATTGCGAGGCCAAAGCCAATCGGGTTCCTCGGCAATTTCTGCCTTGCAGGGCTTGGTGTGGTAACCCCTGATGTCTACGCCTTTAGCGAGTTTGCGTACAGCATCTTCGGTAATTTGTCCGTCGACTTGCGCGAGGTAAGTGCGCGGGTGTTCAAATTTCGGATCAAGAAGTTTCTTGATTAACTTGCCATTATCCGTCAGCAGGAGCGCACCCTCGCTGTCATGATCCAAGCGCCCCGCCGCATAGACTCCCGACGGAAAGTTGAATGTGTCGAGAGCGGTGTGTTCAGATTCTGACGTGAACTGGCTCAGGACTCCATAGGGCTTGTTAAACAGGATAACAGTAGACATCGGTCTAATTTTAGAAATTTTCGGCAGAAGCATCTCAAATTTTTGTATCTTCTATGACAATGAATTCCTTGTTGTTCAAAGCTGTTGAAGGAAAACGCCTCACACCGGCGGAAGCCCTCGACATATTGAAAAACGCTTCCTGGACTGACGTCGTTGAGGCTGGCAACACCGTACGTCACCGTCTGAATCCGGGCAACAAAGTCGGCTACACCGCTTTCCGAATCGTGAACTATACAAATGTCTGCGAAATTACCTGCAGTTTTTGCAGCTTCTGCAGGCCCGCCCACAGTAGCGAAGCCTACGTGCTTAGTCTAGACGAAATCCGCCAGAAGACGAACGAAGCCAAGGCCAAAGGCGCCGACCAGATATTTTTGCAGGGCGGAGTCAACAAGGATATTCCCCTCAACTACTATGTCGATGTCCTGAAAATGCTCACTCGCGAACTCGGCGTGAAAGTCCGCGGATTCTCTCCGGTCGAGCTCAAGCGTATCGCCGAGTTCAACAACATGACCCTTGACGAGCTGCTCGACATTCTCAAGGAGGCTGGCCTAAGTTCCGTACCGGGTGCCGGAGCCGAGATTCTCTCCGACCGCATGCGCCAATTGCTCAGCCCGAAAAAGCTCCCCGCCCAAGTCTGGTGCGGCACGCTCGCCACCTGCCACAGGAAAGGCCTCCCCGGTAGCGCAAATATAGTCTTCGGCAGCATCGAAACACCCGAAGAAATCATAGAACATCTAGACTACGTGCGCAAGACACAGGACATCGCTCAGGGATTCAAGAGCTTCGTCGTCTGGACTTTCCAGCCTCAGACAGACAAGTTCCCGATTCGACATGTACGCGGCGACGAATACCTCAAGCTTCTCGCTCTTTCCCGATTGTACCTTGACAATATCCCGCATATCGAGGTGTCGCTCCTTGGCATGGGGCTCTCGCTAGGAGAACTCGGGCTTCATAGCGGCGCCGATGACATCAACAGCATCGTCATCGAAGAAAACGTGCTACAGAACCACGGCCTCACCACCATCGAGGCTGCAGAAGAATTTATCCGGAACGCCGGCTTTACCCCCTACCGCCGCTCCTTAAATTTCGACTAAAGCCCCTTCATTCCACATCGCTCATTCCTAATAAAAAACACCGCTCAGCTTATTCAGCTTAGCGGCTATCACTAGAGAGAGTAAAAAAAACGTGGCGGCGGATTAGGCGCGCTTGGCGTACTTCTTGAAGCTCTTGACCAGCAGGGCGGCGAGAATGCAGTACATGTGACTCCTTTTATCCTTGAAATTTGGCGTTTTATCGCCTTTTTATAACAGCGCGCCAATTTTAACAAAATTTTACTAACATGTCAAGAGTAAAAAGGATATATTAATGTATTTGTTTCTTACTTTTTTTACTTATCCACCTACAGCCTAAATTTCGCCGCCAGCAGTATTTGTCTTTTCTGGCGTTTTTTGGTAAATTTAGGCCTATGAAACGGATTATCTTTTTGAGTCTCGCCCTGGCACTTTACGCCTTCGCACGGCCCTCCCTGCAACTTGACCGGGAACGCGTCGAATCGGGCAAGACCTTCGGATTGCAACTCGTATTTCCCTTGACAGAACTCCCCGAAAACAGAGGCGCCCTTTCTATTGAAACCGCTAACGGATTTACCCTTGTCGGAGTCGACAGTACCGACCAGGTCATGCGCCCCGATATCGAGGACATGTTCAATTCCTTTTTCGGTGGCGGCCGCAACCGCAGCGGCTACAAGGCGCGCGTATACACCTTCAGGCTGAAAGCCCCCAAAAAGACAGGCCGTATCAACATCGGCCAGATATTCCTCGACATTGACGGACAAAAGCGCAACATCACCGGCGACATTCCCATCAACGTTCAGCGCGCCTACTCCGATGAAGCTCTCACCGTAAGCCTCACGCCGAGCAAGCGCAGCGTATACGAAGGCGAACAATTCTCGGTAACGCTCGGTTTCCACACTTACGAGCATTTTGAAGGCGGCCTGCAGGCCACCGACATGAACACGGGCAATGACTTTATCGTACACCGCAGCGACCTCGCCAACATGAAATTCGAACCGGCCGACAACAACCGTCGCGAATTGCAGGCGAGCGCCAAATTTGCCTGGCTCTCCCCGACCAAGAGCGGGAACCTTCAAATTCCACCGTTCAAGTTCAAGTACACCAAGCGCGGCGAGCCCAAGGTCGTCGAAGAGAACAAGCAGATGGGCGGCATGTCCTTCTCCAGCCGAACAGTCAAGCAGGAATCCATCGAAGCCGAAGCCTCTTCTCCCACAGTCAATATCCCGGTCAAGCCCCTTCCCCCCGAAGGCAAGCCCGCCGATTTCAGCGGAATGGTCGGTAGCTACAGCTTTGCTGCCGACTTCGATCGCACCAGTCTGAAGGTGGGCGAAGCCATGACACTTTCCATCAACATCAAGGGCGATGGACTTCCGGGTTCCATTGCCGACCCCAAGCTTCCTGACTTCAGCGAATTCCGTTCGGTACCTCCCGAAAACGATATCAACAAGAAAATCGTCGGGAACAAGGTCATCACGACCAAGAATATCCGCGTATTCCTTTATCCCAAGAAGAAGGGCGAATTCGCGATTCCCGAAATCACCTATTCCTGGTTCAATCCTACCAAGAAGAAATACGAAACAGCCAAGGCCGGCCCATGGAACATTGTTGTCGAAAAAGGTGACGCCAGCGCCGAAGCCATTTTCCAGGCTCCAGCCGCTCAGGGACCTGCCATGGTCCAGAAGCAAGAAATCGAGTCGCTCGGTTCGGACATCCGCTTCATTCACAAGGTGAACGACTCCGCAAACAGCATCGCCCCCTACAAGGACATCCTATACTGGGCCCTTTTTGCAGCGGCCATTCCATTCTACTTGATCGTTACCTTTATCGTCCGTAGCCGCCGCAAGCACAACAGCAACGCCGCCCTGATTCGCAAGGACAAAGCAGACAAGATGCTCAAGGCCCGCTTTGCCGATGCACGAAAAGCGCTTCAAAAAGGCGACGCCAAGGCACTCTATGCCGCACTCGAAAACGGCCTCGTCAATTACCTAAGTGACAAGACGAACCTGGAATTCAAAGGCATGACTCGCCCGCAAATGAAGGAGGAACTGGCGAAGCTCGGAATGAAGGACGAAACCATCGCCGCCATCGACAGCTGGCTCGACAAATGCGCTTTCGCTCGTTTTGCTCCGGTGAATCCCTCCACAGAAGAACAGAAACAGATGTTGAACGATATCGAAAAACTTTGCGAACTAATAGGTAGACGGTAGGAAGAATTACGATGAACACGCTTAGAAACATTCTTTTTATCTTCGTGATCGCATTCGCGACGGTAAGCTTTGCTGCAGAGCACTGTAACGGTATCGAAGCAGGCGTCAAGGCATACAATGACGGCGACTTTGACCGCGCCATCGACGAATGGCGCACCTGCGTCGACAACGGCACCGAAAACGCCGACCTTTACTACAACTTGGCAAACGCCTACTTTAGAAACGGGAAGCTCGGCTTTGCCATTTACTATTACAAGTCGGCACTCCGCCTCGCTCCTAGTAGCGACGACATTCAGCACAATCTCAAGTACGCAGAGGCCATGACCCGCGACAAGGTGGATGAAGACGGCGAAGAAAACCCGCTTCTTTCAGGACTTTTCAAGGTTCATCATGCGCTTTCCCTAAAAGTGCAAATGTGGACGATTCTCGGAATCTTTTGGGCGATAACTTTACTCGCCGTCGCAAGACGCATCAGCCGAAGCGGCAAGGCCAAGAACCTCCTGACTGGAGCAGCATTCGCTTTCTCCTGTTTTTTCTGCATCATCGCGATGAGCGCCGGCTATAAGATTTTTGTCACTGAAACCGAAATTACGGGGGTCGTCACGGCCGCCGATGCCGACGTGACAAGCGCCCCTAGCGACAAGTCGCAGACGCTCAATACGCTTTCCGAAGGAACGAGCTTCGAAGTCCTGAGCGAACAAGGTAACTTCGTCGAAATCCGCCTAGGCGAGAAAGTCCGCGGATTCGTAAAACAGTCCGATGTCGGAATTGTGAAATAATCCTAACGGATCCAGCCGCCACCCACTACCATATCGCCGTCATAAAAGACAGCGCACTGACCGGGCGTTACGGCGAATAACGGTTGTGCAAATTGCGCAAGTGCGCAGTTGTCTTCCAGAATCTTGACCAGGCACCTGACAGCACGCTGACGGTAGCGAACCATCCCTTCGCATTCGAAGGTGTCTCCCGCAGCATAAGCAACACCTGTCACCGGGTTAATGCCATGCCACACGCAGTTATCGATACGGACTTCAGTGGCAGAAACCGCCGACTTATCTGCGGTCACCAGAATATCGCCCGTTTCCGGATTCACGCTTTGCACGAACGCGGGGACGCCCAGCGCAACGCCAAGCCCCTTGCGTTGCCCCACCGTGTACTTGTGAAAGCCGTCATGCGTATTCCACACCTTGCCACTTTCATCGACAAATCGGCCCGGGCGAGTCATTCTCCCAAAGCGGTCTTGCAAGAAGGCTGTATAATCGTCGCCATAAATGTCAAAGCAAATATCCTGACTATCGCTCGTGCTCGCGTTTTCGAAGCCATGCTTCGAAGCCAAAGCCCGCACGTCGGGCTTTTCCATGCCCCCGAGTGGGGTCATGACGCGAGCAAGCGCCTCGTCTGGCACACCGAACAAAAAGTAGCTCTGGTCCTTGGCGCAGTCCTTCCCTTTGAAAAGCCTACGTACGCCATTGACCTCTTTCACTTCTACGTAATGCCCCGTCGACAGGAAATCGGCTCCATGTTCCTGGGCGAAATCCATCATCCAGCCAAATTTCACGAATCGGTTACAATAGCAGCATGGATTCGGTGTACGCGCTATCGCAAAATCGTCATGACAGCGCTTGAGCACACGGTCCGTAAATGCGTCATCACACACCGCCACGTAATGCTCTATGCCGAGCTTTTCCGCAACGGCACGGGCGCGTAACACGCTTTCATCCTGTTCGGGGTCGTAGGTACCGGCCAATGGCGGCAGAACACGCAGGGTCACGCCAAATACGTCATACCCCTGTTCCAATAATAGAAGTGCTGCCACCGACGAGTCAACACCCCCGCTCATGCCCACCGCGACTCTAGCCACTAATTAAACCTCAGCATCAAGGCAATTTCGAACTGCAGAATCTGACGCAAGTGCGGCGTTTCGTCATCGAGTTTTTCATGGATTTGTCGATATTCAATATAGGAGCTCATCGAGGCAATCTTGTTGAACTGGTAACCCGCGCTCGGGCGAACAAACCATTCATGCGTGCGCGAGGGAACAGTCCGATCCGTCAAAGACAACTTCGGCTTATATGCAGTCGGCTGCCAATCTCCAAAATCCCATTCCCTAAAGACTCCGTCGGTACCGCTTTCCTTATTCCACATGTCGTAACCTTCGTCAGGATCGTATTCCTTACGAATCGTCTTCTTATAGTCGTAACCGGCCGTAAACTTGAGGTCAATGGAATTCTTGAACTTGAAGAACCACTTGAAGAACTTCAAGGCCTTGTCGAGCTTTAACGGATAGGTAATCGTAAAATCATCGCCGATGTTGAACATGAAATCATTATACAGCGAAGTATGGATCCACGGAGTTTCCCAGTAATAATCCGTCGTATCGCGGCTATTGCTGACCGAGTCGGGCCACGTGGTAATGCCAATCACTTCTTCCTTCGGACGGCGGTCCGTATCCTCGATTTTCATGCGAACGCTATTTTCAATACGCATGTTATTCTGCAGCAAGAACGTGACGCGGATTAGCGGATTAAAGTTTATACTCTGCGACCAGGAATCTTCTGCACTCTGGAACGGATGAACCGTCGTCGTGTAGGCGTAATCGAAACGGTGATATGTGGATACGCTGCGGAAGGAATTCAGGAACGACACGCGCTGCGAGAAATTCGGCACCGTCACGCCGACACCAATCTTCGGCCAAACCGTAGTCGTATCAAGGTACATCGGATACTCTCTGGACTGCGAGAAATCTTCTTTCCACTGCAGATCACCCGTTACGCCGATATCCCAAATCGGAAGTGTAATTCCCGATCCTACCTGGAACTGACGAGATACAGAATGGCGGAAATTGCCTTGGTAAACGAGCGTATCGACATGATGGTTCCTGTATTGAGCAAAACGCTTGTAATCATCGCGGTGGTCAAGCCCCATATCGCCCGTAACAATATTGTAGAAGCCGCGATTACGATAGCCGTTACCAAGTCCAAGGCCATATAGGTAATATTGCATCGGCGTCACGCCCTGTTCTTCGTACAACTGGGCAAGGGTAAAGTTTTCACCGACTGTATTGGTGCTCGCCGTCCAGTTGAAACGGACCTCACGCCACTTGACCTTTTCAAAGGCACTCGCCACCACATTGCCCTTACCGAATGAATTCGCCAGATCGAGGACCTTTAAGGACGGCGAAAATTCAAAACGGTTGGTCTGAGAAATCGTCCAGTAATTCTTTTCTACAGCAGTTTCGTCCATGAAGTTGAAATCATCCGGAATCGTCTTCTGCTGGTTAAAATCAGAACTGAAATTCGTCGTAAACGGAATGAACGGAATAAGCTTCGGATTAAAGCCAATCTTGAACTGCTGAGAACGGGCTCGTTCATTGCGGAGAATACCATAAGAGCGGCCATACTCCCTATGACCAACGCTATCCACCTTGTAGAACACCGTCGTATCGTACATAATCATATAGGATTCGGGGTTCTGCATGTCAATGGCAAGCGTATCGCCATTATCAGAAACTCTCGGAATAGTATCGTACGGGATTGCCACCACGCTGTCGCCAGACACATAGACCCTACGATCGGTATGGTCATAGTCAAAGATATAATCGCTAGCAAATAGTCCGCCATCGCGCGAAGTGAAGAAATTTTCCTTCACGAAAGCTTCGCGGTCACCACCACCATACATATCACGTTTGATGTTCAAAGAATAGCTGGTCGTAAGGAACGACAGAATGTTCCAACGCATGTTCAGCTTATGATTCAATTCCGTCGTATACGTGACGATTTTGTCAACCTGCGGTTTCACATAATCCGGATCGCGGTTCTGGTTCACATAGCGAACATAGTTCAAGTCGAAAAGCGTAAGGTCAAATGTCTGCGGCCAAGGTTCAAATTCCGTCTTGGATAGTGGTTTCAGCCAGTCGTATTTCGAGAGACCTTCCATCGGTCTAAACTTGAACAAGCTAAAAGTTCCCAAACGGTATTCTATTATCGTATGGTAGGAATAGGACGAGTCAGCCGACGTTGTCGCACGTCCTTCCGATTCGTTGTATGAATAACTGAATGCCGGACGATCGAGGAAAATCTGCGACATGACTTCACCGAGCTTGGAATCATGCGCATGATAATCCTTGCGGTAACTGATGCCGAAAGACTTGTCGCGCACATAGGACTGATAGCCCTTAGATTCCGCATCATCGCGCAAGCCCTGTTCTTCCTTGTCCGAGCCCACCTCAAGCTTGTTCTGGAACATGTCACCAGTCAAGTCCACGAAACTGCTACGCTTGAGTTCCATATCATCGGTCGGTTTCATGTAGGGGCGTTTTGTCGAAGTGTGGTATCCCAAAGAAAGCGGAATATGGAATCCGGCACTATCATTGAGGAACTTGTTCAAGTTCATCGTGAAGTCGCTAGCCACGTCCAACTGCGACGCCGCTTCAGAAGCCTTCGGCTTCGGCGAACCATTCGAAGTCGAAAGCGTCGCAAATGCACCATCCTGGTATCGCACTGTACCAGACAACGAAATGAAGTCTGCAAAATTTACCTGACCTCCCACACGGGCCGCATATCCCCATTCGGTATCCATATCGGAAAGGCGCAAGTCATTGATCCAGAATTCGCCTTTCAGATCTTCTGCCGAGGCGGAAGAATCCGCAATAATCACAAAGCGCATCCAGTCAATACTCGTAATCGAGGGATTACCCACCAAGCGCAGTTTTTCTTCACGTTCGCCGCCCAGGTCCTTTTCCACTGCACTCAGGTAAGGCGGGCGGCGGCCACGCTTCAGATCAGAGAAATCAGAGACATTCATCGCAAAGGCATTGTCGAGCCAGTTGCGTTCGTGACTATCCTGTTCACGTTCGCCATCCTTGCGAGTCAAATTTACCGGACGGAAGCTCCATTCGTAGTAATCGCTAGAACCTTCTAGCGAACCTTCACCGAACTGTATCGCGAAACGAACCGGCACCGATGTCGCATCGGTCTCATAGTGGATTTCCATCATGATAGAACGATATGACGAGAAATCCTTCACATCCGTTTCAAAAATTCTCGTCACACCGACTTCCTGACCGGGACTCATGTTATGATAATTCAGTACAAGAGCCGTTTCCTTCAGCGGAGCATTCGTATCGGAATCACGCTCTGTCGTCGTATTCGGGGACTTGTGATACTTATTAGCATCTTCGCGGTTATTAATCGTTGTCACGCTAATATAGGTCGTATCACTTGCAGAAACCGATTCCGTCACCTTTGTCGGGACACCATTCACTTCCACGATCTGGGAATTTTCTGTCGAGGAGGTCCTGTACATATCGGCGACAGTCGTTTCTTCCCAGGCATTCCCAACCACTGCCAAATTCACAATCTGAACCTTGGCTTCGGCAACGCCATTGTTCAAGCGGCCCATCCACAGCCTACTGAACTGCGCTTCGGAAAGGATTGTCCGATAATCACCACCCGTCGGCGAAACGATCGTATCGTACTGATTCAGCGGAATGCGCCACTTGCGCCATCCATTCTTCAGCACTTCGAAATGGAGAGGATCCTCGTCCGAAAGGTCAATGCGATAACGCACGAAGCTAATGTCCGTATCAAGCGACCCATTCTTGTTGATATCTTCCGTATCGTAGGAACGCTCACCCGAGTTCTTTTCGGTACCGTTAATAGCTACCGGTGGATCACTTTCGTCATCCAAGTCTTCGTCAAAATTATCACGTGCGATATCCGTAGAAGAAGCATCCGTATTCAGCGTACTGTAGATAGACGATTCGCAACCCGACACACGGCAGTCCCACACCTGACGAGTTTCATCGGAACCGCTAGCATTGTCCAAGCCCTTGTCATGCAGGGCTGTCGTCGTTCCAAGATCGTTTTCACCATCGTACATCCCATTCGGCTTATAACCATTGATAGCAAGGTCTTCACTCACCAAGCCGAGATCAAGGTATATGGAGCCCACATTACCACGAGCAACCACTTCAATATACTTCATGTCGCTCAAATCCTGGTAGTAGCTGCTATTCGGACGCATGATACCACCCCAGGAATTTCCAGACAGATTATCATTGGCACGCAAGGTCATCTTGAGCACTGTCAAGTGCTGGTTATCCACATCGGAATTGCCCACCGACGGGTAGATGTTCTTGTAAAGTTCCGTATTGTTGCTGTGCCAGATAAACTCACCCTGGTGCTTGTAATCCTGGCTCTCGATGTAAGTTGTCAAATTTGACTCCACACCGCCCGGAGGCGATGCATGGTACCACGAGAGCCTGGACAAAGGATAAGTCAGGCCCGACGTGGTCGCCTCAAAGTCTTCGACCAACGCCGAATTGGCATCGCTCGTATTCGCATTGTGACGGCTAGCGGCAAATTCCGCTTCAAAGCGCCAAGAAGACTGCGCCGTAGTATTGATTCCCGGGATCATGTTCACTAGATCTGTCAGTGCCCCCACGGAATCCTGCAAGCGGAGGTTCATTCCCCAGAGCACGCTGGAATATGGTTCGTTACCGAGCGTCGGTGTTGTTGCCGTCGTACTCTGGCTCTTGTAAAGGGCGGTGATGCCAAACACCGAACCTGCGCCCATGCCATACAGGTCGAGCGGAAGCTCCGCACGGGCGCCCAGCAAAAGCTTGTTGTCTATTTCAAACAGTGGTTCGCATTCATAACTCACCTTGATATCCTTGTTCGGATCAAGGGCTCGTTCACTCAGAAGTTCGATCTGGCCAAGTTCGTAGTTGACTTCATAGTCGGTGCCGCGAATAAGGGTTGTAGACCCCGCAGTCACCTTTTCGGTTCCCGGTGAAATATCCATACAGGAACTTCCGCTCACCGAATAACTGGAACTCGGGTCTCGCACACTAAGAATGGAATTACGACGTTTTCCAACCGACTCGAAATAGAAGCGGTTCGTGTATCGGGAAAGATTGTAGACCGGCAATGTATACAACTGAGCCATCGCAGCAGTCGAGTCCAAGTTGCGCAAAGGTTCCAAACAGTTCTGCCGAGCCTTTTCGGTCGCATTGGGTCCGGAATATTCCGAAAGCGGCTTACAAGGCAACCACATTTCACCGGTATAGTTGCCCGCAGCGTCTTTCTTAAAGATCGTCGCATCACTTGTCAAAGGCGTTCCCGTTGTCGTATCCACGAGACCAAGTGTCTTCAGGAACGACCCCGAAATTCCAGTCTTGTTCTTCATGCGCAGCACAAAATTCGACGAGCTCGCTTCCGAAATGCCAATAGAATAAACGTTACGGAGCATGAGCTTGTCTATATCCGTCAGCTCCGAAAGCGACGCATCCCACTGGATGAGCACAACCTTCGCCCCATTCTTAATAGTCGATCCAGTTCTGCCCGTGGGATCATTGCTCCAGCTTGCAGCCAACAGGGTGTTACGATTTACTCCGTTGACTTTCAGGATTCCCGTCTTGGAATCGTAGGAAAACTCACTACTCGGAATTTCCACCATGCGGTCTACCGTTTTCTCAATAGTCCTACCGGTTGGCGTAATGTAAACCACCGTCACATTGTCAATGACGCCCGTCGTAGTATTCGTGGCACTGCGCTTATACAGTTTCAAGTTGGTCGCCGGGTAACTCGAGGTCGTCCGTCCGGCAATAGCCGCATTGATATAAGCATCCCTCGCCTTCTGTGTCAGGAAGTAATAACGGTACGCAAGGAATTGTTTGTCCAGAATCTGGAACTCCGTCGTCGATTCGCTCGCCTTCAGACTATACTCTTCCTGATCTCCACCATCCTGCGACGCAATTGTCGTGAGCCTCCAGTCGCCCAGTTTCCAGTCGGCCTTGATACCGAACAGGCCCTGGTGGTTCTCGGAATAACCCGTAAGTTCCGTACCCGTCAAAGCGAGGTTCGTGGTACCGGCTTCTACGCGCTGTAGAATGTAGTCTTCAAATTCGTCCTTGTAAGATTCTTCGTAAACCACGCGCACCTGATTGCGGGCACCGAGGCCTTCTTCCACGTTGTTAATTTCAACCGTAATGTAAGGACCAATCTTACCCTTCACCATGAAGTTCGGCGTATAATTCAATGTGGGACTCGGCCACAGGCTCGTATTGGTACTCCCCTCGGCATCGTCCTTTTCACCATAACCCTTCAAGCGAATATCCATCGTACCCTGCAGCATGAGCTTCGGCTTGTCGAGACCGAAATCACGCATCCATGCAGGCATCGTCACGGGAATCGTAATGTCAAAAACCGAACCGGTCTCGGGAGTCTCGTAACCATCGTTCGACTTTCCGACCAAGTCATTCAACCACAGGCTCTTCTGCCCGACACTGTACATGTCGGACACGTAGTCGGCAAGTTCGGGGTAGTGCGCGGTCCAAAGCGTAGTCGTGTCGCGCGAAACGGAGTTTACGCGTTTTTCGCTCACATCCATTTCACGGGTCGAAACATCGATATCGTGACTAAACACCTGCCCCTTGGAATTATTCATGAGGCGGGGTGACGACCCGATGCCACCAAACGGCAGAAGACCATTCAGGGGATTCACCGATGGTGGAAGTTCAATATACTGGTATGTAGGCTGCCATTCCGTTTCTGCAGGATCCGGTTCCGTAACCTCGGCGTCTGACGCAGAAACAACCGAAACAGAGTCGCTCTGGGACCAGGCGATTCCTACGGCAAGGGCGACAGTCGCCACCGGCCACAAGCGTTTTAGACCTTCAAAAAACACAGTTTCCTTAT